>CALUKL010000096.1 GCA_944321195.1 uncultured Alistipes sp.
GGAACCGCTGCGGGTGGTCCCCGAGGCCAACTTCATCAACATCGGCGAGCGCACGAACGTCGCCGGGTCGGCGAAGTTCGCCCGGTTGATCCGCGAAGGCAACTACGAGGAGGCACTCTCGGTGGCCTGCGCGCAGGTCGAGGCCGGGGCGCAGATCGTCGACGTCTGCATGGACGACGGCATGATCGACGGCGTCGAGGCCATGCGCACGTTCCTCAACCTGATGGCCTCGGAACCCGAGATCGCCCGCGTACCGGTGATGGTCGACTCCTCGAAGTGGGAGGTACTTCAAGCGGGACTTGAGGTGACGCAGGGCAAGTCGGTGGTCAACTCCATCTCGCTGAAGGAGGGCGAGGCGGAGTTTCTGCGCCGTGCGGCGGAGATTCACCGCTACGGAGCCGCCGCCGTGGTGATGCTCTTCGACGAACGCGGCCAGGCCGACACCTTCGAGCGCAAGATCGAGGTTGCCGAACGCGCCTACCGCCTGCTGACCGAAAACGGCTTCCCGGCCGAAGACATTATTTTCGATCCCAACGTGCTGGCCGTCGCCACGGGGATCCCCGAACACGACGGCTACGCCAAAGCCTTCATCGACGCCACACGCTGGATCAAGGAGCACCTGCCCCATGCGAAGGTTTCGGGCGGCGTCTCGAACCTCTCGTTCGCCTTCCGCGGCAACAACGCCGTGCGCGAGGCGATGCACTCGGCGTTCCTCTACCACGCGATCCGCGCCGGGATGGACATGGGGATCGTCAACCCCCAGATGCTGCGCGTCTACAGCGAGATCGAACCCGAACTGCTCGAAAGGGTCGAGGACGTGATCCTCTGCCGCCGGGCCGATGCCGCCGAACGCCTCACGGAGTATGCCCACGAGGTGCAGCAGACCGCCCAGACCCAGACCCAGGCCCCCGATGCCTGGCGTAGCGGGCCGCTCGAAGAGCGCATCGACTACGCCATGCTCAAGGGGGTGGCCGACCACATCGAGGAGGACGCCCTTGAAGGCTACCGCACGCTCGGCAGCCCGATGGAGGTGATCGACCGGCTGCTGATGCCCGCCATGGAGCGCGTCGGCGTATTGTTCGGCGAGGGCAAGATGTTCCTCCCGCAGGTCGTGAAGACCGCCCGCGTGATGAAACGCGCCGTGGCGGTGCTGACCCCCTACATCGAACAGGGCGCCGCCGTGTCGGCCCATTCGGCCGGGAAGGTCGTGATCGCCACCGTCAAGGGCGACGTCCACGACATCGGCAAGAACATCGTCGCGGTGGTGATGGCCTGCAACGGATACGAGATCCGCGACCTGGGCGTCATGGTCGAAGCCGAGCGCATCGTCGACGAGGCCGTGGCGTGGGGCGCGCAGGCGATCTGTCTGAGCGGGCTGATCACGCCGTCGCTCGACGAGATGGCCCACGTCTGCCAGGAGTTGGAACGCCGCGGACTGCGCATCCCGGTCATCATCGGCGGCGCCACGACCTCCGAACTCCACACGGCCGTAAAGATCGCTCCGGTCTACTCCGGCGCGGTGGTCCACTCGGCCAACGCCAGCCAGAATACCCAGATCCTCGCCCGCCTGACCGGCGACGGCGCCGAAGCCTACATCGCCGGGGTGAAGCAGACGCAGGCCGCACTGCGCGAAGCGTATGCCCGCAAGCTGCGCGAACGCGACCTCATCCCGATCGTCGAGGTCCGCAAGGCCCGCCGTGGAGCCGAGCCCCACAAGCCCGTCAAGCCGCTCCACACGGGGCGCATGGTCTTCCCCGACTTCGACATCGCGGATGCCGAGCCCTTCATCGACTGGAACTTCTTCTTCCCGGCCTGGGGGTTGAAGGGCCGCTACCCGGAGATCCTCGACCACCCCGAAAAGGGTGCCGAGGCCCGCAAGCTCTTCGACGACGCCCAGGCCCTGCTGGCCCGGATCCGCGACCAGCGGCTGCTGACCCTGCAGGGCGTCGTGGGGATCTTCCCCGCCCGCGCCGAGAAGGACGACATCATCGTCACCGACGCCAAGGGGCGCGAAAAGCGGCTCCCGATGCTCCGCAACCAGACCCGCGGCGAGGAGAACCGCTCGCTCGCCGACTGGATCGCCCCGAAAGGCGACTGGATCGGCTGCTTCGCCCTGACGGCCGGAATCGGACTCGGCAAACTCGAAGAGCAGTTCCGCAGCGCGGGCGACGACTATTCGGCCATCCTCGCGAAACTCCTCGCCGACCGCCTTACGGAGGCCTTTGCCGAAGCCGTGCACACCTTCGTGCGGCGGCAGATGTGGGGCTACGAGACCGCGGAGGCGCTCGACATCCCGCGCATCATCCGCGGCGACTACCGCGGACGCCGCATGGCCTTCGGTTACCCCGCCTCGCCCGACCACTCGCTCAAACGCGAGGTCTTCGACCTGCTCGCCGTCGAGGCCACGACCGGAATGCGGCTCACCGAAAACTGGATGATCGATCCCGGCGAAGCACTCTGCGGGCTGATGTTCGCCGACGCCGAATACTTCTCCGTCGGAACCATCGATACCAAACAGCTGCTCGACTACGCCCGCCGCCGCGGCCTGGAGGTCGAACAGATCAAAAAACTCATTCCCAACAACCTCTGACACGCATCATGAACGTAGTCGATATCATCCACGAGGCAATCGCCACGAAACGAACCCGGTTCGCCTTCGAACTCCTCCCGCCGCTCAAAGGCGACGGAAGCCAGAAGATTTTCGCAGCCATCGAGCCGCTGATGCCCTACGACCCGGCCTACATCAACATCACCTTCCACCGCGAAGGAATCAAGGAGACCGTGCGCGAGGACGGCAGCGTCGACTGGCACGTCGTCCGCCGACGCCCCGGGACGGTCGGCATCTCGGCAGCCATCCAACACCGCTACGGCGTGGAGGTCGTGCCCCATCTGATCTGCGGAGGACTCGCGAAGTACGACATCGAGGACACCCTGATCGACATGGACTTCCTCGGGCTGCACAACGTCCTGGCCCTGCGCGGCGACAAGTCGCAGAACGAACGCCGTTTCATGCCCCACCCCCAGGGCCATGCCCACGCCATCGACCTCGTGCGGCAGATCGCAGACATGAACCAGGGCCGCTTCATCGACGGAGAGGTCGAGGAGTGCCACCACTCGAAATTCTCGATCGGCGTGGCCGGCTATCCCGAAGTCCACTTCGAGGCCCGCGACATCACCTCCGACATCGCTCACCTCAAGGCCAAGATCAACGCCGGAGCCGAGTATGTCATCACGCAGATGTTCTTCGACAACCGCAAGTATTTCGACTTCGTGCGCCGCTGCCGCGAGGCCGGGATCACCGTCCCGATCATCCCGGGGCTGAAACCCCTCTCAACGGCCCGCCATCTGGAGGTGCTGCCCGAAACGTTCAGCGTCGAGATCCCCGAAGAGCTCGCCCGCGAAGTCCGGAGTCATCCCGACAATGCCAGACAGATCGGCATCGAATGGGCCATCGCCCAGAGCCGCGAACTCATGGCCGCAGGCGTCCCCGTGCTGCACTACTACACGATGAGCCGCACGACCAATATCCAGAAGATCGTCGCAGCGCTCTTCTGACACCGATACGGGCGGAATCCGCGGCTCCGGAGTGCCCGAAGACGCCATTCCGCGACTGAAACCCACAACTCCCTATGGAAAGTGAATTAGAGATCACACCCGTCGACTTCCGGCGCCACCTGCACGCCCATCCCGAACTCTCGTTCCGGGAACACGACACGGCCGCCTTCATCGAAACGCAGCTCGACCGGCTCGGAATCGAACACCGCCGAATCGCCCAAACCGGCGTGCTGGCAACCATCCGGGGAACGAAAACCCCCGAAAACGACAAACGCGCCGTCGTGCTGCGCGCCGACATCGACGCCCTGCCCATCACCGAACAAAACGAATTCCCGTGGCGGTCGCAGCACGACGGCGTGATGCACGCCTGCGGTCACGACATGCACGCCGCCGTCCTCTTCGGGGTCCTGCAGCGCCTCGCCGCCGAACCCGCATTCCGGGGGACAATCCTGGGGCTGTTCCAGCCCGGCGAGGAGTGCAACCCCGGCGGCGCCTCGCTCGTACTGGCCGAAAAACCGTTCGACGACTACGACATCCGCGCCGTCATCGGTGAACACGTCGAATCGCAAATGGAGGTCGGCACCCTGGGATTCCGCGCCGGAAAGTACATGGCCGCCAGCGACGAACTCCGTTTCCGCATCCACGGATCGGGCGGACACGGCGCCATGCGCAAACAGCTCAAGGATCCCGTGGCCGCCGGAGCCGAATTCCTGACCCGTCTGCTCGGTCTCAACGGCGAGGAGTGCGTCCTCTCGATCGGCCGCGTCGAGGCCGCCGGAGCCACGAACATCGTCCCCGATGAAGTCTACATGGAGGGGACGCTCCGCACCTTCGACGAGCAGGAGCGGAAGATCATCCACCGCCGCATCGGAAACATCGCCGCGGAGATCGACTCCCGTTACGGTGTCTCGACGCGCGTGGACATCAGCCACGGCTATCCGTGCGTCGTGAACGACGAACTGCTCGTCAAACGCGCCGTGACCCTCGCCAAGGCCGACTCCCTGAAGGTCGAGATGCTGCCCCTGCGCACCACCGCCGAGGATTTCGGATTCTACTGCCTCCAGTACCCCTCGATCTTCTACCGGCTCGGCGTGGGAACCGCCGCCGGTCGCTCCCATACGGGCTCCTTCAACCCCGATGAACGTGCCATCGATACGGGTATCGGATTCATGTACAGGCTGGCCCTGCAAATTCTGGAAAAATAATGACGACGATGAATAAGAAACAGCAACGACGTTCAGACAAAGGGGCGAAACGCTCCGACCGCGCGGAGATCATTCTCCACCTGCTCCGGGATTTCCCGAACACACAATACACGCTCAAATACCTCGCATCGGTATCGGGCGGCGCCTCGAAGGAGGGACGACGCGAAACCTTCGAGATCCTCAGCCGACTCTTCGATGAAGGAATCGTCGAGGAGTGCTCGCGCGAAAAGTACCGCCTCTCGCAGCAGCACCGCCCCCTCTACGAAGGAGTTGCCAGCATGACCCAGTCGGGCGCCGTCTACGTCGCGGTCGAAGGGCTCGAAGAGGAGATCTTCGTCAACCCCCGCAATACGGGCAACGCGCTCGACGGAGACCGCGTCGAGGTGGCCGTCATCCACCGCAGCCGCGACGGAAAATTCGAAGGCGAGGTCACGCGCATCCTCGAACGGAGCCGCAAACCCTATGTCGGCATCGCCGAAGTCGGGGCCCATCAGATCTTCGTCCGGGCCGATTCGCGCCGGATGCCCATGGACATCTACCTATCCCGACGCACCTATCCCGACGTGCGCGACGGCGAGAAGGTCGTCGTGCGCATCGTCGACTGGCAGCCCGGAAGCAAAAGCCCCGTCGGGGAGCTCGTCGAACGCCTCGGCATCGCCGGGAACAATGACACCGAGATGCACGCCATCCTGGCCGAATACGACCTTCCCTACCGCTTCGAACCCGAAGTCGAGGAGGCCGCCGCAGCCATCGACGATCGTGTCACGGCCCACGAAATCGCCCGGCGCCGCGACTTCCGCAAGGTGACGACCTTCACCGTCGACCCCGCCGACGCCAAGGATTTCGACGACGCACTCTCGGTGCGCAAGGTCAAGGACGGCGTTTGGGAGATCGGCGTACACATCGCCGACGTCACCCATTATGTCAAACCCCACTCCGTCATCGACGACGAGGCCGTCGAGCGCGGCACCTCGGTCTATCTCGTCGACCGAACCGTCCCGATGCTCCCCGAACGCCTCTCCAACGAGCTCTGCTCGCTGCGCCCCAACGAGACGAGCCTATGCTTCTCGGCCGTCTTCACCCTCAACGAGAACCTCGAAATCCTCGACGAGTGGTTCGGGCGCACGGTCATCCACTCCGACCGCCGCTTCACCTACGCCGAAGCCCAGGAGGTGATCGAAACCGGACGCGGCGACTTCGCCGAGGAGATCCTCACCCTCAACCGGCTGGCCCAGGCCCTGCGTGCCCAGCGATTCAGGAACGGCGCCATCTCCTTCGAACGCGAAGAGGTCAAGTTCCGGCTCGACGACGACGGAAAACCCCTCGGCGTCTACTTCAAGGAGCAGAAGGAGTCCAACCAGATGATCGAAGAGTTCATGCTGCTGGCCAACCGCCGCGTCGCCGAATTCTGCGCACACCGCCGCAACGAGAAGGGCCGCGCCATCCCCCGCACGATGGTCTTCCGCGTCCACGACGCCCCGAGCGAGGAGAAACTCGACCGTTTCCGGCAGTTCATCCTCCGCTTCGGACACGTTTTCAAGGCCTCGAAGGGCCGCGCCGTGGCCCGCGAGATGAACAAGCTCTTCAAGCAGATCAAGGGCTCGACCGAGGAGAACGCCGTCTCGACGATGGCCGTGCGCTCCATGGCCAAAGCCTTCTACACGACCGACAACATCGGCCACTACGGACTCGCATTCCAATACTACACCCACTTCACCTCGCCCATCCGCCGCTACCCCGACATGATGGTCCACCGCCTGCTGGCACACTACCTCGACGGCGGAAAGTCGGTCGACAAGGAGCCCGTCGAGGAGCTCTGCGCAAGGGCCTCCGACCGCGAGATCGTCGCCGCCGAAGCCGAACGCGCCTCGATCAAGTACAAGATGGTCGAATTCATGAAGCAGCACATCGGCGAGGAGTTCGAAGGACACATCTCCGGACTCACCGAGTGGGGCGTCTACGTCGAGTTGGACGAAACCCACATCGAGGGCATGTCCTTCCTGCGCGACATCGAAGGCGACTTCTTCCTCTTCGACGAGCAGCAGTACGAGATCATCGGCCGCTCGACCGGGATTCGCCTGACCCTGGGTGACGCCGTGCGCATCCGCGTGAAGCGCGCCGACCTCCAGAAACGACAGCTCGACTTCGAGCTACTGCTGCCGGGCGTCGAGGCCCGCCGCGGCCGCAGCACCGACGAGCGCGGCAAAGGCCGGGGCCCGAAGGTCCGCACCTCGACCCGCCGCAGGGGCCGCTGAAAGGCCTGACATGCTCCTGTCCCAACAAAAAACCCGCCTTTCGAGGCGGGTTTTTCCGTACGGTCCCGGAAGATCAGATGGCTCCGGCGATCAGGAAGATGGCGGCAACCGTCAGAATCGCGTACAACTCCGGGAAGGCGGCCAGAATCAGCGTCTTGCCCATCACGTCGTGGCCGTTGCCGATTGCGGCGATGCCGTCGGCGCAGACCTTGGCCTGATAATACGACGACGCCAGGCAGACCAGACCCGTCAGCAGTCCCGCACCGAAAATGGCCGCACCCTGCAACAGGGTCATCGACTCCGTCAGGAAGCCCTTGATGATGAAGTAGCCCACGAAGCCGTAAAGGCCCTGCGATCCCGGGATAGCCGAGAGGATCATGTAGCTGCCGAAGGCTCCGGCATTCTTCTTCATGGCGCCGATCGACGCCTGGCCCGCCACCGACGTGCCCACGCAGCTCGCTACGCCCGAAAGGCCCACCATCAACGCTACGCCGATGTAGCCCAAAATAATTGCAGTTGTTGTTTCCATAGCTTTACTTGTTTTTCAGTTATTTGTTATTGATTTTCTTGTTCCAGTTTGCGGAGCGGGTCGAATGTCCGCATCGTCATTTCGAAACCGGCGTTCTTGTAGAACTCCACGAACGTCAGACGCATCGGGTGCACGAACGACGAGATCGTCGACATGAACAGGTTGATGCCGTGGCCGATCAGCAGGATCGGAATCATGATCAGCAGCCGCGTCACGATCCCCGCACCCTCGGGCACGAATCCCGCCGCCAGCGCATTGAAAACCGAGGCCAGGATACCGCCCGAAAGGCCGATGGCAAAGAGACGGATGTACGACAGCACGTCGCTCAACAGTCCCGTAATGTTGTTATAGAGATCCCAGAGGCCGGCACCGAAGTTGATGAGCGGGTTGCGCTTCGGATTGTTCAGCAGCAACAGCAGCACGGCACCGAGGCCCAGCGCCACGTAGAAGGCCACCGACCCGGAGGTGAAGCCCGGGATGGTGATCCCCGCCATGGGCAGCGCCATGGCCAGCACGCACGACACCAGGATGATGAACCAGCCCAGCTGTCCGAAAGCCTGCGTGATGCCGAAGCAGCGCGCCGTCGTCCAGATGTTGAGCGCCATGCCGAAGAGGATCTGCACCACGCCGATCGCCAGCGCGATGGAGAAGAATTTCCCCTGGAAATCCAGGAACGGAACCGTCGGGAACCACTCCGACATGGAGATGCCGAAGAACGAGCCGCAGATACCGCCGAAGACGATCGTCATGATGCCGCACAACGTGGCGAACCACGCCGCCTGGCGCATCATGCCCGGCTTGCGGTTCTTCGAAAGCATCCATGCGCCCAGCAGCGTCAGGATCGCTCCGTATCCCGCATCGTTCAGGCAGATGCCGAAGAAGAGCATGTAGAACGGCGCAAAATAGGGCGTCAGGTCCAGCGTGCCGTATTTCGGACGGGCATACATGTCGCCCACCAGTTCGAAGATCCGCGCGAACCAGTTGTTTTTCAACTTGACGGGCGTATCGTCCTCCGGCGTGGGGTCGCTCTTGATCCACACCACGTTGGGATACGATTCGAGCAGGGCGTCGACCTTCTCCGAGGTCTCCGTCTCGGCCCAGCCCTCCATCACCAGCAGCGTGCCGTCGGCCTCCTGCTGCGCCGTAGCCGTAACGCGTACCTCCTGCAGGCGCTCCTTCAGCGTCGCGCCGTACTCTGCCAGCAGCCTCTCCGAAGCCGCCACGCGCGAGAACTCCGCATCCAACGCCGCGAGTTTTGCACTCTCCTCCGCAATGCGGCGCTCCGCCTCGCGGATATCCATGTGCGGCGTCTTCATCTCCTGGGCATCGAGCGTAATCTCCTCGCCCGGAGCCGCCACCACGACGAACCAGACCGTCGAGTCGTTGCGCGAGATCTCCGAAATCGAATAGTGTTCGGACCACTCCGCCGCCTGTTTGTCATAGGTATTGCGCTGGGTAAAGAAGTAGCGCAGGACGATACCCTCCCCGGCGAGCCGCTCCGTGCGCGTCACGTCGAACGGCCCCCACGGGCGCAGTTCGTCGGCGGCTTTCTCCAGCCGCGCAATCTCCGCACGGATCGCCGCCGCATTCCGCTGCGCCGCCGCATAGTGCTCATAGGCCTCCTCGCCCGAAGCGAACGCCGCGGCACCTGCATCGCAACGCCCCTCCTCTTGGCGGAACGCCTTCAGAAACTCCGCAGCCTTCGTGCAGCCCTCGATGTCGAGCAGCAGCTGACGGTCCTCCTCCGAGGGCTCCCAACCCGTCGTGGTGATGTCCACCAGCCCCAGGTCGCGCAGCTTCCCGATGAAGTCCTCACCCTGTGCCGCATAGAGCACAAAGTCGTATTTCGACATTCTGGCTATCATAACATCGCGCCCTCCCCGGCGGCCTGTTGTTTGGTTTTCACGATCTTCTGGGCCGATTTCGAAAGGTTCTCCTCGTCCTCCATGAAGCGTTTGATCTTCCGGATGGCGTCCTCATAGCCCGGGATCTGGACCTTTTCGTAGAGGTTCACCTTCTGCGTCGTCTTCCGGCGCGCAAAGTCCAGCAGCTCCATCCGACGGTTGTAGACCTCGAACTCCAGCCCCAGACGTGCCAGACGCTTGAGGATGTCGATGCCGTCGGCGAACCACGCCGGAGAGGAGAACAGGTCGTAGGGCTTCTCCTCAAACCGCACGTCCTCCAGTTCCGGAATGCGCACGCCCGCAATCTTCCGCAGCCCGAGATCCACGTCCGAAATGCGGAGCAGGTCACTGTCGAACTCCCCCCACAGCGAAACCATGTAGTCGTACTCCCCCTTCAGGGTTTCGAGACGACGCCGGTAGTCCGCCGCGGAGTCCTTCGCCTTCTTCACTTCGGAACGCAGCGCCGATTCCTTGCTCTTGATCGTAGGAAGCGCCTTCTGACGCATCTTCAGCTGCTTTCCGAGTTCGCCCAGCGAAGTCTTGTTGTATTGAAACTTGATGGCCATCGTGCGTTACGCCTCCTTCCAGTATTTCTTGATCAGTTCCTCCTTGATGGCGACCTCTTCCTTCGAGAAATACTTCGCAAAGAGGCCCCATGCCGTATCAAGCATCTCCGTGATGCCGATGTTCACGTCGATCGCCAACAGCTTCTCCGAGTAGTCGCGGGCGAATTTCAGCGCCCGTTCGTCGTAGTCCGAAAGGTCGAAACCGTTTTCGAGTTTCGTCTTCGCGTTGGCCGCGTCGGCATACAAGCGCACGCAGGCGTTCATCACCTGCGGGTGGTCTTCGCGCGTCTTCTTGCCGATCACGAGCTGCTTCAGACGAGACAGCGAACGGAACGGGTCCACGATGACCTTTCCCGTGTCGGAGTCGTTGCGCAGGAACAGCTGACCTTCGGTAATGTAACCCGTGTTGTCGGGGATGGCGTGCGTGATGTCGCCGCCCGAGAGGGTCGTCACCGCGATGATCGTGATCGAACCGCCGTTGGGCAGCTGCACGGCCTTCTCGTAGATCTTCGCCAGGTCCGAATAGAGCGAACCCGGCATCGAGTCCTTCGACGGGATCTGGTCCATACGGTTCGAGACGATCGCCAGCGCGTCGGCGTAGAGCGTCATGTCCGTCAGCAGCACCAGCACCTTCTCGCCCTTGTCCACGGCGAAGTACTCGGCGGCCGTCAGCGCCATGTCCGGCACGAGCAGACGCTCCACGGGCGGGTTCTCCGTCGTGTTGACGAATGACACGATGCGGTCCAGCGCCCCGGCGTTCTCGAACACCGACTTGAAGTAGAGGAAATCGTCGTTCGTCAGTCCCATACCGCCCAGGATGATCTTGTCGGCCTTGGCGCGCAGCGCCACGTTGGCCATCACCGCGTTGTAGGGCTGATCCGGGTCGGCGAAGAACGGAATCTTCTGACCCGTCACGATCGTGTTGTTCAGGTCGATGCCCGCGATACCCGTGGCGATCAGCTCCGAGGGCTGGATACGCTTGAAGGGGTTCACCGTCGGGCCGCCGATCTCGCGGGCCTCGCCCTCGACGATCTC
>CALUKL010000097.1 GCA_944321195.1 uncultured Alistipes sp.
GCGCCCTTGCCCGGAGCATCGTCCGCGCCCGGATGACTCCCGAGATGCTCACCCTGCTGCGGCAGCTCACCGGCATGGCGAACAACCTCAACCAACTCGCCCGCATGGCGCATGTAGCAGGGTACGGACGCGATGCCGCCACTTTGGCGGCGTTGGTCGACCGAATTGATGCACTGCTCACCCGAATCGACAAACTGCCATGATTGCCAAACTCTCAAAAGGCGGCTCCTTCAGCGGAGCCGTCCAATACATTTTCGGGCTCGGGAAGGGCGCCGATTGCCTGGCCGGGATGGGTGTTCTGTTCAAGGACACGCCCTCCATCATCCGCGGATTCGAACGGCAGGCTGCGCAGAACCCCAGAGTCTCGAAACCCGTGGGACACGTCGTACTCTCCTTTTCGCCTCGGGATGCCGCCCGGTTGGACAACCGACTGCTGCTCTCCATTGCGGTGGAGTATCTGGACCGGACGGGGATCAAGGATACACAACTTATCATCGTCCGCCACCGCGACCGGGAACATCCCCACCTGCATATTCTCTTCAACCGCGTGGGCAACAACGGACGGACAATCTCCGACCGCAACGACCGGCACGGCCAACCCGCCTGCGACTTCCGCCGCCGGGAGCTGAACGGCCCGCAGCGCTTCATCGGAGGGATCGACCCGGATCGCATGCTGACCATCGACGATACGGGGGTGTGCCAGATCCTGCAGCCGTACGGTGACGATCCCCTCGCCGAGACGACCACCTCGCTGCACGACGTGACGGCCCTGAGCCGCAACCTGCTCTATGCCTACTCGTCGGCCGACCGACAGGTCTACGACCTGCAGCGCCTGCTGAAGACGTTCCGCGTCAGTTCATCGTGGAACCGGGGTATCAACACCCTTGCGTCGGACAACGCCGGAGCATGCATTGCCGTGAGCATGGGGGTCAACGCCCTGCAGGAGTACGCGCCGGAGCTGCTGCTGGCCGAGGAGGGATCGACGCTCCGCAAACTCATCCCTCGCCGCGACACCCGGTTTTTCTCGACCTGCGATGTCTCGCCGACCGGCGACCGGATCTGGCTCTCGGAGGCGGAGGCATCGGGGAGCCTGCTGCTGCTCGACCGCCGGGGCGGGCTGATTGCCGAACGGCCCGAATCGGGTTCGCGGATCAGCATCCGTCACACCGACGACGGGCGCTTCGTGGCAGCCTGCGTCGGCGACCGGATCAGCGACCCCGCCCCGCAGATCGACCTGCTGACCCGAGACGGAGACCTGCTGCGGCGCTTCACACCGAAGGCCCCGCGCAGCGAACTGCTCTTCAAGGGCCCCGTGACACTCTCGCCCGACAACCGCTACCTCGTCAGCTGCGACGGGGACATTGTCGATCTGGTGGACGAACGCCTCGTCTACCTCAACGACCGGTGGGACGATCTGGCGCGATGTGTCGATCCTTCACCGCTGCTGCCCGCCCTGCGTTTTGCCATCCACCCCTTCGGACACCTTCTGCTGGGTGAGCGACGGATCGTCGACCTGGCCACAGGAACGGTCACCGAGACGGCATTCGGCGGCAGGGCGATCGGCTGCACGCGGAGCGGACGCTACCTCTTCCTGCTCGATGGGGAGCGCAACCTGCTGGTCTCGGGGCTCTACCCCGGGACGGCCGAGCTACGGATCCTGGCCCGGGCCGTGAACGAGGTCTTTCCGACCGACAACGAGCGCTACCTCTTCGCCCGCCAGCTTGACGGGACGCTGCTGTTCATCGACCTCCGCGAAAACCGGATTCTGCAACGGGCCTTCCTGGCCGAAGGGCGCCTCTTCCGGACGACCCGACGCGGGCTGGCCGCCGTATCGGGCAACGGACGGCTGTGTCTGTTCGAACCTGCGGCGGAATTCGGCTTGCAGCGGGAAACGACGGTCACGATCGCCCGACGATGGGATCTGGCCACAGGCCGCCAGTCATCCACTCCGGAGGCCGTCTGCCCGGCCTGCGGACAGGTGTTCACGCCGCCGTCTCAGCTTCTCGACCGGATCCGGCGCCACCCGGCCTCCCAGGCCCCGGACTGGGAGCGCGAAGAGCTGCTCACCGTCTGTCCGACGTGTCACGCCACGCTCCGCTGCAACCCGCACATCGTCGAATAATCTTCTGCCGATAAAAAAAGAGGCCGACCCCACGGGCCGGCCTCTCTCCTTACCGATCACCCCTGCGGGGCTTACGGAATCAATCCACATATTCGATTTTGGTCGGAGAATCCTTCTCTACGGAGACAACGCCCTCCTGCGCACGGCTCATCTTGATAATCATGCTGCCGTATTTACATCCGCGGGTCTTCAGGGTCTTCAGTGCGGGACATTCCGAGACGTCGAGCGTCTGCAGCTGCGAGTTGCTGGAGACATCGAGTGTCACGAGTTTCGCCGCCGAAACCTTCAGCTGCTTGGAGTAGACCATCGGATAGCCCTGCGTCGAGAGCGAACGCGCGAGGCTGACCTCCGTAATTTCGGCATTCCCGAGGAGAATCTCCTCAAGCGGGTTCCACGACATGACAACCGACTTGAGGGCCGTGTTCCGGCTCAGATCCAGCCGTTTCAGGTTGTTCATGGCACAGAAGAGCGTCTCAAGTTTCTCAAAGGCCTCGATGCCGGTCAGATCCTCGATGCCGCAGCCCGGCAGGGAGTTGATCTCCGTGGTATTCTGCCCCGCTTCGGTCAGTTCGCATTGTTCGCTCGATGCGTCGAGGATAAATCCGTCTCCGAGCAACGCCTCCCGGAAATTGGCATCGGGGATCGAGACGAGCTGCGCGTTGGGATTGAACTGGCTGATGTAGAGCGAAGCCTCGGCATCGCCGTCCGTCTGGCGGAAAGTCACGGTAACGTTGCGCGACGAGCGTCCGGCCGCCACGTCGAAGGCCACGGTTTTCGACTCCAGGGCACGCGTTCCGGGGTTTTCGATGAGCGTCACCCAATCGCACTCCTCGGGGATCTCAACCGTATAGGCGACATTGGCCAATACTTCGACCTCGATACGATGAGCCTCGATATCCTGGAATTCGAAACGGTCCGGATCGAGCCGGATACCGACATTCTGATCCTGGGCTACGGTGACCGTCACGGGATCCATTCCTTCGGCTTCGAAGACGATCCGAGCCTCACGCGGGCCGTAGGTATCATTGGCCGGCACCTCGAAATAGAGCCAGTCCTCGGTCAGACCGCGGGTTCCGGTCTCGTTGTGGTCCACGAGCCACTCGCCGCTCTCGATACGATAGGAGTAATCGAGATTCGACGAGACGACCAGCGTGACGTCGCCGCCCTCAGGGCCGAGCTGAAATTGGCGTTTCGACCCCGCATCGAACAGATTGCACTGTTCCTGACTGACGATCAGATCGATCGTGCGGCTGCCGCAGACGAACGTGAAGGTCTCGCTGCGCCGGTCGTAACCGGCATTGGCATCGGCCGTAAAGGTGACTACGGCCCCGTTTTCGCCGCGTTCCATCGAGGGATGGCACCAGTTCTTGCGACCGGCCAGACGCCACTCGCCCTCCGATAAAACCGTCACCTCGAACGAATCGCCCGCTGCGGGGAAGGTCAACGTCGTACGATCGATCTCGATCCGACCGCCGTTGTCGTCCGTGACGTCGGCATCATCATTGCCGCAGGCGGTGACGAAAAGCGCTGCGGCCAGACAAAATATCCATTTTTTCATTATGATTCGCAGTTTTGGGTTCATTACCAGTCTTTCGAGAAGAGTTCGCCCGTGAAGAGGATCTCGTCGTCGTACAGCTCATCGGCCATCATATCGAACATCTCCGTATAGTCGTACGGGCGCATGTTGTAGAGCAGATTGACGCCGTAACCGTCGTTGCGGAGCTGACGCATGCGCAATTCGCTCGGGATCTGGTTCGACGGACCGCTCGTGATCGAGATGTCGTACGGGAAGGGTCCCCACTGCGACTTCTCCATGCCGAGGAAGTTCTCCCAACCGTCGAGCAGCGTGTTTCCATACATCGAATAGTAGGCGTAATCGACGAAGTCGCCGGGCGTCATACCGCCGATCCTTTCGTTGAAATCCAGATAGCGGCCCACGTGATAGACCGTCACCAGTTTGTCGGGCATGGCGCGCTTGGTCTCGTAGCACAGGCGGGCATAGTTGGCCGACGACGGAGCTTCGAGGCCATCGGGAGCCGTCCACTTCGAATCCTCGTAGTAACTTGCATACTCATCGTCGAAATCGATGCCGTCCAGACCGTAGGCGTCGACCACACTGCGGAGCTGGGCCGCGAAATCGGCCGCCTGAGCCGCCGAGAGATTTGCCGGGCCCACATCGGTGTGGTTGCCCAGAATCGAAAGACATACCTTGATGCCGAGACGCTGCAGCGGTGCGATGTACTTGTCGCGATTCTCCAGAATGTGGGAGACGTTCTCATTCATGTGAATGTAGGCGCGACGCGTCACGGCATCGTAATTGATGTTCGCGGCGAAGATGTTGACGATGTCGACGATGGGCTTGCCGCTGTTTTTGAGCGTATACTGAGCGGCATTCAGGGGCGAGCAGTCGTTGACCTCGACGTAGACGATCGTACGCACGCCGCTCGGTTTGGCGGCATCGGGACGCGTTCCGGCCTTGCGCACAACGAGCAGATGCCAGTCGGCCCCCTCGTCCATTTCGACGCCCGGAGTCTCGACGACGGCACGCAGCGGCACGGCATACTCCACAGCCGGATCGACACTTTCGTCCGTACGGAGCGTCAGCGCCATGGGATGGGGACGTTTTCCGGGAGCCACGAGCAGTTTTCCCTCCTCCTCGATTGCAAGCAGCAGCTCGGGGAAGAGCGCATAATCGGTACCCTGTTCTTTGTTGTAGGTCTCCAGCAGGGCGGGGTCGACCTCAAGCCGCACATCGACGGCCTTGCGGGGATTTCCCGTCAGTCCGAACTGGAACTCCACGGCGGCCTGACCGTCGTAGATGTCGAGCGTCGAGACGTTGGCCGACGCATCCGCCCGCCGCAGATAGCCGAAACTGCGATCCGTTTCGTTCCAACCGGCGGTATCGCCTCCGGGGAGCTGAATCTCCTCCGAGCAGGCCACTATCGCCACGGCCAGCAGCGGCATGAGGCGCGCCACTGCCGAGACGATCGAATTCATATTGCTATTGAAGATCATGTTGTTCAGTTTTAGGAAGATTCCGACACACTATTTTTCGGGCAGTTCGACCTGCGTCCATTTCATCGCTACGGGAGCCGTTGCGTCGTTGCCGTAGGGCGACCAGTCGCGGACGACATTGCCGGCGCCGTCGTTGAACTTCCAGTAGGCCACCAGATTTTCCGACGCGGGATCGACCGTGTAGAAGTGATCCGGAGCGGCGATCTCGTCGGCCGTGAGGACCCGGTTCCAGACACGCACCTCGGCGATTTCGCCCGGGAGCTGACGTTTCAACTCATAGGAGTATCCGATATGGAAGCCGCGTTCGCTCTGCTCCTGGTCGATCGGAGCATAGACGCCCCAGTTGACAGCACCGTAACCGCAGTTGCCCGAGGACTGGAGCTTGCCGTCGACATAGATGCAGACCTTCCCGCTGTCGTAGGTGACGGCGATGTGTACCCACCGGTTGACGGGCAGGGCATTGGCCGGATTACCCGTGGTCGGGAATTTCGAATAGGAGCCGTTGGTCACCTGAATCTGATCCGAGGGGAACGAACTGTCACCGATACGGATCAGGAATTTGCCCTCGACGCCCATCAGCGTGGTGATCTCCTGATCGAAGTTCCGGATGCGCACCAGTGCTTCGGCCGTCATCTGCGACATCGATGATACGGGCGAAGGGTCTTTCCAGTTGACGTCGAGGTAGCTGCCCTCGATATCGCCGACAACGTTGATCAGGGCGGCCTCGCGGATCACGAAGAAGTTCGTGCAGCGCGATGCGAGGATATCGACTCCGGTGGCATCGGACAAGCGGACGGGAAGCACGTAGGTCTGATTCTGCGAGAAGTCCAGACCGTCCAGACCGACGAAGCGCACCTTGCACTCCGAGGCCGAGACCCCACCGGCGGGGATCCGGGCCACCGGGTCGGCCAGTTCGAAGTTTTCGGCCGGCAGCGGCAGGGCAGCAGCGGCGTTGGAGACGTTGTAGAGGTCGACGAGGCTCTCGTCGGCGCTGTAGGTGATCGAGACGGCGTCACCGACGGGTTTGGCCGTACGGGCCGCAAGGGAAGCCTCCATTTCGGTGGCATTCCGCTCGACGAACAGACGTACGGGCGTCACGTCGGTCATGAAGACGCGATTGTCGAATTCGGTACGATCGGGATCCTCGCGCTTGCACCCCGACGCCAGCAGGGCGGCCGTCAGTACGACCGTACCGCAAAAGGTTGCATAGGATGATTTCATCGGATGGGTCAGTTTTTGGGTGAAGGATTCAGGATGTCGATCGCGCCGCGCACGTTGCGGAAGATCAATCCCGTATCGAAATAGTCGTTCTGGATGTTGTCGACCAGCATGCCGGCCTTTCGACCCGAGGCAGCGGGCTGGAGCAGCCATTCGGCAGTAGCCGTCAGAGCGCTCTGCGACCCGAATACGCCGCCGACACCCGCAGCATCGGGAGCCGATACGGCCAACAGGATTCGGTCAGCCGGGACCCCGAGATTTTCCAGCCGGAAGAATTTTTCGGCGGCAGCACCCAGGGCTTCGGCCTGTCGTCCGTCGGCAAGCAGGAAATCGCAACGCTGCAACAGAGAGCGGTCCTCCAGCAGATCGAGACTTCCGCCCATCAACAGACGCCGTTCGGTCTGACTCTCGCGCCAGCGGGCCACGGGCTCCAGGAAGGCCCGGCGACGCGCCTCGAGCCGGGCGCGTTCGCTCTCGCCCGCGAAGTCGAGCGACGGACCGTCGAACCAGACGACCACCCCCTCGTATCCCCACTTGTCGCACAGACCGAGGATATAATTCACATATTCGGTGCAGAAGGCCGGGAATCCGTCGGTTTCGGGCTCCACGCTAGGCTCCTCCTCACCTTGTGCGCCGTCGGTTTCGTCCGTAGTCTGGAGATCGCCGGAGGCAGCTTCGTCCTCCTCCGTCCGATTGGCCTCCTCCCAGAGCGTCTCAATGCGGGAATAGGTCACCTCGCACAGATACTCCGTAGCATAGGCCGCACGCATTTGCCGCATCTCCTCCAGTTCGCGCTCACAGAGCGAATCGGGATGGGCGAGAATCACCATGTCGAGGCTGTCGGGCAGCACGTCGATATGCTGTGGACGCAGTGCCGTAACCTTCACCGAATTATCGAAGCGTCCGAGAACCAGCTGGTGATCCGAAGCGCGATATTCGCGTACGGCGGCCTCGTAACGGGCCTCGATGGCGGGATCGGGACGCTGCGACTCGGTATCGAGAGAACGGATCTCCGTCCAGTCGTCACACGCGCTGACAGCTGCCGCCGCCGCGAGCAGCAACATTTGAGATATGCTATTTTTCAGATTCATAAGGGCAGTGTTTTATTACTTGTTCGTATCCCACCAAAGTTTCGTTGCGAGGTTGTCGGGGCCGTTGAGATACTCCGAAATGGCCTGCATGAGGTATTGGCGGTTCTCCTGGTATTCGCTTTCGGGGTAGCGCATGCGACGGGCTCCGGCCTGTTTGTCAGTGATTTCGCTGCCGTAGCTGTAGACGGCCCCCATCAGGCGGGGATAGCCCGTCCGGCGGAATTCGGCCCAACCCTCCTGACCGAGCGGGAAGCAGGCGATCCACTTCTGGGTGATGATCCGTTCGAGATTCTGCTCCGTCGATGCGGCGTCGTCCCACTGCACGCAGATCGTCGTACCGGGGGTGCCGTTGTTGTCCGGGGTCTTCGGGTCGATGTAGGCCTGCGGCGCGGAGGTGCCCTTCAGATAGGCATCGGCTCCGGCGCTGCCCCACTGCTCGAACGAGAGCTTGACGCCCTGTTCATACCACGTCCGGGCGTCGGCCGGCGTGCCGTACCAGCCGCGCAGGGCGGCTTCGGCCTTGAGGAAGGCCACCTCGGCGGCATTCATCCACAGCAGGTGCGTATAGAGGAACGAACCCTCCTCGATGTTGACATTCGAGAAACTCTTGGCATCGGCATAGGTGGGCAGGCCGGTGCGGACCCCGATGTATTCATTCGTTACGTCGGTGAAGGTCGAGAGGGTGAAGTACTTTTCACGGCGCGGATCGTCATACCCGTTCATGAAGGTCACGATATCGGCTCCGGCACGAGAATCGCCCTTGTTGTACTCGTAGGCAACCACGCGCAGCGGATGTTTGGTGACCGACATCCAGGCGTTGTCGTCGTTCGAGGTCATCGTCCCGACCGACTGGCCGATGGCGGCCACGGCCTGAGCCTGAGCCGTCTGTGGGTCGACGTTGGAGAGGCGCATGGCCAGACGCAGACGCAGCGAATTGGCCAGTTTCACCCACTGCAGAATACTGCCCGAATAGACCTTGTCGGCATAGGCGC
>CALUKL010000098.1 GCA_944321195.1 uncultured Alistipes sp.
ACTGCGCCTATACGACGGGCGGCGTGACCTACGATGCGGGCCCGACGCAGGTCTACTACCGGGACAATACGCTCGACACGTCGGTGTCGGATGCCTCGAAGGGTGCGGCCGTGACGGCGGACAACTCGCTGGGCTTCACGACGAAGAACGCCTCGAAGAGCGGACTGGGCGATGCGGGATACCCGACGACGCCGTTTGCCATTGCGGCTGACGGACGCAGTTGCCGCGTGACGGAACATGCGGCAGCCGAGGCCCTCGAACTGACGCTGCTCTATGCGGGGGCCTCGTTGAGCCGTGACGCCGTGGACAAGCGTCTGGCCGATGACGTGAAGAACGGCAAGGCGAACGTGATGGAGGGCTCGAACGGCAGCAAGAACGGCGTGATCGACCGCCCGTCGGATACGACGACCGCCTCGCAGGCCTTCGGAGAGGTGGCTTCGGACGGTTATCCGGTGCTGACGGCGACCGACGAGGAGATCGCGCGTGCGAAGGACAGCGACGGCGACGGCATTCCGGACTACTACGAGGAGCTCTTCGGACTGGACAAGAACAACGCTGCCGACGGCAAGACCAAAACACTCGACCCGAAGGGGCTCTATACGAACCTGGAGGTCTACCTGCACTACCTCGTGCGCGACATCACCGCCGCTCAGGTGAAGAACGGAACCTATACGGAGTTGAAATAGCGTGTTTTGCGGATGGCGGGTGCGGAGTTCGGACCGCTTCCGGCCCGTTGCCCCAAACTGAAAGGAACGATTGAAATGAAGCAAGCTTTTCTACTGGCAATCTGCGCGTTGCTGACGGCGACGTCGTTCGGGGGCCCGTTGCGGGTCTTCCTGATCGGCGACTCGACGTGTGCGACCAAGAATCTCGCGAAGCAGAATCCCGAACGGGGCTGGGGACAGATGTTACAGCCGCTGTTCGACGCATCGGTTACGGTCGAGAACCATGCCGCCAACGGCCGCTCCACGAAGTCGTTCCGGGCCGAAGGGCGCTGGGACCGGGTCTTCGGGGCATTGCAGGCCGGGGATTACCTCTTCATCCAGTTCGGGCACAACGACAAGAAGGCGCAGGACTCCACGCGCTATTCCACGCCGGCTCAGTATGCCGCAAATCTCTGCCGCTACATCCGTGAAGCCCGCTCGAAGGGGGCCGTTCCGGTGCTGCTGACGCCGATCGTGCGTCGACACTTTTCCGGATCGCAACTCGATGATACGCACGGTGCCTACCTCGATGCCATGAGGCAGGTGGCTGCCGAGGAGCGTGTCCCGCTGATCGACGCCGAACGGCTGACCCGGACGTGGGTTGCGGCCCTCGGCGACGAGGCCTCGAAGTCCTTCTACATGTGGGTTGCGAAGGGTGTCTGCCCGCTCTATCCTGACGGCCGTCAGGACAATAGCCATCTCAATGTCCGCGGGGCCCGCACCGTGGCGCGGATGATTGCGGCCGAACTGCCGCAGGCGGTTCCGGAGCTCGGTGAACGGCTCGTAGCGTCGGACTTCACGGTGGCGCAGGACGGCTCGGGGGACTTCTTCACGCTCACGGAGGCCGTTGCTGCCGTTCCGGATTTCGGGCGCGACACGACGCGGATCGTCATCTGCGAGGGGACCTACCGCGAAAAGATCTCGATCCCGGCGACGAAGCGGCTGGTGGCACTCTCGGGCCGTGGCGAGGTGCGGGTGACGTGGAACGACTACGCCGCGAAGATCGGCCCGACGGGCCGGCCGCTCGGGACGTCGGGATCGTCGACCCTCTACTTCGGGGGCGACGGCTGGACGGTGCGCGGCATCACCTTCGAGAACGCGGCCGGCCGGGTCGGGCAGGCCGTGGCGGTGCAGTGCCTGGCTACGGACCTCCGTTTCATCGGCTGCCGCTTCCTGGGCAATCAGGATACGCTCTACCTCTACGGCGAGGGCAACCGCGACGGCGAGACCGTCACGGAGAATGCCCGGATCCGCTTCGAGGCGTGTTATATCGAGGGGACGACCGACTTTATTTTCGGGTCGGCGGCGGCGCTGTTCCGGCGTTGCGAGATCCGTTCGAAGGCCGACTCCTACATTACGGCGGCCTCGACCTGCCGGGGTCAGCGCTGCGGATTGATCTTTGAGGAGTGCCGCCTGACGGCCGACGAAGGGGTGACGGCCTGCTGGTTGGGGCGTCCGTGGCGGGACTATGCGCAGACGGTCTTCCTGCGCTGCCACTTGGGGCCCCATATCCGTCCCGAGGGGTGGCACGACTGGAACAAGCCCCACGCCCGGCGGACGGCTTTTTACGGCGAATACGCTTCGGAAGGGCCCGGAGCCACCGGCCCCAGGGTGGGCTGGGCGCACCGTCTCTCGGCCCGGAAGGCCGCCGGAATTGTCGCCGCATTCGAACACTGAACGGAATTTTTTCGTATATTTACCCATAGGGATCACACCTCCCGACCGGATAAAAATCCCGGAACGGCGGGGCCGGAACCAGCCTTCGCCGTCCGTTTGAACCCGACACTTCCCGGAGTGGGGCGCCGCCCGTCCGGAACCGTAAACCGCTGACCATGAAACGACCGCTGCTGATCCTGCTGCTGACGTTCGCCGCATTTTTTCCGCCTCTTTTTGCTGCGGCGCCCCCGCAGTGCCTTTTCCGGACCTACTCCACGCTGGACGGCCTGACGCACGACCGGATTGCCGACATCTATACCGATTCGCGGGGTTTCGTGTGGGTCTGCACGTGGTACGGGGTGAGCCGTTTCGACGGTTATACGTTCAAGAATTTCAGCACTTCGCCGGGGGATTTCTCACCGTTGTCGCACCACCGTTTCATTGCGGTGAGCGAGGATTCGAACGGCCACCTCTGGTTCACGACCTACAACCACCATGTCTACCGGCTGAACCGCTATACCGAACGGTTTGAAGATGCGGTGTCGCTCATCGAAGGGATCGATTCGCAGCACTACCGCGCGACGCACTGCCTGCATGACCGCCGGGGCGGGACGTGGGTGGCGATTGCCGGTTCGGGTGTCGTGCGTTTCCGCGACAGGGCGGACGATTCGCCGGTCGAGGTGGATGCCTTTTTCGAATCGTCGGCCCTGGGCGGCGACGTCTCGGCGATTCATCTCGGGGAGGGCGGGGACGTGTGGATCGCCTCGACGGAGGGCCATCTGAACCGGATTGCCGGGGACGAGACGCTCCGGGTCCGGCGGGTTGCCGAGATGCCGTCTCCGGGCTTCTCCTTTGCGGCCGACGAATCGCATGTCTACTGCCTGACGGCGGATGCCGTGGTGCGGGCCGGGAAGCAGGGTGATTCGGCGGTCCGGATTCCGGGTGCGGGGGCTGCGTTGACGGCCATCGTGTCGGACAGCGTTTTCCGCAGGGTCTATGTGGGTTCGCGGGCGGGCGATCTCTACCGCGTGGAGGGCGAACGTCTCTCGCCGCTGCATCCGCGGGGTCGGCATCCGGGCCGGATCCGCGATCTGGCGGCCGATTCGCACGGCATCGTGTGGGTGACCACGCCCGAGACGGGCATCACGCGCTACAACCCGGCAACGAACGACTGCCGGCACTTCGAGCAGGAGCCCTATACGGTGAGCTACAACATCGATACGCTGACGAAGATCGCCGAGGGCGGCGGGCGGCTGTGGATCAAGATGAACAACTGGGGCTTCGGCTACTACGACCGCGAGCGCGACGTGGTGGAGCCCTTCTACAACGACCCGAAACGCCCGGATTGCCAGATGACCAACGCCGTGGTGCGTTTCGACGTGCAGGACGACGTGCTGTGGCTGTCGACCTACAGCGAGCGGGGTTTGCGCAAGGCGGTACTGCTGCGTCAGCCCGCGGAGGTCTTCACCCTGGAATCGGAGTCTGCGAATCCGCTTTCGGGCGAGATCCGGGCGCTGATGACCGACAGCCGGGGCCGGGTGTGGGTCGGGACACGCGACGGCGAACTGATCGCCTTCGATGCTTCGAACCGCCCGGTTTACACGCTTCCGCGGCAGACACCGCGCGGTACGGGGATGATCTATGCCTTGCGCGAGGATTCGTCGGGGAATATCTGGGTGGGGACCAAGGGCGAGGGGCTCTACCGCATGACTCCGGCGGGCAAAGGGTATCGGATCACCCACTTCATGCACGCCGATTCGGACCCGTGGTCGCTGAGCGACAACCAGGTCTACTGCGTCGAGGAGGATGACGAGGGGCGCATCTGGGTGGCGACCTACGGCGGGGGCATCAACCTGCTGGAGGACCCCGCAGGTCAGCGCTTCCTCCATGCCGGGAACCAGATGTCGCACTATCCGCTGGATGAGGCGGGGCGGGTGCGGTGGCTGCTGTACGACCGTCCGGACCGGATGCTGGCCGCCACGGTCGACGGACTGCTGGTTTTCGATCCGGGAGTCCCGGCGCGCCAGATGCGTTTCCGCCTGGTGCAGAAGATCCCGGGAGACGCCTCGTCGCTGGGCAACAACGACATCATCCACATGCTCAAGGACAGGGAAGGCCGCATCTGGCTGGCGACCTTCGGCGGCGGGCTGAACCGCATCGAGGGCTACGACGAAACGGGAACGCCGCGCTTCCGGTGCTACGACATGACGAGCGGCCTGGTAAGCAACATCTGCATGGCCGTGACCGAGGACCGGCAGGGCGACCTCTGGGTCTCGACGCATAACGCCGTGTCGCGGTTCGACCCGCGGCGCGAGCGCTTCTCGAACTACTACCTCTACGACAACATGCGCAGTGCGATCTTCAGCGAGGCAACGGCGCTGACACTGCCGCACGGCGACGTGCTTTTCGGCAGCGGACGCCACCTCTACCGCTTCGATCCCGAGGCGATGCGCTCGGCGAAGATCGACTACAACCTGCGCTTCACGGGGCTCGACGTGCGCAACAAACCCGTGGTTGCCGCGGAACGGCGCTCGCCGCTGTCGGAGTCGGTGACGGAGGCCGACCGGATCGTGCTGCCGTACGACTTCTCGAATTTCCGCCTGGAGTTCGCGTCGCTGAACTACGCCATGCAACACATGGCGGGCTACATGTACAAACTCGAAGGTTACGACAAGGACTGGAACATCTCGGGTTCGACGAACCGCGCAACCTACTCCAACCTGCCGATCGGCGACTACCGCTTCCGGGTCCGGGCCTTCGTGGGCAATGCGGATTCGGCCGACGAGGGAATTTCGATCGGGGTGGAGGTGTTACCCCCTCCCTGGCTTACGTGGTGGGCCAAGACACTCTACGTGCTGCTGGCGCTGACGGCGGTCATCGTCGGCAGCCGCATCGCCTGGAGCGTGATGCGGATTCGTCGCGAGGCGGCTGTCGAGCAGAACCTCACGGACCTCAAGCTGCGCTTCTTCACCAACATCTCGCATGAACTGCGCACGCCGCTGACGCTGATCCTGGGCGGGATCGAGGATGTGCGCAAACACGACCGGCTCTCGCCCCGCGGCGAGAGCAGCCTGACGCTGGCCCATCGCAATGCGCGGCGGATGCTGGCGCTCATCAACCAGCTGCTCGACTTCCGCAAGATCGTCAAGGAGAAGATGGAACTGAAGATTTCGCGCGTGGACCTCGTGCCGCTGGTCGAGGATGCGCTGGACGACTTCCGCGAAATGGCCTCCGAACGGCGGATCGAGCTGTTGTTTACGGTGTCGTGCCGTTCGGTGCTGGCGTGGGTGGACCCCGAACGCATGGAGAGCGTGGTCTATAACCTGCTGTCCAACGCCTTGAAGTTCACGCCCGAAGGGGGACGTATCGAGGTGATTCTCTCGTTGCGCGAGGCCGAGGAGTGCGTGCTGCTGACCGTGCGCGACACGGGCATCGGCATCCCGAAGGACAAGCAGGAGCATATTTTCGAACGTTTCGCCCAGGCCTCGCGTGCCGTGGACCACAACATGAAGGGTTCGGGCATTGGGCTCTCGCTGTGCCGCGACATCGTGACGCTGCACCACGGGGAGATCTCCGTCGAGAGCCGTCCGGGCGAAGGCGCGGCCTTCACGGTGAAGCTGCGCCTCGGGAACGCCCACTTCGGCATGGAGCAGATCGACTTCTCGGGGGCGGACAACGCCGGGAACGGGCGCGCGCACGACTACATGGTCAGCGACTTCACCCCGGCCGACAGCCAGCGCCGCACGGATGTCCAGCCGCCGAAGGATGCCCAGAAAATCCTGCTCGTGGAGGACAACCGCGAGCTTCGGATCTTCCTGTACAACAGCCTGATCGATTCCTACCACGTCGTGGAGGCCGACGACGGTGCCGAGGCGCTCGAAAAGATCCGCAGCGAACAGCCCGACATCATCGTCACGGACCTGATGATGCCGCGCATGGACGGTATCGAGCTCATCGACAAGGTGCGCCACGACTTCACGATGAGCCACCTGCCGATCATCATGCTCACGGCCCGCCACTCGCCCGACGACCGCGTCAAGGCGATGGAGTTCGGGGCCGACGGCTACATCACCAAGCCGTTCAGCATCGAGCTGCTGCTGGCGCGCATCGACAACCTGCTGACGCAGCGCCGCAAGCTCTTCGAGAAGTTCTCGGCGCAGTCGGCGCGGAACAAGGTCGTGGAGCTGGCCGTGGAGGATGTCGTCGTCACGGACCGCGACGAAGCGTTCCTGAAGAACGTCATGTCGTGGCTGGGCGAGCACATCGAGAATTCGGACCTGACGATCGACCAGCTGGCCTCGCACCTGGGACTGGGGCGCACGACGATGTACAACAAGCTGAAGAGCCTGACGGGCAAGTCGCCCGTGGAGCTGATCAAGGAGTACCGGATCACCAAGGCGCAGCTGCTGCTGCGCACGGGGCAGTTCTCCGTCTCGGAGGTGGCCTACAAGGTGGGTTTCTCGGACCCGGGCTACTTCAGCCGCTGCTTCCGCGAACAGTACCGCATGTCGCCGGCCGAATACCTCAGGACGCACAATCTGAAACAAAACCAGGATAAAGATACCAAGAGCGTATGAAACGATTGATTCTTCTTGCGGCGGCGTGTGCCGTTGCCGCGACCTCGTGTACCTCGCGCCGGGCGCTGTACGACTCCGGCGAACCGCTGGCCCTGCGGATGGCGCAGAGCGAAATCGCCCGCAATCCGTCGCCGACGACCCTCGACGGAATCCCCGCCGGGAAGGTGAAGTGGAACTACACCACGGGACTGGAACTGCTGGCGATCCGCGATGCGGGTGCGGCCTACGATGCTCCGGAGCTGATCCGCTATGCGGACCGCTACTACGACACGATCGTGCGGCCGGACGGCGAGGTGCTGACCTACCGCAAGTCGAAGTACAACCTCGACCACATCTGCCCGGGGCGTTCGCTCTTCGAGCTCTACGACCGCACGGGCGAGGCGCGTTACCGGCAGGTGCTGGATACGCTCTTCGTGCAGCTGCAGGAGCAGCCGCGCAATGCCGACGGCGGCTTCTGGCACAAGCAGATCTACCCGAACCAGATGTGGCTGGACGGCCTCTACATGGCCGAACCCTTCTACGCGGAGTATGTCATGCGCTACCTTGCCGACCGGGAGGATGTGTCCTGTGCGTCGTACTGCGAGGATATTGTCCGCCAGTTCACCACCGTTGCGCACCATACCTGTGATCCCGAAACGGGACTCTACCGCCACGCCTACGACGATTCGCGGGCGATGTTCTGGTGCGACTCGATCACGGGACAGTCGGCCCATGCCTGGTGCCGGGCGATGGGGTGGTACGCCATGGCGATCGTCGAGACGCTGCAGTACCTGGGCGTCAATGAGACCACGCAGCCGATGGCCGACATCCTGGGGCACATCTACGAAGTGCTGCCGAAGTACGCCGATCCCGCCACGGGCATGTGGTATCAGGTGCTCGACCAGCCGGGGCGCGAGGGCAACTACCTCGAATCGACGGGTTCGGCGATGTTCGTCTACGCACAGCTGAAGGGCGTGCGGCTGGGTTATCTTCCGGCGTCGATGCGCGAGGAGGCGCTGCGCCGTTACGAGCAGTTCGTGGAGCGCTTCGTGCGGGAGAACCCCGACGGGACGATTTCGCTTACGGACTGCTGTGCCGTGGCCGGTCTGGGCGGCAAGCAGATGCGCAGCGGGACGTTCGACTACTACATCTCGGAGCCGGTCATCGAGAACGACTGCAAAGGGGTCGGGCCGTTCATCTGGGCATCGATGGAGTACGACCGGGCCCGGGGCCGGTTGTAAGTCCGCTCCGCGGCGTGGTCCGGTGGAATCCGAAGGCAGGGTCCCGCCCCGCAGGACAGGAAAATCCTCCCGGTCGGGGAGGATTTTTTCTCTTTCGGACCGGGCTGGAGGAGGCTGGGAGGCGGATTGGAGGATTTGATAAATTATCCATGAGAAGTGATAAAATTTACCAATCGAATCCTCCGGGGAAATTTATTTTTGTATAGGGAAAACGCCCTGTTCCGGGAATATGAACGCACGGAAAACGGGAATATGAACGAACGGATGAAGATAAACCTAATTATTAACCAAAACCTTTTCTATGAAAAACTTTACGCTAAAGTTTGCCCTGACGCTCCTGCTGGGAGTGGGTCTGGCTACTGCGGCCATGGCTCAGAAGATCGGGGGAGTCGTCAAGGATTCCGCGGGCAATCCGGTGATCGGGGCCTCGGTGGTCGTTGACGGCACGACAATGGGTGCAAGTTCGGGCGTGGACGGGTCATGGTCGCTCAATGTGCCCGACGCCTCGAAGCAGACGCTGGTGATCTCCTATATAGGTATGAAGACCCAGCGGATCGCCATCGGGTCGAAGACGAAGATCGACGTGACGCTGGAGGACGAATCCACGGCACTGGACGATGTGGTCGTGGTGGGTTACGCCACCGTGAGGCGCCGCGACGTGGTGGGATCGGTCTCGTCGGTGAGCTCCGAGGAGCTGACGCAGATGCCTGTGGCATCGGTTGCCGAAGCGATGACGGGCCGCATGGCGGGTGTGCAGATCACGGCCACGGAGGGCGATCCGGATGCCGACATCAAGATCCGGGTTCGCGGCGGCGGTTCGATCACGCAGGACAACTCGCCGCTCTACATCGTGGACGGTTTCCCGGTGGAGAGCATTTCGGACATCCCGGCTTCGGACATCGCGTCGATCGACGTGCTGAAGGACGCCTTCTCGACGGCGATCTACGGATCGCGCGGTGCGAACGGCGTTGTGATCGTCACGACGAAGAGCGGTGAGACGGGCCGCGTGACGGTGAACTACAACCTCTACGTGGGATTCAAGGACATGGCCAACAAGGACAAGGTGAAGGGCATGGACGTGGGTAACTTCGTGCGTTACCAGTACGAGCTGGCGGCCCTGCAGAGCACCTCGTCGAACAACGTCATCTCGAAGAACTACGAGCCGTTCTTCGGCAGCTTCAACGACATCGGCCTCTACGACACGATGGAGGGGAACGACTGGATCGACCAGGTTTTCGGCCGCACGGGCGAGCAGTTCAGCCACAACCTTTCGGTTTCGGGCGGCGGCGACAAGTTCAAGTGGACGGCGAGCTACGCGCGCCTCTACGACAAGGCGATCATGACCGGGTCGAACTACAGCCGCGACAACCTCAACCTGAAGGCCAACTACAAGCCCGCGAAACGGGTTACGTTCGACTTCTCGATCCGTTACGCCAATACGGACGTGGCGGGTGCCGGGGCCAACTCGCTCAACGACATGGGCACCTCGACGTCGGGACGTCTGCGCAACGCGATCCTCTACCCGCCGATTCCGATTTCGGGACTGACGGCCGACGTGGACATGCCGGACAATTCGAGCGACGCGGTGAACCCGCTGGTGGCCATCGCCGACTCGGACAAGAAGCGCAATCGCACGACGTGGAACGCCAATGCGGGCTTCACGTGGGAGATCATCGACGACCTGAAGCTGAAGGTCGAGGCGGGTATCGACGACTACCGCCAGCTGGACAACGAATTCTACGGCATCACGTCGTATTATTCGCGCGAGTCGTCGACGGTGCTCGGCGCCCCTGCGGCCCGCTACGCCAACCAGACGCGCCGCCGCACGCGCAATACCAATACGCTGGCCTATAACTTCAAGAACGTGATCGGCAACGACGATCATGCGCTGGACCTGCTGCTGGGCCAGGAGTACATGATCACCGAGGACGAGACCTTCACGGCCATCGCCGACGGTCTGCCGTCGATGTTCACGGCCAAGGATGCCTGGAGCTACATGCGCCTGGCGTCGAACGTCAAGGAGGCCTACAACAATATCTCGCCCGACGATGTGCTCTTCTCGTTCTTCGGGCGCGTGAACTACAGCTACAAGAGCAAGTACCTCTTCTCGGCGACGATGCGTGCCGACGGTTCGTCGAAGTTCGGCAAGAACCAGAAATGGGGCTATTTCCCGTCGGTTGCGGCCTCGTGGCGCATTTCGGGCGAGGAGTGGCTGAAGGATGCCCGCTGGATCGACAACCTGAAGGTGCGTTACAGTTTCGGTACGGCCGGCAACAACAACATTCCGACCTACGCTTCGCGGCCGTCGCAGGAGTTCTCGTCGTCGTCGTCCGCCCACCTGAACATCGGAACGTCGTACCTCGATCCGGGTACGGTGATGGCCAATCCCGACCTGACGTGGGAGACGACCTATTCGCATAACATCGGTCTGGACTTCAGCTTCTTCAACAGCCGTCTGTCGGGTTCGGTGGAGGTCTACCAGAACACGACCGAGGACCTGCTGGTCCGCTTCCCGGTGGGCGGCAGCGGCTATACGTACCAGTTCCGCAACGTGGGTTCGACGCGCAACCGCGGTGTCGAGGTGGCGTTGAGCGCCTCGATCCTGCGCACCGAGAAGTACGGACTGGACTTCAATGCCAACATCGCCTTCAACCAGAATCGCGTCCTCGACCTCGCGGACCTGAATTCGACGGGTTGGGGTGTATCGTCGGGCTGGAACAACCGTATCGCCGATTCGGACTACGTAATCTACAAGGGCGGCTCGGTGGGTGACGTCTACGGCTACACGACCGTGGGCCGCTACGAGGTTGACGACTTCATCTGCGAGACCGACGACAGCGGCAACACGACCTGGACGCTGGTCAACGGCGACGACTCGCAGGAGGTTGCCGAGCTGATCGGTACGGTCCGTCCGGGCTCGCTGCGCCTGGCGACGGATGCCGACGGCAAGCCGGTTTACGGCAAGATCGGCAGCGTGCTTCCGAAATTCACGGGCGGATTCTCGCTTTCGGGCTACGCCTACGGCTTCGACTTCGCGGCGAACTTCACCTACTCCTACGGCAACAAGGTCTACAACGCCAACAAGCTGGAGTATTCGGCCTCGCATACCTACACGGGCGCGGGTCAGATCCGCAACCTGCTGGACTTCATGTCGCTGGGGAGCCGCTGGACGAACATCGACTGGGAGACGGGCCAGGTGATCACGGATCCCGTTGCGCTGGCCGAGGTGAACCGGAACACGACGATGTGGTCGCCCTACATGACGGGCAATTTCGTGCACAGCTGGGGACTGGAGGATGCTTCGTTCCTGCGTCTGTCGTCGCTGACGGTGGGCTACACGCTGCCGAAGGAGCTGACCATGAAGATCCGCCTGCAGCGCGTCCGCATCTACGCCACGGGTACGAACCTCTTCTGCTGGACGCCCTATACGGGCTTCGACCCGGAGGTCGACACGCGGCGTTCGACACCCATGACGCCCAACGTCGACTATTCGGCCTATCCGAAGAGCCGTTCGTGGGTGTTCGGCATCAACCTTTCGTTCTAACCGCACCGTCTAAAATTACAGCATGATGAAAAAACTGATTTATATTCTGATTTTTGCGGCCGCAGCACCCGTGATGTTGCTTCCGACGTCGTGCTCGACGCTGGAGGACACGCTGTCGCCGGAATCTCCGTCGTCGTTCGAATCCGCGACGGTCTACTCGAACGTCTCGCTGGCGGACTACGCCGTGGTGGGCATCTACCAGTATTTCACCATCGACCGTTCGTACCGCAACCGCTACAACACCTACTACGGGTTCAATACCGATATCGAGTGGTACAACTCGGCGAACACCGACGCTTCGAAGAGCGACGAGAAGTCGAACCTGGCCGGGTTCAACACCTCAGCCAACTCCTCGAACGAGATCAACCAGTCGGGCGAGCGTCGTCTCTTCTCGATCATCTACCAGGCCATCGAGCAGTGCAACCTGAACATCCAGGGCCTGCGGACCTACGGCAACGTGTCGACGAATCCCGACATGGCACACCTGCTGGGCGAATCGCTGACCATGCGTGCGATGTTCTACTACGATCTGATCAAGGCGTGGGGCGACGTTCCGGCGCGTTTCGAGCCGGTGACGCAGGAGACGATCTACATTCCGAAGAGCGACCGCGACGATATATTCAAGCAGATCATTGCGGACCTTCAGGAGGCGGCTCCGATGATGTACTGGCCGGGCGAATCGACCTTCACGTCGACGACGGGCCGTGCGAACCGCGCCTTTGCCGACGGACTGCTGGCACGGATCTGCCTGGCGGCTGCGGGCTATGCGTGGCGTCCGGACGACGGACAGGTCGGCAAGGGCAACTTCGGGTCGTACCGCCGCAGCACGCGGGTCGAGTCGGGCGAGTGGGCCAATGACAAGCTTTATGAGATTGCCCTTGCGGCGTGCCAGGACGTGATCTCGCAGGAGAACGTGCACGTGATGCTCGAACCCGAGTACGAGCAGCTGTGGCGCGACGTCTGCACGTGGAAGAACGATGCCGTGAACCGCGAGACGATCTTCGCCATGCCGTTCGGCCATACGACGCTGCGCGGGCGCTGGCTCTCGAACAACGCCATCAAGCACAACGCCGTCGACCAGTACTGCCAGTATTCGTCGGGCGGCGGATCGGTGGGTCCCGTGCCGACGATGTACTACGAGTTCGAGGCCAACGACGTGCGCCGCGACCTGACGTGCGTGAACTACGCCTGGTCGGCGGAGTCGAACTCCGTGCAGATTCCTGCGGACTTCAACAAGTGGTATTTCGGAAAATACCGCTACGAATGGACCTCGCAGGTGATCACGAGCACCGACGACGGCATCATGCCGATCGTGCTTCGCTATGCCGACGTGCTGCTGATGGCCGCCGAGTGCTACAACCAGCTGGGCGATCTGAGCAAGGCGAAGGCCGAGTTCCAGAAGGTCCGCATGCGTGCCTATGCCGGGAACGAGGGTGACGTGACGGCCTACATGGCGAGGATCACCGACAAGGATGCGATGTTGAAGGCGATCATGCACGAACGGGCCCTGGAGTTCTGCGGGGAGTACCTGCGCAAGGGCGACCTGATCCGCTGGGGCATCTTCGGCAAGGCGATTCTCGAATCGCGTGCGAAGATGCTTGCGATCCGCGACCACGGGACCTACACTTCGGAGATTACGGGTCGGAAGTACGACTATTCGACGCTGGGAACCTATCTCTACTACCGTTATGTGGGGGACCTGAACAGCGTCGGGAAGCGCGAGACGATCGAGATGTGGGGCCTGAACCCCGGGGAGCAGGATGCTCCGAAGGGCCAGGGCTGGACGCAGCTGTACAAGGACGACGGCTCGGAGCCGCAGGAATATATCACGGCCAGCTCGCTCAACGACAACAAGATAGCGACGTTGGACGGCAGTCTGGGTTCGGCGACGGCAAAGAGCGAGGAGGCGATCAACAGCCGGATGTACTGGCCGATCTTCTCGCAGGATCTTTCGGCGAACCCCAGCATCGTGAACGATTTCGGATATTAGTCGAACCTTAAAACAAGCCAATCATGAAAAATAGCTATAAGAAACTGTTCGGCAGTCTGCTGATGCTGTGGGCGCTGAGCCTTTCGGGGTGCCACCAGCCGGATGCGGAGATCGACACGCTGGACTACTCCCGGGCGCTTCAGCCGCTGAATTTTGCGGCTGTTGTGGACCGCGAGACGGGATATGATGTGAATTTCACGTGGACGATAGCCGAGAATACGGACTACCTGCTTTCGGTCCAGGAGGTGGACGAGTCGGGTGTGGCGATCGGTTCGCCGATCGAGGAGGAGATCCTCGCGGCCGATGCCGAAACGCCCTACAAGGTGACGCTGGAACCCGAAAAGATCTATACGGCGACACTGCAGGCCTTTTCGGCCACGAATCCCAACCTGCCGGGATCGCTGCTCGTGGAGGCGGGTCCCGTGGAGACCTACTATGTGATGGAGTCGCTGAACCCGGAACTGCTTACGCGGTCGATGAATTCGATCACGGTGAAGTGGACGAACGACGCGGGCGATGCGACGCAGTTGACGAAGATCGTGGCGGCGCCGCTGGACTCGAAGTCGGGCGCGCAGACGTCGACCGTGGAGGTGACGCCGGAGATTCTTGCGGCCCAGCAGGCCGAGGTCTCGGGGCTGACTCCTTCGACGCAGTACGTGGTGACGCTGTACCAGAGCAAGTCGACGCGCGGCGGGGTAACGGCCTGGACGGCGCCCGATGCACAGGGTGCAACCCGGGTGGAGAGCTCCGAGGCACTGATGCAGGCGATCACGGAGGGCGCCGAGAAGATTCTGGTCGGGGCGAGTGCCGAGCCTTACGTGATCGATTTCGGGGAGCCCACGGATGACAACAAGACGCCCAACCCGCTGACGGCCTGGACGAAGAGCTTCACGATTCTCGGCGAGATCGGGACCGACGGCTCGATGCCGGTGGTGAAGGGCCTTGCGCTGACGCTCGAACCGGGCGCGGCGGCTACCGAAACGATCCTGATCGAGAACCTGGTGCTGGACGGTGATGGCGAAGGCGTGCTGGTTACGTTCGATACGGGGGCGGATCTGACGGTCGGTTCGTATATCGTGCGCAACTGCGAGGTGACCAACTACGAGAAGGGCCTGATCTTCCGTAACAGCGGCGACAAGGTGCTGAACGTTTCGGAGATTCTCTTCGAAGGCCTCTATATCCATGACGTGAATGCCTCGGGCAGCGGCGGCGGCGACCTGTTCGACCTGCGTGCCGGCACCTACGGGACCTTCACGCTGAAGAACTCGACGATAATCGATGCGGGCCGTACATTCGTCTTCTTCGATGCGAATGCCGCGTTTACGTCGATCACGATCCAGAACAACACGCTCAACCGGGTGGGTCTGGCCACGACGCGCAAGGGCCTTGTATGCCTGCGTCAGCCGGTGGCAACCTTCGTGCTGTCGAAGAACCTCTTCCTGAACGAGTATTCGACGAGTACGGACATGCGTCTGATCTCCTCCTACGACAATGCCCAGGTGCCGAGCATGTCGGGCAACTACTTCTACAACATCAACTACAACTCGACCGGGGAGAGCGATTATGAGGGCCCGGAGTTCTTCACGACGAAGATCGGTTCGAACGCTACGGCCGTGAACCAGTCGCTGTGCCTGAGCGGGGACGGCAAGATCCTGACGTCGGATCCGTGTGTGAAATCCTCGCGCAACAAGATGGAGCTGACCAATTCCGACGTGTCGGCCAATCAGGTGGGCGACCCGCGGTGGTGGACGGTGTCGGTTCCCGAGACGGTCATCGCTTCGGAGCTTACGGCGGTGACGGAGGATTACGAGTGGCCGTTGTCGGACGATCTGATCTTCGAGCCGCAGTCGATTACCGAGACGATCATCTACGGGAACCTGCAGTTCATCGCCTCGAACGAGGTCTTCCCCGTAACGATCACTTCGGACCATACGATTTCGCTGTCGGGAGCGACGAGCTTCACGGCGGACGGCGAACCGACGAACAATGCCCTGGCCATCCGGGTTTCGGCCGCCGGGTCGTTGGTGCTGACGCCCTCGAATGCGGGGATCGGCGTCCAGCTGGAGGTCATCGCCGGGGAGAACCGCTATACGATACCGTGCGACGGTGTGGAGCATACGATCGGCCTGGGCGATATTGCGGGCGACACGCATGTCTACGTGACGACGACGGGTGCCGTTGAGATTTCGTCGCTGGCATGGACGACCGAGGTTTCGGTCGATGGCGACCTGAAGGCGCTGGCAACCCCGGAGGTGACGGTCGAACCGGCATCGCTGTCCTGGAGCAGCGAGCAGGATGTGGTACTCACGTGGGAGGCCGTGGCCAATGCGGCGGACTACGAGGTGACGTGGGGCGACCAGGAGCCGGTGACGGTTGAGGAGCCGACCTTTACGATTCCGGCGGCTACGGTCAAGACGCTTGTCATCGGAAGCTATCCGGTGAAGGTGGTTGCTCAGCCGGTGGAGACTTCCACGAAGTACAAGGCTTCGGCCGCCGGGGAGGCGAGCCTCGAAGTAACGAAGATCACGCTGGGCACGCCCGAGGTGTCGGTTGCGCCGTCGACGGTGAATGCCGGAACTTCTCAGGAGGTTGTGGTTTCGTGGCCGGCTGTTGCGGATGCGGAGACGTATGCCGTGACCTTCAACGGCCAGACGACGAACCAGTCGGAGACGAGCATGACGCTTGCGGCGGATGTGGTTTCGGCCTTGGCAGCGGGGCGTTATGAGATTGCGGTTGTCGCACAGAAGCCGTCGGATGCGGATCACTATGTGGATTCGGCTGCGGGAGCGGGCGAGCTGGAGATCAACGATCCCTCGATGGGTGGCGGTACGGCTTACAGTTGGGGCGATGCCGATTTCCGGGCGATCTACGCTGCAATCGGATCGGTGGAGACCTTCGATGCTTCGGTATTGACTTCGATCACGGAGACGGCCGATCTGAAAAAGAATACGGACGGCTTGACCTACAAGAATCTGGAATTCCTGCTCGGTGGCGGCAAGTTCAAGTTCAAGGAGGGAACGAATGCCGACGGTTCGAAGACGATGCGCTTCCAGTTCGGCGGAAGCGGTAAGTTGACCAAACAATGCGTATCATTTACGGTGGACGCTGCCGGAACGCTGGTTGTTGAGGCTGCGTCGGGAAGCACGGAGGCCCGTCCTCTGATCGTGAACATCGATGGCGTTGAGCAGACGAAGAATATGTCGGCGGATGGAAAGGCTGCCCGCTACGAGTTCGACGGTTCCGCGGCACAGGCCGGTTCGAAGATCGCGATTTACAGCGGCGACAGCGGTATCAACGTCTTCTCGATCACCTGGTCGCCGACCAAAAAGGTTGAACCTTTGACCTTCGGTGCGGAGGATGTTACGGTACTTGAGGGTGCATTCCCGAATGTTACGCCCGGGGATAAGATTCAGTCTGCTCAGATTGCGGAGATGACGACCTCTTCCGAGATTACCAAGTCCGACGATAATCTGAGCTTCTCCTACAAGGGCTTTACATTCTATGCCGGTTCGGGCTCTTTCAAACTCGGGACGGCAGACGGCTCGAATCGGGTTCAGCTCGGAGGTTCGGGAGCCACGAACAAGCAATGCGTGATCTTCGAGGCCGGGAATGGCGGAAAACTGGAGATTGAAGCCCAGGGCGGAGCCGGTCGGAATTTGATTGTTACCGATGGGACGACGGAGATCGGGCAATATGATACGGCAACCCGTGGTATATTCACTTACGATTGCAACTCCGTAGCTGCCGGAACGAAACTCTACATATACAGCAGTTCAAGCAGTATTAATCTCTTCTCGATCACCTATACGCCCAATTGATCGGGCAGACGGTAAAGAGAGGTGCGCGACTCCTTTGCGGGGTCGCGCCCTTTTTTTGCGGCAGGGTGTTTGCGGGCGAGGGGTGTGCATAATTGCGAATAAATTATTAACTTTGCCCGGATATTTTGCACACCATGGCAGAGAACGAAAAAGAGATATTGGAAAACCTCGGGGAACGGGAGTACAAATACGGCTTCACCTCGGCGATCGAGACCGAAACCATCGGCAAGGGGCTTTCGGAGGAGGTCGTGCGACTGATCTCCGAGAAGAAGGGCGAACCCGGGTGGATGACCGAACGCCGTGTGGCGGCCTACCGTCACTGGCTGACGCTCGAACCCCCGACGTGGGCGCACCTGAAGATTCCCGAAATCGACTTCCAGGATATTATCTACTATGCAGCCCCGAAGGCGCGCAAGAAGCTCGACTCGATGGACGAGGTCGATCCCGAACTCAAACGCACGTTCGACAAACTGGGCATTCCGCTCGAAGAGCAGATGGCCCTGGCGGGCGTGGCCGTCGATGCCGTGATGGACTCGGTGTCGGTGAAGACCACCTTCAAGGAGACGCTGGCCGAGAAGGGCATCATCTTCTGCTCGATCTCGGAGGCGCTGCGCGACCATCCCGAAC
>CALUKL010000099.1 GCA_944321195.1 uncultured Alistipes sp.
GGTCATTTCCAGCCCAACGTCGTGATGAGCGACCGCGAGCTGGCGCAGGTGACCTTCGCCTTCCGGATCTTCGACCACGACGTCGACATTTCGTACTCGACGCGCGAGCGGGCCGAGTTCCGCAACCACATGGCGACGCTGGGCGTGACGTCGATGAGTGCCGGATCGAAGACCGACCCGGGGGGCTACCGCGTCTACCCGCAGTCGCTCGAACAGTTCGCCGTGAGCGACGAGCGCACCCCGGCGGAGGTCGAGGCGGCGATCCGCCGCGAAGGTTACGAAGTGGTCTGGAAGGACTGGGACAAAATCTTCGACTGACGATGCCCGGCAATGAACGCTACGCACGGCAAACGATGCTGCCGGAGATCGGCGAGGAGGGGCAGCGGCGGCTGGCTGCCTCGGCGGTGCTGATCGTCGGGCTCGGGGGGCTGGGTTCGGCCGTGGCGCCCAGCCTGACGGGAGCCGGCGTGGGCCGCCTCGGACTGGCCGACCCCGACCGGGTTTCGGTGAGCAACCTTCCCCGGCAGACGCTCTACACCGAATCGCAGATCGGACGCCCGAAGCCGGAGGCGGCCCGCGAACGGCTCGCGGCCCTGTCGTCCGCCACGCGCTTCGACCTCTACCCCGAGAGGCTGACCGCCGCGAATGCCCGCGAACTGGTCGCAGCCTACGACCTGGTGGTGGACTGCTGCGACAACTTTGCGACGCGCTACCTCCTCGACGAGACGTGTGCGGCCGTGGGTCGGCCATGGGTCTACGGCTCGATCGGGGCATTCCACGGGCAGGTGAGCCTCTTCAACGGACACGGCAAACGCCGCTACACGGAACTCTACCCCGACCGCGAAGCGCTGTGCGCCCTGCTGCCCGCCGCTTCGGGGGTTATCGGGCCGACCCCGGGGGTCGTCGGAGCCCTCGAAGCCGCCGAGGCGATCAAATGGCTCGCGGGCTTCGGCGAACCGCTCGACGGGCGGCTGCTGACCCTCGACCTGAAAACCATGCAAACCGAAACGATCGAATTTTAAGACAAAACAGATGGGAAAAGGATTCGACCAGTACGCATCGGCCTACGATGCGTGGTTCCTCGACAACCGGAACGTACTCTATTCGGAGGTCAACCTCGTGGCCTCGACACTCAAGGACGCGGGACGAGTGCTCTCGGTGGGCTGCGGCAGCGGCCTTTTCGAGAAGATCCTGCGCGACGAATACGGCATCACCGTCACCGACGGCATCGAGCCTTCGGAGGGAATGGCCTCCATCGCCCGCAAACGGGGCATGAACGTCACCGTCACGACGGCCGAAGCGGCCGACTTCGGCAACGGCGACTACGACACGCTGCTCTTCAACGGCACGCCGAGCTACATCGGCGACCTCAGGGGGGTCGTGCGCAAGGCTTATGCGGCGCTGCCCGCCCGCGGGCGCATCATCCTGATCGACGTCCCGAAGGAGAGCTCCTACGGACTGCTCTACAACCTGGCCAAGGCGGTCGGGACGTGGGACCACCCGCTGCTCGAAGGGTGCTACCCGCCCAACCCCTACCCGATCGAGTTCGTCGACGTGGCTGCCTGGCGCACGACGGCCGAGAAGGTTGCGCTGCTCCGCGAGGCGGGCTTCACCGACCTGGAGTTCGCGCAGACGCTGACCTCGCACCCGCTGACGTCGAACGACGAGGAGGAGCAGCCCGTCGAAGGGTACGGCAAGGGCGACTACGTGGCCGTGACGGCCTATAAACGCTAAATGTCCGCAACGATGAAACGCTGGAGCGACGAGGCGTGGGAGGCAGCCCTCCCGACCTTCGAAAAGATTCTCCGCCACCCGTTCGTCGGGGCGCTGGCCGCCGGGACGCTTCCGGCGGAACGCTTCCGGTTCTACATCCGCCAGGACGCCCTCTATCTGGACGGCTATGCCCGACGGCTGGCCCACGTGGCCGCACGACTGCCCCGCAAGGAGCAGACGGAGGCCTTCCTGCACTTCGCCCTGGACGGCATTGCCGTCGAACGGGCCCTTCACGCGCAGTTCCTCGCGGGCGATCTGCCGGCACCCGGGGAGATGAGCCCGACGTGTCTGTTGTACACTTCGGTGCTGGAGGCGCAGGCCACGGCACCCGTCGAGGTCGAAGCAGCGGCCGTGCTGCCCTGCTTCGTGGTCTACCAGCGGGTCGGCGAGGCGATCCTCGCGCAGGCCCGGGCCTCGGAGGCCCCAGACGCTGCAGGGAACAGACCCGGCCCGGGCCACAACAGCGGCACCCCGACCCCCGACGGCAGCACGGCCGCCGGAGCTAATCCGAACAGCGGAGAGCAGCACCTCACCCCGCTTCTCGAAAATCCCTACCGGGCATGGATCGAGACCTATGCCGACCCGGCTTTTGCGGCCTCCGCGGAGCTTGCCACGCGGATCTGCGACGAACTGGCCGCGGCCGCCGGAGCGGAGACCCGCAGCCGGATGACGGAACTTTTCGTGCGCTGTACCCGCATGGAGTGGCTCTTCTGGGAGAGCGCCTGGAATCTCGAAAACTGGAAAATATGAGCAACGAAACGAAAAAACACTACAAACGCGCGCTGACCATTGCGGGCAGCGACCCGAGCGGCGGCGCAGGCATCCAGGCCGATTTGAAGACCTTTTCGGCATGCGGATGCTTCGGGACATCGGCCATCGTGGCCGTTGTGGACGAGAATACGGTGGGGGTTACGGGCGTGCACCCCATCCCGGTTGATTTTGTCACGGGCCAGATCCGCTCGGTGCTGGACGACATCGGCACGGACGCCGTGAAGATCGGGATGCTGCACTCTTCGGAGTTGATCCGCGCCGTGCGCGACACGCTGGCGCCCTACGGCCTGCGCAACGTGGTACTCGACCCGGTAATGGTGGCCACGTCGGGCGACGCCTTGCTGCAGGCGGAGGCCGTCACGACGCTGCGCGACGAGTTGATTCCGACCGTGCGGGTCATCACGCCGAACATTCCCGAAGCGGAGTTGCTTCTGGGGCAGCAGATCGACCGGCAGTCGCAACTTCCCGACGCGGCCCGGGCCTTGTCCTGCGGGGGGCGGGTATCTGTTTTCCTGAAGGCGGGGCACCTCACCGACGAGGAGCTCATCGACATTTTCTACAATGCCGAGACGGACGAGGTTATTCCGTTGCGTTCGCGGCGGGTTCAGACGGTCAACACGCACGGCACGGGCTGTACGCTGTCGTCGGCGCTGGCGGCGTTCCTGGCTCGGGGGTTCGAGTTGAGCGAAGCGGCAGCGCGAGCGAAGGCGTATATTGCCTCGGCGATCGAGGCGGGAGCGTCGTATGAGATCGGGCACGGGCACGGTCCGGTGCACCATTTCCACGGCTTCTGGGAATAACCCGGCTAAGAGCCGGGGGGGGGCGAAGGTGGCTTCAAGGGGTTTCCGATCCAATTCTGCGCTTCGACCGTTAATCGCGGTGATTTGTTTCCGATAGGGGTTGTATGCGGGTAAAGGCTTCGGAAACCGCTAAAGGTTCAGCAGCCCACAAAACCGGTCTCTTAGACCGGTCATTCCCGCTTTCGCGGGAATCCAGGATCGTCGAGGCGCAGAACCGGATCGGAAACCCTTCTCTGAGACCTTCGCCCATAAAGCCCGCCTTTTAGGCGGGTGGATTTCCGCTCAAGGCGGAAATAACGAAACCCGCTACGCACGGGTTTTCCAGCAAAATCCGATATTGAAATAGGAATAAATCAGGAATAAGCTACTTATAAACTTTTTCTCAAAGAGAGAGGTAATGATTTGGCAACAGTCGCAAATTCCGTGATATGCGGTGTATTTCTGTCTAACAACTCTTTTGGTTACAAAGATACAATAATTCAAATGGGACAGCAATAAGCATAACACTAATTTAATTGCTCCAACGCATTAAAAATTTCATCCAACTTCGGATATATTTCAATTACATTGGGCTCGCCACGTTTATTCATCATTTCCACCTGCTTCATAATCTTGTTTTTGATAATGGGATAATCATGGGGAGCTACAAGTCGCGAACTTTTCAGATAAAGGAATATCCAATCTACACCCACGTTGGGCAATATGCTTATTTCATTATCCAATAATGGCTGAACATTATTATGGTAAAAATCCTCCACGGTTGCATAACGGGTAAAAACAGCCTTGGCATTCTTTTCCACTTCCTCTTTCAGGAGGGAAAATCGTTCATCGTATCGACTATCGTCTTGCGGAAAATAGAAATAATTGTCTGCGTTAAGCATTTTCCCATCGAACCCTATGGTATAATTATCGCGCTGGTCTTTTCGAGATTTTGGAGAAAATGGTTCAAACCACCTGTGCAGAATATCAAAACGCCTGCCATATATGGGATAAATTCGCAATGCCGGTTTATCTGTTTCCATGTCCCAACTTCGGGGATATGTCTCTAATTCAATAGATTCAAAGCCATCGGAAGTTGTCCTTATCAACCCTTGTCCCTTTAGCTTGAATTCGGACAAATACTCACTTGAAGCTATTAATTGTTGCAAAATTTCATTTTTGTTCATCTCTCGTGCTTTAAGAAATAATCGGGTGGAAATATCAGGACAATAGCTTATTACCCCGTCCTTAAATAGTGTCCATCCCTATCTCCTTCGACCAGCGCAGTCGAGAAACCGGCGCGCTCCTTGTCGGCCTGGACGTTGAACGCCAAGGTATCTGCATCCGCTACCCGGCAGGTAGCGGGATGGTTTCGCCCCGAAGCCCGTTATTCCGCCCCGCGGATTTGATTTTTCAGTTTCTCCTGATCCTTGCGGTAAATCTGATAGGAGTTTACGAAGTTCTGCCAGACGATGTAGGCCGTCGGAGCGATCGAGGAGACGGGATTCAGGAACGACTGTGCCATCCAGACCGCCAGCACGGTGTTTTTCTGGCCGAGCGACTGACCTCCGGCGGGGGGATCGCCGTAGCGGCGCCCGATTGCGCGACCGACCTTGAACTGCACCAGGCAGATCACCAGCGCCGCAAAGGCCAGCCACAACTCCGTGGAGACCGAGGCGTCGTGCAGGTCGATGATGAAGCAGGTCGTGCGCCCGATGATCACGAGCAGCGACATCAGCCACATGTAGAAGGAGATCTGCCCGTGCTCCCCGATCCACTTGGCGAGTTTCGGGAAGACGAAGCGGAAAAATTGCGCGGCAGCGAAAGGCCCGACGAGCAGCGGGGCGATCCGGGCGAGGATCTGCGCGAAGGTGCATTCACCCGTTCCGGTGAAGGTCAGGATGACGGGCGCCACCAGGGCGATTGCCATGTTGCAGATGAGGCTGTAGGTAGCCATTGTGGCGACGTTTGCGCCGAGCATCCCTGCGATGACCACGGCAGCCATCGCCACGGGAGCCAGGACGCAGACCATGGCTCCCTGCGCCACGACGTCGTTCAGCGGCAGCAGCAGCAGATAGACCGCGATGCAGACCACGACCTGGAAGAGCAGCAGCCAGACATGCAGCATCGAGGGTTTCATCTGGTTGGGGCTGACGCGGCAGAAGGTGACGAAGAGCATCAGGAAGATCAGCGTCGGAGTGATCATCTGATGGCTTGCGGTTTCGAGGGCTGCAATCGGGCGGCACAGCAGCGCCCCCAACACCATGGCCGAGGGCATGGCGATGGTCCTCACGTTGCGTTGCAACTGTTCGAGCAGGTGCATTTTATGCGAGGAGTTCCTTGACCTTGGTCGAAATCTCCTTGCCGTCGGCACGACCGGCCAGGCGTTTCGAAGCTACCCCCATCACCTTGCCCATCTCCTTCATCGACGTAGCGCCGACTTCGGCGATAATGGCCCGGACTTCGGCGGTCAGCTCCTCCGGAGTGAGCTGCTTAGGCAGGAACTCCTGATAGACAGCCACCTGGGCCAACTCCTCCGCGGCCAGGTCGGGGCGGTTCTGCCCGGTGAAGATCGCCGCGGAGTCCGTGCCCTGCTTGGCGAGCTTCGAGATGATCTTCAGCACGTCGGCATCGGGCAGTTCGGCCACTTCGGGACCGGCGGTCTTGGCTTCGATGATGTACTTCTTGGCGTTGCGGAGCGCACTCAGGCGCACCGTATCCTTGGCCTTCATGGCCTCCATGATTCCTTTCGAAATCTGCTGTTCCAACGACATAGCTCTGTAATTTTTAACGAATAAAACAATTTATTTCAACCCCTTCTTCATAAGGAAGTCCAATACGTCGCGCATCAGCCGGTCGCGCTGCACGCCGTCGCGGATCGTCTCGAACGGGAAGCTCGCCACAAAGGTCCTTCCGGTGGTTTCGCACGCCACGGCCGCCGTACCTCCGTCATCGTCGTAGCGCATCACGGCAAACGCCCCGTCCCTGGCCGGGCGCAAAGCATCCCGCCGCTCGACGACGTAGCAATCGGGGCAGTAGAGCGTGTTGAAGCGGTACTCGCCGCGCGAGAATCCCGGATGGGCCGCCACGACGCGGATGCGCCCTGTCCCCGACTCGCTGCAGATATCCAACCGGCAGCGCAGCACCTCTTCGGCAAAGGCCCGCCCGGCGGACTCCGCCTCAGAGTCCCCCACAAGGTCCGAAAGGACGTAAGCCCCCGAGACGAACAACGCCCCGCCATCGGCCAGATAGCGCCGCAACGCCCCCTGCAAGGGCTCCGGGAAGGCCGTGAACGAAGGTTCGCCGAGTCCGCGGCCAATCGGCGTCTTGCGCTGCTTGCCCAGAATCAGGTCGACCGCGCCATAGCCCTCCAGCGCGACGCGCCCCTCCCCGACGGCCCGGGCCGATGCCGAACAGAACGAATAGCCCGCCGCGACGATCGAACGGCCGTGCAGGGCCGGATAGTCGAACGTATTGCCGCCGATCACGTCGGTCTCGTAGCTGCGGTCGCAGGCCCCAAGGGCGATGCTGTCGATGTTGCAACGCGCCTGCGCGAGGTCGAAGACCCGCTGGGGGCCGATGAACGAGATGTCCACGCGGTCGGGCACCCCGCCGTCGAGGTCCATGCGGAACCCGGCCAGCGAGTCGCACCGCACGCTCTCGGGACCGCTCACGCGGTCGAA
>CALUKL010000100.1 GCA_944321195.1 uncultured Alistipes sp.
CATCCCGACAGTGCATCGCGGGATGCGGCCCCAAACCCGTGATCCGGCCCCGGAGACAGAAAAACCGACCCTCCGCAAGGGAAAGGGCCGGTTTCATCCAAGGAGCATCCAAGAAGCGCATCAGCGGCTTTTCAAAAAGCACTCGATCGTGTTCTCCATCAGGCAGCAGATCGTCATCGGGCCGACGCCGCCCGGCACCGGCGTGATGACCGAAGCCTTGGGCTCGATGGCCGCAAAGTCGACATCGCCGCACAGCTTGCCCGTTTCCGGGTCGCGGTTCACGCCCACGTCGATCACCACCGTCCCTTCGGAGACCATATCGGCCGTCACGAACTTCGGGCGCCCGATGGCCACGACCAGAATCTCCGCCTGGCGCGTCACCTCGGCGAGGTTGCGCGTGCGGCTGTGGGCCATCGTCACCGTGGCATTCGCATCCAGCAGCAGTTTCGAGACCGGCAGCCCCACAATGTTGCTGCGGCCGATCACCACGGCGCGCTTCCCGGCGATCTCCACCCCGGCAGCCGTCAGCATCCTGAGGATCCCCTTCGGCGTGCAGGGCAGCGTACAGGGCTGTTTCTGCCACAGCGCCGCCACATTCAACGGATGGAACCCGTCCACATCCTTCGCCTTGTCGATCGCCTCGATCACCTTCGCCTCGTCGATATGCTTCGGCAGGGGCAACTGCACCAGAATGCCGTCCACCTCCGGATCGGCATTCAGTTCGGCAATCAGCCCCAGCAACTCCGCCTCCGGAATCGACTCCGGGCGGCGGATCGTCGTGTTGCGGATTCCGACCTCGGCCGAGGCCTTCGCCTTACCCGTCACATAACTCACGCTCGCGGGATTGTCCCCCACGAGAATCACCACCAGATGGGGCACGCGCCCGTATTTTGCCGGGAAGGTCTTCACCTGCTCGGCCATTTCGGCCTTCAGTCGGGCCGACAGTTCTTTTCCGCTGATAATCATATTTTTCGTTATTTTTCGTCCAAAGCCCAGTGTCCGATGTCGGTGCGGTGGAAAAGGTTGTCGCACCCGATGCGCGCCACATCACGCAGCGCCGCTTCGCGCGCCTCGGCCAGCGTGGCACCCCTCCCCACGACAAACAGCACCCGGCCGCCTGCCGTCACAATCCGGTCTCCGTCGGCCTTCGTACCCATGTGGTAGACCGTTCCCTCGACATTCTCAAGGCCCGTAATCTCGTGGCCCTTCTCATAGCTTCCGGGATACCCTTTCGAGGCCAGCACGATGCCCAGTGCCGGACGGTCATCCCACTCCAGACGGGCATCACCGCCATCGGCCACGGCGCAGAAGATCTCCACGATGTCGCTCTTCAGACGCGGCAATACGACCTCCGTCTCGGGATCGCCGAAACGGGCGTTGAACTCGATGACCTTGATGCCCTGCGCCGTCTTCATCAGGCCGCCGTAGAGCACCCCTTCGAAGGGACAGCCTTCGGCAACCATCGCCTCGGCCGTCGGGCGCATGATCCGCTCCACGGCGAAGCGTTCGTCCTCCGCAGTGATGAACGGCAGCGGCGAATAGGCGCCCATGCCGCCCGTGTTGGGGCCCTGGTCGCCATCGAAGGCCCGCTTGTGGTCCTGCGAGAGCACCATGGGCCACACGCGGCTTCCCGAGACGAAGCACAGAAGCGAAAACTCCGGGCCTTCGAGGTAATCCTCGACGACGACCTTACCCTCACCGAACCTGTCGTCGAGCAGCATCTCCTTCAGGGCCGCATCGGCCTCCTCCATCGTTTGGGCAATCACCACGCCCTTCCCGGCCGCCAGTCCGTCGTACTTCAGCACCGCAGGGAACGGACGCCCGGCCACATAGTCGCGCGCCGCAGCATACTCCGTGAAGGCACGGAACCCGGCCGTCGGGATCTCGTATTTGGCCATCAACTCCTTGGCAAACTCCTTCGACGACTCGATGCGGGCCGCCGCCTTCGTGGGACCGAAGATCCGCAGCCCCGCGGCCTTGAAGCAGTCAACGACTCCCGCCGCCAGCGCCACTTCGGGGCCGACGACCGTCAGCCCGATGCCCTCCGCCGCGGCAAAGTCGCGCAGACGCTCCACCTCGGTCTCCCGGATGGCCACGCACTCGGCCTGACGCGCTATGCCCGCATTACCGGGCGCGCAGAAGATCTTCTCCACCTGCGGCGAGCGCGAGAGCGCATCGACAATGGCGTGTTCGCGGCCTCCGCCGCCGATTACCAGTACTTTCATGGGCGTTCTGTTTTTCGGATCAGTGTTTGAAATGGCGCTCACCGGTGAAACACATGGCGATACCCTTCTCGTCGGCCTTGCGGATCGAATCCTCGTCACGCACCGACCCGCCCGGCTGCACGATGGCCGTCACGCCGTTCTCGGCAGCCAGCGCCACGCAGTCGTCGAAGGGGAAGAAGCCGTCCGACGCCAGCACGATCCCCTCCGTCACACCGGCGGCACGGGCTTGATTCAGAGCCAGTTCAGCCGAACCGATGCGGTTCATCTGCCCGGCGCCGACGCCTAACGTGCGGCCATCCTTCACGGCCACGATGGCGTTCGACTTCACGTGCTTGACAATGCGCCAGCCGAAGTTCAGATCGTCCATCTGCTCCGCAGCGGGCTTCGCCTTCGTGACGCACATTTCGGGCGTCACCTCCCTGGTCGCCACGTCGAGGTCCTGCACCAGCAGGCCGCCGTTGACGCTCACGTACTGTTTCGGATCCACGGCGCCCTTCGTCATGTCGACCTCCAACAGGCGCAGGTTCTTCTTCGTGCAGAGCACCTCCAGCGCCCCTTCGTCGAACCTCGGAGCCATGATGATCTCCAGGAAGATGGGTTTCATCAGCTCGGCCGCCTCGCGCGTCACGGTGCAGTTCGTGGCAACGATGCCGCCGAAGATCGAAACCTTGTCGGCCTCGTAGGCCTTGGTCCACGCCTCGACGACATCCCGGCCCACGGCAGCCCCGCAGGGGTTCATGTGCTTCAGTCCGACGCAGAACGGACGGTCGAACTCCCGCACGATGCACAGCG
>CALUKL010000101.1 GCA_944321195.1 uncultured Alistipes sp.
CCCTGTAAATTCGTGATTTACAGGGATTTGCAATCTTTTGCGTTGTTTCTTGGTGGAGAATACGAGATTCGAACTCGTGACCTCTTGCATGCCATGCAAGCGCTCTAGCCAGCTGAGCTAATCCCCCATTTGTGGGTGCAAAGATAAACGGAATTTTCGATTCTGCAAAATTCCGCGGGAAAAACTTTGCGCGGATTTTGTGAAACGGGTGCTTCCCGAACTTTTCGACTTGCGCTCTGTAAAGAGCGGTCGCAGGCAACGGCAAGCCTCAACCAGCCGACATTCGGAATCTCCGCTCCATTCCCGAGCTGCTCCTTCCGAGCTGCTCCGCGCCCGGAATACCTGCCGCTCAGAAAATACATCCTACCCGCAATTGAACCGCATGACACATCGCCCGGCCCAGATACTTCGCATCGAATGCCTTGTTCCTGGCGTATTCCAAGTCGACACCCCTCCCCACTGCGCTCTGCAGCGAGGTGCTCGGTGATTTCGTCATGATCCGCCACACCCTCCGACAAGGAGGCCGAGTCCCGCGGCTGCGCGGGCTACTCCACCTCCCAGGTGGCACCCGAACGCAGCAGGTCGTCCACGCAGTGGATCTTGCTCGACGCCTTGACCTCTTCGACCTGGCGCTCCACGGCGCGGTCGTAGACGGCATCGTCCTCCACGGCGCGGATCACGCCCAGTGCCACCGGATAGTCCGGATACTTCATGGCGGCCAGCATCGTGTGGAGCGTGGTGTCGCGTTCGTGGGCATCGTGCGTCAGCACGTCGTCCAGCGTGTAGCCGTCCTGACCGACGGTCACGACCTTCAGCTTCATGTTCTCGAAGACCAGACCCTTCTCCCGGTTGGCCCCGAAGAGCATCTTTTCGCCGTGGCGCAGGACGACCGTATGCTCGGCGCGCGTAGCCTTGTCCCCGGCGTATGCGGCATGGGTCTTGTCGTTGAATATCACGCAGTTCTGCAGCGCCTCGACCACCGACATTCCCTTGTGTCGGGCGGCCTCCACGAGACACTCCTTCGTCAACTGCACCTCCATGTCGACCGTACGGGCGAAGAACGTACCCTTGGCGCCGATGACCAGTTCTCCGGGGTTGAAGGGCTTCTCGACGGTGCCGTAGGGCGACGTCTTGGTGATCTTGCCCAGCTTCGAGGTGGGGGAGTACTGCCCCTTGGTGAGTCCGTAGATCTCGTTGTTGAAGAGGATGACATTGAGGTCGACATTGCGGCGGATGGCGTGGATGAAGTGGTTTCCGCCGATGGCCAGCGAGTCGCCGTCGCCGGTCGTCACCCACACCGAGAGGCGGGGGTTGGCGGTCTTGACGCCCGTAGCGACGGCCGTGGCACGTCCGTGCACGGAGTGGAACCCGAAGGTCTTCATGTAGTAGATGAACCGCGACGAGCATCCGATACCCGAGATGAAGGTAAAGAGATTGTGGGGGGTGCCGAGAGCGTCGGCGATTTCGGGCAGGGCGCGCTGCACGGCATTGAGGATGGCGTGGTCGCCGCAACCGGGGCACCAGCGTACCTCCTGATCGCTTTTGAAATCCGCGGGGGTGTATTTGTAGTCTGCCATGGCGTTATTTCTTCAGTAAGGATTCGAATTTTTCTTTGAGCTCGACCACCGTGAAGGGCTGGCCTTCGCACTTGTTGTACTGCTCGTAATGGAACTCCTGGAAGTTCTGGCGGAGGTAGTTTGCGAACTGGCCTTCGTTGAGTTCGCAGACGACGATGCGGCGGAAGCGGGCGAAGATTTCGCGCACGCCGCGGGGCAGGGGGTTGATGTAGTTGAAGTGGCAGAGCGAGACCTTGTGACCTTCGCGCCGCATCTCGTCGACGGCGTTCTGGAGGTGTCCGCGGGTGCCGCCCCATCCTACGACGAGGAGTTCACCCTCTTCGTCGCCCCAAACCGTCTGTGCCGGAATATCCTCGACGACGCGGGCGACCTTCTCGGCGCGTGTGCGGACCATCTTCTGGTGGTTGGCCGGATCGTGGGAGATGCTGCCCTTGACGGCATCCTTTTCGAGACCGCCGACGCGGTGTTCCAACCCGGCTTTTCCGGGGAATGCCCATCCGCGTGCGAGCTTCTCGTTGCGGACATAGGGCATGAATCCGCCTTCGGGGGCCTTGTCGACGATCGGCGGGCAGATCGTCGGGTAATCCTTCATCGAGGGGATGCGCCACGGCTCGGAGCCGTTGGCGATGAAGCCGTCGGAGAGCAGCACCACGGGGGTCATGTGCTCCATGGCGAGGCGCCCGGCCTCGAAGGCGTAGTGGAAGCAGTCGCTGGGCGACGAGGCGGCCAGAACGATTACCGGACACTCTCCGTTTCGGCCGTAGAGGGCCTGTGCGAGGTCGCTCTGTTCGGTTTTGGTCGGCAGACCCGTCGAGGGACCGCCGCGCTGGACGTCGACGACGACTAACGGCAGTTCGGTCATCACGGCCAGCCCGAGGGCTTCGCTCTTGAGCGAGAGGCCCGGTCCGGAGGTGGTCGTCACGGCGAAGTTTCCGGCGAAGGCGGCGCCGATGGCGGTGCAGATGCCTGCGATCTCGTCTTCGGCCTGCACGGTCTTCACGCCGAGGTCCTTGCGCTTGGCCAGCTCTTCGAGGATGACCGTGGCGGGGGTGATGGGGTACGAACCGCAGAAGAGCGGCAGACCGGCCTTTTCGGCGGCGGCGCAGAGCCCCCAGGCCGTTGCGACGTTTCCGCTGATCGAGCGGTAGGTTCCCTTCTCACGCGGTGCCGGGGCCACGGTGTAGTTGTTGGCGAACTGGTGGGTATTCGCGGCGTAGTTGTACCCGGCCTTGATGGCGATCTTGTTGGCTTCGGCCACGGCGGGGTTCTTCCTGGCGAATTTCGTATCGATGTAGCGGAGGGCATACTCCTCGGGCCGGTCGAAGAGCCAGAAGCAGATGCCCAGTGCGAACATGTTCTTGCACTTCGTGACGGCCTTGTTGTCGAGTCCGGTCTCCTTGAGGGCCTCGCGGGTCATGGAGGTGATGTCGGGGATGACGACGTTGTACTCGTCGAGTTTGAGTTCGGCGAGCGGGTCGAGGGTTGCGAATCCGGCCTTTTTGAGGTGCTCTTCGGTGATGGAGTCACCGTCGATGATGACCGTGGCACCGGGTTTGAGCCATTTCCGGTTGGCCTTGAGAGCCGCGGGATTCATGGCTACCAGCACGTCGCAATAGTCTCCGGGGTTTAGTTCGCGGTGGTCGCCGAAGTGAACCTGGAATCCGGATACACCGGCAACGGTGCCCTGCGGGGCACGGATCTCGGCGGGATAGTCGGGGAACGTGGAGATTCCGTTACCGAGCAGTGCCGAGGTGTCGGAGAAGAGCGTACCGGTGAGCTGCATACCGTCGCCCGAGTCTCCGGAGAAACGGATGACTACATCCTGTAACGCCCTCGCTTTGGTTTGTTCCATGATGTGGGAAAGATTTAGATGTGACTGGTTGACAACGTTTCGACAAATATAGGAAAAGGTGAGTGCAGAGGCAAACGAAAACGAAGTTTTCAGGTTTGACTATGCCGAACCGCATCCTATATTCTGCAAATATAGGAAATAAATTTGCAAAACGTTCTTTCTCGGGTGTATTTTTCGGCGTTTCGGGCCGTTTGAATGCGGCCTTCGGGTGGATTTTGCTTAAAGAGTGTGATTTCTAATGGCTTTTGAATGGTTTTTTGTAATGGGGAATGATGAAAAACATTTCGATCCGGAGGCTCTGCGAGTTATTAAATTTTTTTGCGAACCGATTTGGGAAACCGCCCCTCTGGGAAAGGGGTACTATGGGCGAGGGACCTTTGCGGGGTTCCCTGGCCCTGCCCCCCCCCGTCCTTCCCATACCCCCCCCCTGTGCGACAACGAAAAAGGCTGTCTCCCAGTCAGAGACAGCCTTTTCCGATTTCGGGCTGCGGCCTCTCACGGCCCCCCCCCGATTACTGCGGCTGTTTGCCGATGTAGGCCAGAATACCGCCGTCGACGTAGAGGATGTGACCGTTTACGAAGTCCGAAGCCTCCGATGCGAGGAAGACGGCCGGACCCATCAGGTCTTCGGGCGTACCCCAGCGTGCAGCGGGCGTCTTGGCCACGATGAACGAATCGAACGGGTGGCGCGATCCGTCCGGCTGGCGCTCGCGCAGCGGCGCGGTCTGCGGGGTGGCGATGTAGCCCGGGCCGATGCCGTTGCACTGGATGTTGTACTCGCCGTACTCGGACGCGATGTTGCGGGTGAGCATCTTCAGACCGCCCTTTGCTGCGGCGTAGGCCGAAACGGTCTCACGGCCGAGTTCGGACATCATCGAGCAGATGTTGATGATCTTTCCGTGCCCCTTCTTGATCATCGAGGGGATGACGGCCTTCGAGACGATGAACGGACCGTTGAGGTCGATGTCGATCACCTGACGGAAGTCCTTGGCGCTCATCTCGACCATCGGGATGCGCTTGATGATGCCGGCATTGTTCACGAGGATGTCGATCACGCCGACCTCCTTTTCGATCTGTGCGACCATGGCGTTGAC
>CALUKL010000102.1 GCA_944321195.1 uncultured Alistipes sp.
GTAGTCCGCGTTCGTCTTTTGTCGGCGCACAAAACCTCAAGACCATGGATGACAGAAAGGATGACAGAAGGAATGACAGAAGGATTTTTCCCTGCAACCAGCGAAGCCACAACTTCTACTACGACTACGAACGGCTCAATTTCGTCCTGCGCGCGTCGGGGCTCTCCCACCTGGATTTCATCCGCCACATCGGCTGCGATTTCAACACCTTCATGAAGGTCCGCCACGGCTTGCTCCCCTTCGACATCGAACTCGTGCGGAGAATCCACGCCCGCTATCCGCAGATCGACCTCGAATGGCTCCTCTGCGGCCCCGCCATACGCCTCTGACCCGCTCCCGCCGCCGAACGCTTTTCGCCCGAAAATTTGCGCCTTCCGCCAAAAGGTGTTATCTTTAGCGGACAAACCAGCACTCTCGGATATGAAGAAAGCGTTGCTTATCCTGCTGTCGGCGTGGATCCTGGCACCCTCCGGCGCGGAGGCCCAGAACATCATCCTCGGCGAAAAGGTCCCCGAGCTCAAGGCCGCGGGGTGGATCGACAACCGCCATCCGGCTCCGGCGGCGGTCACCTATCTCGAGTTCTTCCACTCGTCGAATCCCGCGTGCATCACCTCGCTCAAACGGCTGAAGGCCCTCGCCTCCAAACCAAAATCCCCCCTGCGGGTGATTGTCGTCACCCGTGAGGATACCGCACGCATCGCCCCGATGCTCCGTCCCCACCTCTCGGAACGGGTCTCGGCTACGATTCATGCCGAACGGGGTTTCTCGGCCTTCGGGGTCACCTACGTGCCCTTCGGCGTGCTGATCGACACCCGCAACCGCGCCCTCTGGATGGGAAACAGCCTCCAATTCAACGAAAAACTCATCGAACAAGCAATCGATTGATCATATGTCCTTTACCAAGATAGACCACTACGAACGCGAATACGCGGACACACACCATGACACGGCGCTGAACGTGACGGAAGGCGTTGAAGACCAGCCGATCATCAGCCCCTATTTCAAGCGGCACAAGAAGCGCATGCTCTCGACCGACGAATACGTCGGGGGCATTCTCGCCGGAAACATCACCACCCTCTCGCAGGCCATTACGCTCGTCGAATCCTCCAACCCCAACCACTACGCCCAGGCCCAGGAGATCATCGAACGCTGTCTGCCCCACGCCGGGCGGTCGGTGCGCATCGGCATCACGGGCGTCCCGGGAGCCGGGAAGTCGACCTTCATCGAAGCCATCGGCAACATGGTCACCTCACTGCGCCACAAGCTCGCCGTGCTGGCCATCGACCCCTCGTCGGAGCGGAGCGGCGGCTCGATCCTCGGTGACAAGACCCGCATGGAGAGCATCTGCAACAACCCCGCAGTCTTCGTGCGCCCCTCGCCCTCGGCCGGATCGCTCGGAGGCGTCGCACGCAAGACCCGCGAGACCATCGTACTGTGCGAAGCCGCCGGTTTCGACGTCATTTTCATCGAGACCGTGGGTGTCGGGCAGTCCGAAACCGCCGTACACTCGATGGTCGACCTCTTCATGCTGTTGCAGATCTCGGGCGCCGGCGACGAATTGCAGGGCATCAAGCGCGGCATCATGGAGATGGCCGACCTGATGGTCATCACGAAGGCCGACGGCGAGAATGTCCACAAGGCCGAGTTGGCCCGCACGCAGTTCCAGGGGGCCCTGCGACTCTTCCCCGTGCCGGAATCGGGCTGGCGTCCCAAAGTCTACACCTCGTCGGCCGTGACGAAGGCCGGGTTGGAGGAGGTCTGGAAGGGCGTCGAGGAGTACCTCGACCACATTCAGCGCAACGGGTATTTCCAGCACAACCGCAACCGCCAGAACAAATACTGGATGTACGAGACGATCAACGAAGCGCTGCGGAGCAGTTTCTACCGCGACCCGGCCGTCGAAAGCAAGATTGCCGAGTACGAGCAGCGGGTCCTCGACGACAGGATCTCGTCGTTCATCGCCGCCAAAGAGCTCCTCGACCTCTATTTCAAGGACCCCTTAAAAAAGGGGTTTTAGGGCCCCTTTAAGAAAGGGGTTCTATGGGCGGAGGAAGGTTGTAAGGTTCGGATTCGGTTCCGCGCTTCAAACGCCGAGGTTACACGCAAAAAAAACGGACCTGTCCTCTCGGCAGGTCCGTTGCCGTATAAATCAGGGGCGGGATTTAAGGTTCGGGAAACCCAATAAGGCCCCGCAGCCCCTAAAATCGGTCTTTGAGACCGGCGCACTTTGTTTTTTGCAGAAAAAGAGACCTCGGAACTCCGAGCGCCCGGAACGGGAGGCCTTTGCAGCCTCCCGTTGAGTATCACTTCAACGTCGGGAGTTTCAAACCAAAGCGCACCGACACGACCCGCGCCGCGATCACCGCCACGGCCGTCACGATCTGCAACGAAGCTCCCGACATGCCTGCCTCGCGGCAGATCCAGAAGACCACTCCGCCGAAGACACACGCCAGCGCATAGATCTCCTTGCGGAAAATGAGCGGCTCCTCGTTGATGAGGATGTCACGAAGCACGCCGCCGGCCGCACCGGTCATCGTACCCATGATGACGGCCACCCAGAAGGGGAAATCCGCTGCAAGGGTCTTCTCGATGCCCACGACCGTGAACAGCCCCAGTCCGATGGCGTCGAAGATGAAGAACGTATTGTTCAGCCGGATGAGGTAGCGGCCGAAAAGGATGACGATCCCCAGAGCGATGGCCGTGACGATGAGGTAGACACTGTCCAGCATCCAGAAAGGGGTTTGCGACAGCATCAGGTCGCGCAGCGTTCCGCCCCCGATGGCCGTCGTAAAGCCCACGACGTAGGCCCCGAACCAGTCGAACCGCTTGGCCGAGGCAAGCCGGATGCCGCTGATCGCAAAGGCCAGCGTCCCGAGCATTTCCAAGACAAAATAGACAGACATCGTTTCCGGAGGAGCAAACTACTGGTTCAGATAAGTCCGGCGCAGCAGCGCGGCCAGTTCGGGCACGCCCTCGGCAGCGCGTTTCGAAATGACGGTCAGCGGGTTGCGGATACCCGTCGTATCGGGGTGTCCGGGATCCACAAGGTAGATCGGAACCCCCGGCTGCGCGTAGCGCACCAGCGAAGCCGCCGGATAGACCGCCAACGACGTCCCCACCACGACCATGATCTCGGCCCGCGCGGCGATCTCCGCCGCCCGCTCGAACATCGGGACCGATTCGCCGAAGAAGACGATATGCGGGCGCAGCAGCGAACCGTCCGGCGCCGTGGCGTCCAACGCCTGCTCCCACCCTTCGATCGGAACAATAAGGTCGGGGTTGCGCATCGAGCGCAGTTTGCGCAGTTCGCCGTGCAGGTGCGTCACGCGCGTCGAGCCCGCCCGTTCGTGCAGGTCGTCGACGTTCTGCGTCACGACCTCCACCGCGAAGTCACGCTCCAGGGCCGCGATGGCTTCATGGCCCGCGTTGGGACGTGCCGCAAGCATCTCGCGGCGCCGTTTGTTGTAGAATTCGATGACCAGCGCCCGGTTCCGCGCCAGGGCCTCCGGCGTGCAGACATCCTCGATCCGGTAGTTGGCCCACAGACCGTCCGAATCGCGGAACGTCGCCAGGCCGCTGTCGGCGCTCATCCCCGCGCCGGTAAAGACCACGAGTTTCTTCATGGCTAAGCGTTTTTGATGATGCCCCAAAGATACGGACTTTTCCACAAATCGCGCGGGTATTTTCCCTCCGAAACGAAAAAAGCCTCCCGAAAGAGGCCTTTTCTGAGATTGGGATCCCGTCCCGCACGGTCGACGACGCGCCGGATGCAAAAACGGACCTGCCGCGAAAGGAGAGGTCCGTTGTTTATGGTGCGATGCATTACTCCGCTTTTTGGTAGTCGACAGTGATGGTCTTGCCGTTGTACGTCCATTCCAACTTATCGACATCCAAGCCCTCCGGCACGGTCTCATTGTCGAACCAGGCCGTTACCGGGAACTTCGACTCCCCGTCGCCGGGATTGTCATAGCAGTAAAAACGCAGCAACGCCGTATTTGCACTCACATCCAGCGACGTCAACCGATTGTTGTTGCAGAACAAGTACAGCAACGCCCTATTTGCACTCACATCCAGCGACGCCAACTGATTGTCCCTGCAGTTCAACGTCTCCAACGCCGTGCAACCGTTCACATCCAGCGACGTCAACTGATTGTTGTAGCAGTGCAACTTATTCAACGCCGTATTCCGACTCATATCCAGCGACGTCAACGAATTGCCGTAGCAATCCAAACGTGTCAGCGCCGTGCAGCCGCTCACATCCAGCGATGTCAACTGATTGTCCCCGCAGTACAACTCCTTCAGCGCCGTGCAGCCACTCACATCCAGCGATGCCAACGTACCACCACCGCAGGACAACACCTCCAGCGCCGTGTTCGCACTCACATCCAGCGACGTAAACAAATTGTCGCGGCAGTACAACTCCTTCAGCGCCGTGTTCGCACTCACATCCAGCGATGTCAACAGAGGGCTTTCGCACTCCAGAATCTCCAACGATTTGAAAAATTCAATACCCTGCAAGGAGGTCGAAGTACTGGTGCGACAATTGATTTGGAGCGTGGTTATATAGGCGACATCCTTGAAAAGAATTTGTTCGGCATCGGGGATTATCCCAAACAACTGCAAGTCCTGCGCGAACTGCGGATCGAAGAAGTCCGTAAGGTCCGTTGTGTCGTCGAAGCCCGAGGCACTCTGGGTGACCGCCACCTGCACGGTTTGCCCTCCGCAGGCAAGATCCAGGCGGGCCGTGCGGGGTGCATTCCGGAAGTTGTTGTCGGCCGACAGCGTGAGTCTCTGTTCACCGGCCGCGCCGTTTGCCGGCGTGACAGCCAGCCACGCGGCATCGGCTTCCGAATCGGCACCGTCGTACACAACGGAGACGGTCCAGTCGGCGGAGGCGCTCAGCGAGACCGTTGCGGTCCGCTCCTCGAAGGCGCCGAGCGTATAGTCGGTCTGTTCAACGGTCAATTTTTGAGGGGGGGGGTTGTCCGACTTGTCCTTGCAGCATCCGGCACAGGCAAGGGCAGCAGTGAGCATCAGCAGGTAAAACGGTTTCATGTATGGACAGGTTAGGTGATACTTGATGACCGGTGAAAGATACGCATTTTTTCCGAAAGGGCAAAAAAACAACCCGGCCGGGTGTTTCCGGACAGGCAACGACCCCGTACGGAGAAGCTGACGTCCGAGACCGGGAAAAATCGAACAACCGAAGGCCGTTCCGGGTCTTGCCGGGACCCGAAAATTTTGCTACCTTTATCGCGTTTTTACCGAATCCCTGCCCGTCATGCGCGAAACATTCGACATCTTCCTCATCGTCATGGCCTCCCTGGCCCTCGTGGTTTTCATCGCCCTCCACTTCTTCGAAGCCGGGTACGGATACCTCTTCGACCGACGCTACGGCCCCCCGATCCCCAACAAAATCGGATGGGTACTCATGGAATCTCCCGTCTTCATCTTCATGTGCATCCTCTGGGCCGCGTCAGACCGCATGTGGCAGGCCGGACCCCTCGCCCTGTTCCTGCTATTCCAGGCTCACTACTTCCAACGCTCGTTCATCTTCCCGCTGCTCCTGCGCGGGAACTCCCGGATGCCCCTCGGAATCGTCCTCATGGGCATGGTTTTCAACACCCTCAACGCCCTGATGCAGGGCGGCTGGATCTTCTGGGTATCCCCCGACGGCTACTACAACAACTGGTTCGCACAGCCCTACATCTACATCGGCGGCGCCCTCTTCATCGCCGGAATGGCCATCAACCTCCACTCCGACCGGATTATCCGCCACCTCCGCAAACCCGGCGACACGCGCCACTACATCCCCCGCGGCGGCATGTTCCGCTACGTCTCCTCGGCCAACTATTTCGGCGAGCTGCTCGAATGGGTCGGCTTCGCCGTAGCCTCCTGGTCGTGGGCCGGGGTGGTCTTCGCCTGGTGGACCTTCGCCAACCTCGCACCCCGCGCAGCATCGCTCCGGCGCCGTTACGAGCAGGAGTTCGGCGAGGAGTTTTCAAGACTTCGGCGGAAGCGGATCATACCCTTTATCTACTGATCCGCGTCCCGCCCGAAAATTTTCAAAGACCACAGAAAATTCCGAAGCCCTGAGGGAGCGACCCCGAAACATCCCGAAGGACCCGAAGGACCCCGAGAAAGCAACCCCGGAAAGCCACGACGGATCCGAAAATCACGCAGGTCTCTTCCGAAAACACTTGAAAAAATCACGAAAAATTCTCGAAAAATATGGAATCCAAACTTTTCACGCCCTACAAGCTCGGCCCCGTCACGCTGCGCAACCGCACGATCCGTTCCGCGGCGTTCGAGTCCATGGGCAAGGATTTCGGCCCCACGCAGCAGCTCAAGGATTACCACGTCGCCGTGGCTCGCGGCGGAATCGGAATGACAACCCTTGCCTATGCCGCCGTCTGCCGAAGCGGGCTCTCCTTCAACAAGCAGCTCTGGCTCCGACCCGAGATCGTCCCCGGGCTGCGCGACATCACCGACGCCATCCACCGCGAAGGCGCCGCCGCAGCCATTCAGATCGGGCACTGCGGAAACATGACACACTGGACCACCGCCGGGCAGATGCCCATCGGCGCATCGTCGGGCGTGAACCTCTACGCCTACACCCCCGTGCGCGGGATGCGCCGCAGCGAAATCGAACAGGTCGCCAAGGAGTTCGGACACGCAGTACATACCGCCCACGACGCCGGATTCGACTCCGTGGAGGTCCACGCCGGGCACGGTTATCTCATCTCGCAGTTCCTCTCGCCCTACACCAACCACCGGCATGACGAGTACGGCGGTTCGCTCGAAAACCGCATGCGCTTCATGCGGATGTGTCTCGAAGAGGCCGTCGGGGCCGCACGCGCCTGCGGCATGGCCGTCACCGTCAAGCACAACATGTACGACGGTTTCAAGGGCGGCATCCAGATCCCCGAGAGCATCGAGATCGCCCGCGTGATCGAGTCGTTCGGCGTCGACGGGATCGTCCTCTCCGGCGGGTTCGTGTCGAAAGCCCCGATGGCCGTCATGCGCGGACTGATCCCCCTCTACACCATGAGTTACTACTCGCCGCTCTGGCTCCGATACTTCATCCGCTGGTTCGGACCCCTGATGATCAAGCAGTTCCCCTTCGAGGAGTGCTACTTCCTCGAAGATGCCAAAAAGTTCCGCGCAGCGTTGAAGGGTC
>CALUKL010000103.1 GCA_944321195.1 uncultured Alistipes sp.
TCGCCGCCCGAGAGGACCTTGACCTTCTTGTCGATGTCCTCGCCGCGGAAGAGGAAGGCCCCGAGGATGTCGCGCAGCCGCGTGCGGATGTCGCCCACGGCCACACGGTCCAGCGTGTCGTAGACCGTGAACTCGCCGTCCATCAAATCGTCCTGGTTCTGGGCATAGTAGCCGATATTGACGTTAGCGCCGATGCGGATCGAGCCCTCCGTCGGGGTCAACTGCCCGACGAGCATCCTCGCCAGCGTGGTCTTGCCCTCGCCGTTGCGCCCGACAAAGGCGATCCGGTCGCCCTTTTCGATGACGAAATTCGCACCGCTGAAGACGTGCTTCGCTCCGAACGACATCCCTGCCTCGTTGATCTCGGCAACGATCTGGCCCGAACGCGGTGCGGGCGGGAACTTGATGTTCAGCGTAGCAAGGTCCTCTTCCTCGACTTCGAGGCGTTCGAGGCGCTCCAGCTGCTTGATGCGCGACTGCACCTGGTTCGACTTTGTGGGCTTGTAGCGGAACTTCTCGATAAACTCCTCGGTCTTCTCGATCATCCGCTGCTGGTTTTCGTAGGCGGCCAGCTGCTGCGCACGGCGTTCGGCGCGCAGGACGACGTATTTCGAATAGGGCACCTTGTAGTCGGTAATCTTGCCCAGCGAGAGCTCGACCGTGCGGTTCGTGACGTTGTCGAGGAACGCCCGGTCGTGGGAGATCAGCAGCACGGCGCCGTTGTAGTTTTTAAGGTACTCTTCGAGCCACTGAATCGACTCGATGTCGAGGTGGTTCGTGGGCTCGTCCAGCAGAAAGATCGAAGGGCGCCGCAGGAGCAGTTTCGCCAGTTCGATCCGCATCCGCCAGCCTCCGGAGAACTCGCTCGTGGCACGTCCGAAATCCTCTCGCTTGAATCCCAGTCCGAGCAACGTCTTCTCGATGTCGGCATCGCGGGTCTCGCCGCCGAGGATGTGGTAACGGTCCTGGGCATCGTTCAGGCGGTGCAGCAGCTGCTCGTAGGCGGCCGATTCGTAGTCGGTTCGTTCGGCGATTTCGCGCGTAAGGTCGGTGATCTCGGCTTCGAGGCGCAGGACCTCGTCGAAGGCCTTGGCGGTCTCGTCGACGAGCGTCGTGGTGTCGGCCACGCGCATCGTCTGCGGAAGGTAGCCGATCGTGCACTCGCCGTTGATCGTCACGGCGCCCGACGTGGGCTGCTGCTCGCCGGTGATGATGCGCAGCAGCGTGGTTTTCCCCGCGCCGTTCTTGCCGACCAGGCCGATGCGGTCCTTCGGGTTGATCAGAAACGAGATATTGTCGAAGAGGGTCCAGCCCCCGTAACTGACGGTCAGATTGTCAAGAGAAATCATATATGTACACTAAAATCCGGAGTCGCACGCCGCGGCCTCGGGAACCTCCGCAAAGGTAACGTTTTTACAGGATATTTCCGACATCGGAACACTCCGTCCGCCTCTTTTCGGGGTGATTTCCCCGATACCGGCACCACAGGCAGCCGCATTTCCCCGTTTTCCGCCCCTTTTCGGACACATTTACGACATGGTCCGCCCGGGACTTACGCTTCGAGGATGCGCCGGATCTCGGCCTCGGGATCCGGAGCCTTGAAGACGGCGCTCCCGGCCACGAGCACTTCTGCCCCGGCATCGAACACCTCCCGGGCATTGGCCGCCGAGATGCCGCCGTCGACCTCGATGATCGTCGCCAACCCGAGTTCCGTAGCCAGGGCCCGCAGTTCGCGGATCCTGTCGAGCGACCCCGGAATGAAGGACTGCCCGCCGAACCCCGGCTCGACACTCATCACCAACACCAGATCGACCGCCGGCAGCCATTCGCGCAACGCCTCGACCGGCGTGACGGGCTTGATCGAGACGCCGACCTTCGCCCCGGCCTCGCGGATGCGGGCGATGCACCCCGCGGGGTCTTCGGTGGCTTCGAGGTGGAAGGTCACCAGATCGGCCCCGGCCTCGACAAACCGCGCGACGTACTTCTCCGGGGAGACGATCATCAGATGCACGTCGAGGAACTTCGACGTCGCCTTCCGGATGGGCTTCATCACGGGAAATCCGAACGAAATATTCGGGACGAACACCCCGTCCATGACGTCGATATGGACCCATTCGGCGGCACTGCGGTCGATCATCCGCGTATCGCGTTCCAGATGGCCGAAATCGGCCGAAAGCATCGATGGGGCTACTGTCCGTTGCATGAGGATCGATTTTTTGATTATTTGAACAAATATACGAAATTTTCCGCAAAAGAACCTATCTTTGTAGACATGAATACCGTCATGCTTCTCATTCTCCTCCTACTGGCCTGTCTCTGTGCGGTTTCGGGGGTTACGATTGTCGCTCTGCGCCGGGAAAGGGCCCGCCTGCGCCGAGACAAAGAGGAGGCCGAGGCCGCCCGGAGCGATCTCAGACAGAAACTCTCCGCCACGGAAACCCTCCTTGCGGAGACCCGCCAGGGGCGCGATACGGCCGAACGCGAGCTGCACGACCTGCGCGAAGCGCACCTCCGCACACGGACCGAACTGGCGGCCCTGCAGGCCTCGACCGATTCGGAAATCGCCTCGCTGCGTGCGAAAAACGCCGAAGAACGCGAGGCCGAGCGTGCTGCACGCGAAAAGTTGGAGGAGCGCTTCCGCCTGGAGTTCAAAAACCTCGCCACGGAGATCCTCGGCGAACAGTCGCGGGCGTTCAAGCAGACGAACAAGGAGTCGCTGGACCTCCTGCTGAAGCCTTTCCGCGAAAACATCACGGAGTTCCGCGAGCGGGTCGAGCGCATCTACTCCCACGAGAACGAACAGCGCGGCGAACTGAAAAACGAGCTCAAGCGCCTCATGGAGCTCAACCAGCACATCTCGGCCGATGCCCGGAACCTGACCGACGCCCTGAAGGGCAACTCGAAGGTGCAGGGCGACTGGGGCGAAATGCTGCTGGAGACGATCCTCGACAGTTCGTCGCTCTCGAAGGGGATCCACTACGAGACGCAGTACAACATCAAGGACGAAGAGGGCCGCAACCTGCGGCCCGACGTGGTGCTGCACCTCCCCGAGAAGAAGGATATCGTCATCGACTCGAAGGTCTCGCTCACGGCCTTCGTCAACTACACGGCGGCCGAAAGCGAGGAGGAGCGCCGACGCCACCTGGCGGCACACGTCGCTTCGGTGCGGCAGCACGTCGTCGAACTCGGCCGCAAGGAGTACCAGCGGCGGCTGAATTCGCCCGATTTCGTCATCATGTTCGTCCCGAACGAACCGGCCTTCCTGGCGGCGCTGCAGAGCGACCCGAAGATCTGGTCCGACGCCTATGAGCGGAAGGTGATCGTCTCGTCGCCGACGAACCTCTTTGCGTTGCTGAAACTCGTGGCGGATCTCTGGAAATACAACGACCAGGACAAGAACACGCGGGAAATCGCCGCCTGCGGTCTGAAGCTCTACGAACAGCTGGTGGCCTTCACCGCCTCGCTCGAAGGGGTCGGCACGGCGCTCGGCAAGGCCCGCGACGCCTACGACGACGCCTACAAGCGGCTTTGCACGGGCAACGACAACATCATCCGCGTGGGCGAACGGCTGCGCCGCACGGCCCGGCTGCAGACCAAACGGCAGCACACCCCCCGCACGCTGGAACTCGCAGGCCGCGATGCCGACGAGGAGCCGACAGAGGAACCGGCTGCGGAGCTCCCCGACACAACCGATACTCCCCAGGCAGACAAACTATAAAAAAAAGGGGCTGTCTAAGACTTGTTAGACAGCCCCTTTTTTATTCGTACTGCTATTCGCGAACATTTCCGAATACGCAATTCTCAGCGGGTTAAAAAAATTAATTATTAGACAGCCCCTTTTTCATTTGCGGCCCCAACTTCTGCACAGACGGCTCCCGATTCCGGGCGAAGCACCGGCGGCCTGGGCCTCGACCAGATCCTCCCAGCTCTCGTCGACCCAGCCGATGCGGCCGCGGCACACACCCGCCGGGCCATTCCGTCGGCAAAATGCGCCTGCCAGCAATCCGACAACGCCCCGATCAACTCCTCTTCGGTCATTCCGATACGGTCCGGAGTTCACGCCTCCGGGTTCAGAAGAGTTTCTTCTTCGAGGTCGGGACGACGAAGTCCTTCAGGTAGAAGGGTTCGAAATAGGCGATATCCTCCGTGCGGCCCTCATCGAGCGCCTGTTGCGCCAGCCGAGCCAGGCCGCGGGCCGAGGGGGTCACCTCGACGAACGTCGCACCCGCCAGCAGGTCGGCACACTTGCGGGCACCGCTTCCGAAGATCACGAACGGACGCCCCGTATTGCGGTAGGGGGCGAAACTCTCCTCCGAAATCACCTCGGCCGAGACATCACTCTGCGCCACCCCTTCGGCATCGAACACCTGGGCGTAGACCTCCATGCGGCGAGCATCGACCATCGGACAGAGCAGGGCGTCGCCCCAGTTCTCCACGGAGAGGATTCCGGCCTCATAGTCCTCGCGGGCCACCTCGACCAGCGCGTCGAGCGACCCGACGGCCAACAGCGGTTTCTGCAAACCATAGCAGAGCCCCTTGGCGAACGAAACGCCGATACGCAGTCCGGTATAGGATCCCGGGCCCTTCCCGACGGCCACGGCATCCAGATCGTCGGGAGCGATGCCGGTTTCACGCAGCAGTTCGTCGACGAAAACCCCGACCTTGCGGGCGTGGTCGCGCCCCTCGTCGCTCTCGCGCAGCGACAGCAACTCGCCATCCCTGGCAATCCCCACGGAGCAGATATCCGTGCCGGTTTCAATACAGAGAATCAATGACATATCCTTTTGTTTTTCGTTTTACCATTTCCAGGGCGCCAGCATTACTTCGACACACCCGCGCCCTCGATCACGCCGAAATGCTCCAGAGCCCGGCGGATCCCATCGTCGTCGACCGTTGCGGTCACCCAGTCGGCGGCCTGCAGCGCCTCGTCGCATGCCCCGCCCATCGCTACGCCCACACCGGCCGCACGCAGCATCGGAACATCATTGCCCCCGTCGCCGAAGGCCATCGCCTCATCGATCCCGAATCCACAGCGTGCGGCAAACTCCGCCATGCCGGTCGCCTTGTCCACACCGCGGACGTTTACGTCGGAAAAGATCGAACACCAGCGGGTCGCCGTCAGCGACGGCAGCCGTTCCATGATGCGCCCGCCGAGCTGCGGATCGACGTAAAAGCACATCTGGCAGCAGTCGCCACGATCAAACAGCCGCCGCAGGTCGGCGACCTCCGGAACCGGATGGGCGACCATGCGGGCCAGCTCCTCGACAACGGGTGTCACACGGTTCACGAAGATCCCTTCGTTGAGCTCCAGCCCGACGGGGAAATCCCACTCGTCGGAGAGCGCCAGGGCGCGTTCGAACTCCTCCCGCGGAATCGGGTGCCGGACAACGACCCGGCCGTCGCGCAGGATACATTCGGCCCCGTTCAGCGCCACGACTCCCTCGTAAGGGATCGGCTCCAGCAGCTCGAGATCGGTCACGGCACGCCCCGTAGCGATAAAGAGCCTTACGCCGCGCTCGCGGGCCCGGCACAGGGCCTCCACGGCCGAAACCGGGACCTCGTGGGTCCGGAAACTGATAAGCGTCCCGTCGACGTCGAGAAAGATCGCGCGGATCATCGCCGGAAGTTTTTCATCGCCTTGTCCATTTCGCGGCGGGCGTCGTTCTTCTTGAGGTACTCGCGCTTGTCGTAGGACTTGCGGCCGCGGGCCAGCCCGACGACGACCTTCACCAGGCCGCGTTCGTTGAGGAAGAGGCGCAGCCCGACGATCGTCAGCCCGCGGTCCTGCGACGCACGACGGAGCTTGTCGAGTTCGCGGGACGTCAGCAGGAGCTTGCGGTCACGGCGCGGGACGTGGTTGTTGCAGGTTCCCCAGGCGTATTCGGCGATGTTGACGCCGCGGATCCACAGTTCACCCTTGTCGAAATAGCAGAACGAGTCCACCATCGAGACCTTGCCCGCACGGATCGACTTGATCTCGGTCCCGACGAGCACGATGCCCGCAACGTACTCTTCGAGAATCTCATAGTCGAACGTTGCGCGCTTGTTCCGGATATTTATCTTCTTCTGTTCGTTCATATAGGCAAAAACGGCATACAAATTGCGAATTCTATTCGCGGGGGTGGGAATCGGTCAAGGTAACTAATTCTTTTATCTTCGATATGTTTTACACATCTTTCTGTTTATTTTCTGTTTGCACACGGTACGCGCAGTGATGCGTGTACGACCCGAACCCCGCCCCCTTTTTCATAAAATCGGTCGGCCCAGTTTCCGGGCGATGGCCGCCTTCACCTGGTTGTAGTTGTCCAGCCGCCGGATCAGGTCGGCCTGCTCCTCATCCGCAGCCTTCGCCAACTGCCCGTTCAACTCCTTGATGAGCGACTCGATGACCTTCGACTTGTAGAGCATCACGGCTTTCGGCACCCCGACGGCCAGCATCTCGGCATCACTCTCGACGTGCACCTCCTTGCGTTTCCAGATCTCGCTGGCCACGTAGTTGTCGTCGGCGGTAAGGATATCCACAGCGGCCGTGCAGACCTCCGGATCGATGTTGCTCAGGAAGATGTGGGCCGGGACCTCGACGCCCGTACCCAGTTGCTCCCACTGTTCGCGATAGGCGGCCATGATCTTGGCATAGACCGGGTTGCGGAAGACAATCTGGTCATCGGACAACTCGCTGAAGATCACCTCGGCGACATTGCAGGGCACCATCGTGTTCCCCTCCTTGAAATCGAACGAGCAGTGCCCGTACTTGAGGAGGTACTTGACGATCTCGCGCTCCAGGGCTTCGAAACTGCTCCCGGCCTCGACCTTCGAGGTATACTCCGCCTCGGGGCGAGTGTCCGGCCCGGCTTCGTGCTGCCGGACGGCGGCCTGACGGCGCAGGAAATCGTCCGTTTCACGATCCCCGGAGGAGGTGAGGCGCTTGCGGGCCACCTCGCCGATGAGGATCTGCTCGTCGATGTCCATGGTCCGCGCGCACTCCTTGATGTAGACCGAACGCTGGATCGGATCGGGGATCTGCGCAATGGACTGCACCATGTCGCCGATCAGCGCAGCCTTCCTGATCGGATCGCCCTGCGCATCCTTCAGCAGCAGCCGGGCCTTGAATTCGAGAAAATCCTGCTCGTTGGCGCGGATGTACTCCTGCACTTCGGCGGCGGAGTGGCTGCGGGCGAACGAATCGGGGTCCTCGGGTTCGGGCAGCAGCACCACGCGGACATTCATCCCCTCCTTGAGGATCATGTCGATGCCGCGCAGCGAGGCGTGGATCCCGGCCGCATCGCCGTCGTAGATCACGGTGATGTTCTTCGTGAAGCGCCCCAGCAGGCGGATCTGCTCCGTGGTGAGCGACGTACCGGACGAGGCCACGACATTCTCGATCCCGGCCTGGTGCATGGAGATCACGTCGAGATAGCCCTCGACCATGATGGCAAAGTTCTGCTGCTGGATGGCCTTCTTGGCGAAATAGAGGCCGTAGAGTTCGCGTTTCTTGCTGTAGATCTCGCTCTCGGGGGAGTTCTGGTATTTGGCGACCTGCTTGTCGGTGCGCAGGGTGCGGCCCCCGAAGGCGACGATGCGCCCCGAGATGTTGTGCACGGGGAAGATCACACGGTCGCGGAAGCGGTCGTAGAGCGAACCGTCGCTCTCACGGGCCAGCGAAAGACCCGTCGAGAGGAGGAACTCCTGCTTGTACCCGGCCGCGAGGGCATCCTTCGACATCCGGTCGCCCTTCGAGGGGCAGAACCCGAGTCCGAACTTTTTGATCGTGGCGTCGGTCAGGCTCCGTTTCTGCCGGAAATAGGAGAGTCCGACGTTGATTCCCTCGCTGTCGCGGTGGAGGTAACTGGCGAAATAGTCGGCGGCCCAGCTGTTGAGGGCGAACATCGACTCGCGGTCGTCGTTGCGGCGGAGCTCCTCGTCGGAGAGGGCCTCCTCGTGCACCTCGATTCCGTAGCGTTTGGCCACCATCTTGAGGGCCTCGGGATAGCTGACCGACTCCTGTTCCATGACGAAGGTGACGGCATTCCCACCCTTCCCGCATCCGAAGCACTTGTAGAGTCCCTTCGAGGGGGAAACGACGAACGAGGGGGTCTTCTCGTTGTGGAACGGACAGCAGGCGACATAGTTCACGCCCTTGCGTTTGAGCGTGACGTACTCGCCGACGATATCGACGATATTGGCGGCGGCATAGATGCGGTCTACTGTTTCGCGGTCGATCATAGCCCACAAAGGTACGAATAATCGGCCGAAAGCGTAGCGATTGCGAATTAAAAATTACGGGCTGCGCAGTCCCGGTGCGTCCGGAAGGACAAAACCGGCCCGCAGAGGTGAGGGTTTGGGGGTGGGTCAGATTTGCAGACGATGCCAAAGGCGGAGAGGAACCCCGACGGAGCGCAAAAAACGGTATGAAATTGAGAACGACCCGTTGGCGGAATTAAGTCATCGCATACTGGATTCTGCCAATGGGCTTTTTGTTTTTGTAGTTCATGTATTGTAGGATTGTAAGTGCGCAGATTTTTCCAACCGGACGGGGCACATTCCCTTGTTCATTGGCCAAAGACAAATCTACTCTTGTAGTAGATTTGTCTTTGGCCTCATCTGAAAATTATCACATCTTTGACAGAAATGGATAACAAGTGAAATCCTCATCTCCAATCTGATAATAAGGAATATATTCTATTCCTGTAGTAAAACATTGCACCTCAAACCTCAATGGATTATCACTCTTAGCTTTTAATCTCAATGGGAGTTCTGATGACGAAACCGGAATATCAAGAAATCCATCATCTATCTCCGGGCCTATAGCTGCCATCAACAAAGGCCCGTACTCTAACGCATAAGCCTCTGTTCCTTGAAAACCTTCCTCCGTACCTTTATATTTTGTTAGAGAAAAACCAATAGGCAATGTAAATGCAATCTCATCACCCTTCTTCCAGATCCGTTCCAAGGCAAAATAACTGCCCGGTTGGCCCAGACCAACTATTTTCCCGTTAACCGTTACCGCCACAGGAGCTTTTGCCCACTGAGGAATCCGAAGTCTAATCTTGCTATAAGCTTTCCCTCTATCGGGCGATATAATGAGTTTTACACTTGCATCCTCAGGAAATGAAGTCTGCATCGACACAGACATATCGCTACCGTCCCTCTGTCTCCATGCGATTGATGATTCATTGAAAAGATTGACATAAATACCATCATCGGCAATTGAATAAATAAACTCTGGCAAAGCTCCGAACCATCGTGTTCCCTGCCCTTCACAACAGGTATTGTAATTCTCACCCTTATTCTTGTGACCAACAAGTTTAGCATGATAAATAATGCTGCCATCTTGGGTTTGGTTAGCAATCCCTACATTGTAAATGGACTTCTCGATTTCATTCACATATTTCTCTTCATCCGGAAAAATAACGTGAAGTTGCTGATTGAGAAATGCCCAAAACGAGTTACCACAAAGCTCACCAGTCCCCAACCGAAGCAGGTAAGACTTTGGCGGATATTCATGTTTCTCACAGATGCTGATACTCCCACCAGTATGCTGAAAATAATCATGATAAATATCCCAACCGCCCAATACCGCCTCCAAGTAACGCTCCTCGCCCGTAGCCATATACATATCCATATAAGCATTCAACGTCACTATCAAATAGCAGTGAGGTCGGTCGTAAGGAATTTTCCAAATAGCATCAACATCTCTATCAATCAATTGATCCATCCAGAAATTCTCCTGATAGTAACGCTGGGCAACTTGAATGTCAAGAGGTTTCCCTACTGGCGAATGATAAAGCCGCGTACTAGGAATGATACCCTGACGCCCAAACGCTCCGCGTCGAACCAATTCAGGCAAATACGGACAAGTATTGAACCAGTCGTAGAATTTTCGCAATAAGGGATAAGCTTTAGGATTCCCCGCAATAGCTGCTTCTAACAGGCCCTGCGATACCCACGAACGACAATAACCTCCATATTCAAAAACCAGAATCTCATTTTCCGGAAACCCAAGCAAATAACCGTTTGGCTCTGCACACTCCTCTATCCCATCCACAACTTGATTCATTCGCAAGCGCAATTCCGCATCCTCTTTCCAGCGAAGATGATTACCGGCTCCCATCAAAAAACGCCCCGCAACAGATCCCGGCAAACATCTGAGCCACTCGACATTAATATCGCGATCTTTTTTTTCACTAACTGGCTTGCCCGCTCGGATACGAAAGTCTCGTAACATATCATTAACAGAAAACGAAGTAAGCAAATAATGGACATTACGATCCATCACTTTCTCAAATAAGCCGCCTACCTCGACCCCTTTATGCGGAACCTGCAGGCTGGGAGTAACGGGACGCCACGAATCAGGGGAGGTTACGTTTTCAGGGCAATCTAATACAGCAAGTTCTCCCATCGGGCGAGGTGCCCGTAATAGAGAATGTTTACCCAGGTAGCCCCGTCCAGAATCGCTAAGCGTTCGCCCCTCAGCAACATTCCGCCCTCCCGAAATCACTTCAAAACGCCACAGATCAAACGAATATTTTCCCTGGAATTCAGGAAGTTTCGTAACGGTCATACGTACATAACGACCAGAAATCGGTTCTGATGGAGTGTAGGAGTCTACCTTATCAACAATAGTCACCTCATAATCATCTCGCGTTTGATCAGAAATCATACGCGATCTAGTGAAAGTCTCATCATTGGACGCCTCTATTTTAAACCGCAAAGGAAAACGAGGACGCCATACGTCAAGCCACCAATCCCAAATCACCGGATAAAGTTTTACCTGATGAATAGGATAAGAACGACCTAAATCAACTTGAATCCAGCAAGTATCTACAGGAGAATCTACAGGCACAGAACTATAAACAGAATAATTAGCTAATTTAGCAACTCGTTCCACACCCAAGGGGCCTCCTTTTAGATCAAGTATCTCTTGCGCCCCAACCGCCTGAGCAACAGCAACAACAAATAAGGCAACAAAGATTGATCGAATATTTTTCATAGTTATAGTTTATACTATTTTAAAAAATATAAAGGTTAACCTTGAAAATTAATCATTCGACAATCATGATCGGAATATCAAACAGGAAGGCCACCTTTTTCAACCGGTCGAGTTGGTGCCCCACACCAATAGCACAATGGTGCGAAGGTCCTGCCTTACTCCAGGTATCCATGAAACGACGAGCCCCGCAAGCAAAACGATAGCGGCTATTGGTATTCCCGATCTGCAACGTCGGACCCGCAACGGACTCCCCTTCAGCTGCCAGCAGGAAAACTCCACTCCGGCTCTCACACACCGAAAGCAACGTCACGGGGCCTAGCCGTACCGACATCTGAATCGACAGGCCCTTTCCCGGCTTACCATGATAGACAGGCAACGGAACCAGTCCAACCCGCCCTTCGGCAATTTCGAAATGTGCCGGGCCGTCATGCCCCAACATAACGATATCATCGTTGAAATCCATCGCATAGAATTCCGAAAACGATCCTCCGGCCCCCATCAACGAGAGAATCTTCATCGCCTGGGCGTTTTTCACCTCGCACTCACCCGCCACCGGAATCCCACGGCCCGTGAGTAGCGTATTTCCGGCAATCACCGACGTGGCAAGATCCTCGTAGGCTCCGTCTCCTTCATAATAATAAGCCATGGAGCCCAACTGATGGCTCTCAACCATCCGATCCAGCGCCAACGCCGTCGACGCGGCCCGCCGCAATTCAGACTCCGTACAATCGGGGCTAACGTCGAAACTACTCCGGAACTCTTCGAGTTTGAATGCCAGATCCCGGGGCGTAACCGCATCCCGATGGCGTTTCAATTCACACATCTCCAACATCTCGATATGCGTGCCGAAGACCGCAGACTGACGGGTGAGATCCGTATAGACATCGAGCATCCCGCCATAGTAATGACCCAGAATGCCCAGGCGGTTCTCCCGCATTCCCCGGAAAACTCGTGCCGCAACGACCCAATCTTCGATTTGAGTCCAGGCCTGCGGATCCTTCAGGTGCCCCGAGACGATCTCATAACGCAAACCGCTCCGATTGAGCACACTGGCAATCTCCGGGAGTGAACAGGATTGACAATGCTCTAACCACAAGCCCGTCATCAAGCCCCGATCGCCCAAGGTATTGAGTCGCTCATAATCGATGGCGGCATCCGGTTGGAGATTCAGCACAATCACCGGACAGCCCAGACGTTGCACAACCGGCAATACCGTCGAGGAGAGACAATAGGTCGCCATATAGAGAAATACCAAATCAACCTCCTCGCGGACCAGCAGCGACGCGGCCGAAATCGCCTTCCCCGGAGAATCAACCATCCCGGCATCGATTACCTCGACGTCGCCCATACGACCGATTGCAGAGGCGATTTCCGCCCGATAGCCATCCAGGTGCTCCCGCAATCCCTCGAACTGGTGCCAATACGTATCGAGTCCCGTCGCAAAAAGACCGATGCGGACTCGTGTGTTCGCCTGTTTCATAGATCTATCGATTTTTTAACAAAATTAGTAATATCCCGGAAAGTCGCGTTTTTCTCATTGATTTAATAATTGCATTTTTTGATACAAAAAAATATCAAATAACAAAGCAATTATTCAAATATTATTGGTATCTTGCCGAACAAATTTCAATATTTGACGTTACCAAATCTCAAAATGGAAGAGAGTCACGTAAAATACCTGATGTCCAACGATCAGGATATGCTCTGGGGGCTGGTCGTGACAACCGCCGGGCATCAAAACATCCCGCCACACGCCGAATACCCCTCCCGCAACCACCCGACCCGCTATCTCTTCTCCACGGAGAAAGGCCGCATACTGAATGAATACCAACTCGTCTACATCACCCGCGGACGAGGACAGTTCGTATCGACCCGCCAGAAAGAGTGCGAAATCAAGGAGGGCGACATGTTCCTGCTCTTCCCCGGCGAATGGCACAACTACAGGCCTCTGCCCCAAACCGGATGGCACGAATCCTGGATCGGGTTCACGGGTCCGGACATCGAAAAACGGGTCGCTGCCCGGTTCTTCGCCCGCGAAAAGGCCGTCTTCAACGTCGGAATCCACGAACAGATATATCATTTATACCGTTGGGCCACGACAGTCGCCCAACAACAGGGTGCCGGGCACCAGCAGATCCTGGCCGGAATCGCAAGTCTCCTGCTGGGATTCGCATACAGCGAAAACCGGCAAACCAGTTTCCGCGACAGGCACATCGACAGTTTAATCTCCCAAGCCAAGATTCTGATGCAGGAGAACATCGAACAGAATCTCCCCGGAAAGGTCGTCGCCCAGCAAATCGGAATGGGATACTCCTGGTTCCGCCGCGTATTCAAAGAGTATACGGGTTTCTCACCCAACCAGTACATGCAGGAACTGAAAATCTCCAAATCCAAGGAACTGCTCACCAACACAGACCTCAACAGCCAGCAGATCGCCTACAGCGTAGGATTCGAAACTCCCTCCTATTTCAACATCGTCTTCAAGAAAAAAACAGGAATGACACCGTCAAAATACCGGGAATTCACACAGGGGAACCGGCTGCAACCGCAGAACGAACTGAGCAACTTCGAATCCCTGTCCGACAAGGAATAGACGTTGCGTCACTCCCTGCGGACCACCGGCCAATAGACGGCGTAACGTTCGAAATGGATCCGGTAAAAAGGTTCGAGACGAAGCCCGCGATATGCCTCGTCATCGAATCCGAACGTCAGCGGATTCTTCCCGGTTTTCACCACATGGGAAGCTACGGTTTCCGCCGTCCAGGGAATACAGGCCTGCTCCGGAACCGGAATCACCCGATGGGCTCCATTGTCTATTCCGCACCAGAACGATGCAGGCAGCGAATCCGTGCCCATACGCCCCGCCAGCACATAAGGTCCGTAAAGCAACGCCAGGTAGCGGTCCGAACCCGGCAGAAGCTCCGCACGCACGTCGGGCGTAAAATCGATCGTCAACGTATCGACGCCACGCCACGGAGCTCGGATCACCCAATAACCGGCAGAATCCCGTTCGGAACGAATCGGTTCGCCGTTCAGTTGCAGGCGGGTTTCGGACGACCAGCCCGGATCGCGCACCAGCAGCCGGAAATCCCGGTCGCGGCCGCTCTCCAACACCAAGGTCACCTCCGACGATTCCGGCAGTGAGGCGTACTGGGTCAGGATAATCTGCCGCTCGCGCCAATCCACCCGGGCCGGAACAAACAGGTTCACCAGCAAGTCTCCGTCTCGTTTGGCAAAAATCATTCGACCCAACTTCGCCGGAGTCTCCAGTCCCGACTGGTTGCAGCACCAGAACGAACGGTCCTTCGACCCGTAGACCCGATAGTGTCCCGGACGCATCGGTGTAAAATAGCAGCACATCCCCTTACAGGGATCATAGGCTGCCAGGATATGGTTCAGGAGCACCCGTTCGTAATACTCCGCCAGGCGGGCACTCGGTTTCCGGGCAAAAAGGCATTCCGTCAGACGCATCATGTTCACCGAATTGCACGTCTCGGGACCGCCCTGCTCCATCAACTTCTCCTCGAAACGCGAGGCCGGAAAGAAATGCTCTCCGGTACTGTTTCCGCCGATCGCCCAGCTGTGATGCTGCGTCACGATCTCCCAGAAATTCCACGCCGCCCGATCGAAGCGCTCGTCTCCCGTATAAGCGAAATAGCGTTCGAAACCGATAAACTTGGGAATTTGCGTATTGGCGTGCCAGCCGTTCAGAATATCCCGGTTCTCGGAGAGCGGAACCCACATGCTCCGGTCATTGAGACGCCCGGCCCACGCCAGATACCGAGGCTCGCCCGTCAAGGCATACACATGCAGAAACGATTCGTTGATCGAACCGTGCTCGCAAACCAGCAATTTCTGGATCTGCTCGTCGGTCAGTTTATCCAGTACGCCGTAGCCAAACCAGTCGGCCAGGCCGGTCATCAGCCGCAAAGCCCGCCGTTCTCCCGCCTCGACATAGGCCACAGCAAAACCTCGCAGCATCTTGTCAATCAGATAGAGCGGAGCCCAGGAGCCGTTAACCGTCGGATTGTCGGTCCGGATCTCACCCGAAGCCACCCGTCGGAAAAGTTCCCGACCGTTGTCGATGGCCAACACATAGCCGTCGCCTCCGGCCTGCTGGCAAGCTTCGAGTTCCGAAAGCGTATACTCCAGACGCTGAAGCAGTTCACGGTCCCCGGTCGTCCGATACATCAACGAGAGTCCCGACAGGTAATATCCCATGAAACCTCCCCGCAACGGACCCACACCCCACACATCCTCCGATTCCCAACCGCCATAGGGAGCGGCTTTCGGGACCAGTCCGGCTTCGGTACGGAAGAAGTGAAGCAGGGAGTCCGGCTGGAGCCACAGCAGATAGCTCCGGCCCTGGTTCTGCAGGTCCAACAGCGGGCCCGGCAACAGGGTGGTCTCGTCCGCAGCAAAGAATGTTGCCTGCGGAGCAACTTCAGGGGCAACGACAATCAACCGTTCCCGGCCACAACCCGCCAGCAAAAAGAGGGCGGCAATACAACTATGGATGATTCTCATCTTTCCGATTCCTTAAATACACGTTTGATTGCTTCCAAATAACCGTAACCATTCAGGCTATCGGGCTCCAGATAACTGCCTTCGGCCCATTCGTTCCATGCATTGATCGTGATCAGGGGCGGCTGGTCCGGATGCGCATCGACATAGGCCTTCGCCCGGCGCAGGAAGGTCTCGAAAAGAGCCGGGGTCGAACCCGTCACGCATGGTTGAAGACCCTCCGGATAGCGGGGATTCGGGTCCCAGCCGATCGAAACATGCGGGAAATAGGGGACATCGAACTGCCGGTCGAAGGTCTCATAACAAGCAACGGCCTGCTCGCCCCATGAGCGATAGTCCCGGTCGGCCGGAACCAGGTGGCACCACTGGTAATTGGTCAGGCTCTCAAACCCGAAACGACGTACCGTATTTTGCTGCGAAACCGTACTGTCTCCCGGAATGTCCGAACCGGTAGCCGGCAGCAGGAACCACAAAATCGGTTGTATATGAACCCCCGGCAATCCGGCTTCTACACACTTCTCCCGAAAACGGTCGAGGGCCGCAACAGCCTGCTCCTCCCCTCCCATTTCCCGAATAAAGGTCGCGGTTTCATAAATGGCAAAAACCGGCTTCCCGTCTATCCTGTAGTAATTCGGACGCAGAAAATAGTGTTCGATCAAGTGGTCGGCAATCCGGTCGAAAATCTCGGGCGTAACCGGCTCGGGCCAGTAAACCAAACTCTTGTCCGGATTGGCGGCATCCAGGTAGGAGGTCATCACATGGTTGGCCCACATCAGGTAAAACTGCATCTTTTCGTTGTTCGCGGCCTGCAAAAAGCCTTTCTGAAGCACATCCTCTAGAAACGGGCGGTCATCATACCAGTACCAGTCGAAAATAAACGTATTGACTCCATACTCCAAGGCCGTGCGGATCTTCCGCTCCTGTACGTGCGGATCCGCCTCATTCAGATAACCCCACAACGGAACCCGAGGCTGCATGTGACCCTCGAACTTCGGACGGGCCTTGTAGACCGCCTCCCATTCACCGACACCGTCCGGGAAAATCCCGATCTCCGCAAACCGAGGGTCATTGTGATAGGCCGGCCAAACGAAGGCCGCTACATCATACTTCGCCGCGTCGGGTCGGCTTCCACCACCACACGACGAAACCGTCAGGCCGACAAAAACGGCCGTCCAGGCCAAAAGGGCCGATGCTGCAATGCGTGTTTTCATATTCGATAGAAATTCCAAGAGTCAACCCCACAAACTCCGTTCGATACCCATTTCCAATCCGCAAATCTCGGCAAAGCCCTTCATGCGACCCACCAGCGGGTAGCCCGGATTGGCCGAACGCCCGAAATCGTCGAGCATCCGCAGTCCGTGATCCGGGCGGAACGGCATCGACGTATCCCAACGGCCCTCGGCCCGGCGCCGCCGCTGCTCCTCCAGCAAGGCCCGCAAAACGGCATACATGTCCACCGAACCGACCAGATGCCCCGATTCGTAAAAATCACGGGGTCCCGACCGTTGCGTATTGCGCAGATGCACGAAATGGATCCGCGGAGCCAACGCTCGCGCCATGGCCGGGAGGTCGTTATCTGGACGCGCCGACAACGACCCGGCACAGAACGTCACGCCGTTGACCGTGGAATCGTATCGGGAGAGAATCCATTGGAAATCCTCCAGCGTGCTGGCAATCCGGGGCAAGCCCAGCAGCGGGAAGGGCGGATCGTCCGGATGGATGCACAGATTCACCCCTACCTCTTCGGCCACCGGACAAACCTCACGCAGAAAAGCCGACAAATGTTCCCGCAACTGCGCAGGGCCGATTCCATCGTAACGCGCCAGGAAGTTCAGAAACTGACGTTTATAGTCTGCCGTATCACCCACCGTTCCGTTGATAAAGCCCTGCGTCACCACGATGATGTTGTGGGCCAGCTCCTCCTGCTCAGCCGGGCTCATCCCGGCAAACAGCACCGCAGCTCGTTCCCGAACCTCGGCAGGATAGTCGCCAGCCGCGCCGGGACGTCCGAGCACATGAATATCGAACGCCGCAAAACGGTCATAGTCGAAACGCATGGATTCCGCACCACAGGCATTCACATAGTGCAAATCGGTACGGGCCCAATCGAGAACCGGCATGAAATTGTAGCACACCGTGCGGATCCCGCATCGGGCCAGGTTTCGTAATGACTGTTTGTAATTTTCGATATGACGACCGCACTCCTCCGATCGGAGCTTGATCGCCTCCGAAACCGGAAGACTCTCGACCACACTCCACCGCATCCCCGCCGCAGCAATGCGGTCCCGGACTGCAGCAATCTCCGATTCGGGCCACACCTCGCCCGTCGGAATCCAATGCAGGGCGGTCACAATACCTTCAACCCCAATCTGGCGAATCTCCTCCAGCGAAACCGTATCTCCAGGTCCGAACCACCTCCAGGTCTTTTCCAATGCCATAAAATCAAATTTTATAATGAATGGTCAAAGTTTCAAAACAATCCGCTCGGAAACAAGTGCATTTTTTGCATTTTCTATCAATATATTTGCATTGAGACCTGAAATCAAGACTCCCTGCTGCTTATGAAAGACAAAATTGACATCATGTACGAACAACTGGGACTGACCAGCGGTTCCCCGATCAAAGTCAAATGGTGCGACTACAACTACTTCAAGTATCCCTGGCACTTCCACGACGAATACGAAATCGTCTACATCATCAAAAGTACAGGAACCCGCTTCACAGGGAACAACATCGAACCATTCTCCGACGGAGACCTCGTATTTTTCGGAAGCCTCCTCCCTCACATGTACCGAAACGACGACGCCTATTACCAGAACAATCCCGAGTTGCGCGTACATGCCATTACCATCCAATTCTCCAAGGATTTCTTCAACCACGCCATTCTGAACTATCCAGAATTCTTAAAAATCAAGGAGTTGCTTCAGATGTCCCGATACGGGATCAGTTTCGACACCACTCCGAACGCCCCGATCCGACACCATATCGAACAACTCCCCCAGAAAAAAGGGCTCGATCGGCTGCTCTCCTGCATCCATATCCTCTCCATGATGAGCCGCACCACCCACAAACGGAAACTCAACGACGACAGCATCGACCTCAAGCTCCCCTCCTACGGCGAATCCCGAATATATAAGGTACTGGGAAAACTCAACCGAGAATATACCCGCGAAATAGGTCTCGACGAAATCGCACGGACCGCCGGAATGAATACCAGCGCATTCTGCCGCTATTTCAAGGAGAAGACCGGAAAATCCGCGTTCCAGTACATCAGCGAGTTGCGCGTCGGATACGCCTGTAAACTCCTGCTCACCGGAGAACTGACCGTCACGCAGATCTGCTACGAATGCGGATACAACAACATCTCCAATTTCAACCGACAGTTCAAACGGATCACCCATTTCACCCCTTCGGAATACATCGAAGAGTTCAAGCGAAACCCGAATACACCCCTCGTCCGCTGAAATCTTCATCTATCTTCATCCGCGAAGATTCCGAATCACAAATTTCCACATATGCAAATAAAGTACATGCGATTGCGAATATCCTATTTGAATTCGCTCGACATTACAACCAACTTTGCATTGTGTTCACTAATTTTTAAAAATCCGCCCCAAAGGCGGACTACTAAACCTAAAAAATAAACCTATGAGGAAACTATTACCAATCTTCTTATTGGTCTGCATCGCGTTCGCCTCCTGTCAGGAGGACGAGGAGATGAGGTATGCCTCCATCTATTTTCCATTAGCGACCTGGGCCGACGGAAACGGGGTCTTCCAAGCTGAATTCGACTTCACAAAGGACACGACCTACATCGTCGGAGCTTACTGTGCCGGAAGCATCATGCCCGAAGGCGACATCCTGGTTACCATGGAACTCGCCGCAGACTCGCTGGCGGCCGCCCAACAAAAGGTATCGGCTCTGCAGGCCTACGAACTCATGCCGCAAGCCGCCTATTCCATCCAGCCGGAAAACATGCAATGTGTAATCCGAAAAGGTACGGAACGAGGCGACCTGCTCGTCACGTTCCACACCTCTCAGCTCGATGCGGACAAAAAGTACATCCTGCCGTTGCGCATCCAGTCCGTATCCCGATATGAAATCGCCCCTCATTACAACACGCTCTTTTTCGGGGTTTCAAAACACTAAAACTTCAGACAAATGGGCAAAGCTATAATGCCGAAAGCGTTATGGACGCTTTTCTTGTGCCTCTGCCTCGGAACGGGGTATGCCTCAGCTCAACAGAAAAAGGACATCATCGTGCGCGGACTGGTCACAAACGCCCAGGGAGATCCTCTCGAAGGCGTGCTGGTCGAGAACAAGGAGTCACGGATGTTCACCCTCACCGAACGGGACGGCCGATTTACCCTGGAACTGCCGGACAGCCGATCGGACTTGATCTTTACGCTCGAAGGATATGATCCGGTCGAAACCTTCGTCGGCACAAACCGGGAATTCAAGGTACTGCTCGTCGAAGCCTCGGAGGAACCCGATCCCGAAATCGCCTTGCTATACGGCTCGCAAAAACGTTCGCTCATTACTTCGGCCGTTACCACTATCGAGGGATCGAAATTGACGGACCTGCCGACCAATTACCTGAATACCGCCATGTCTGGAATGGCGCCGGGAATCGCCGCATCCCAGAACAGCGGAGCTCCGGGAAGCGACTACTCCTGGCTCTACGTCCGCGGACTGCGCTCCTGGAGAAACAGCACCCCGATCATCATGCTCGACGGCCATGTCCGCGATTTTTCCGTCCTCGACCCCAATGAGATCGACCAGATTTCGATCTACAAGGATGCCGGGGCTTTGGCCGTTCTTGGTCTGCGCGGCTCGAACGGCGCCATCATGGCTACCACCAAACGAGGTAAAGAGGGGCGTCCCGTACTGAAATTCAATACCCAGATCGTTTTCCAGCAACCCATCAAACTCCCCGAGTTCCTGGACTCGCACGACTTCGCCCTGCTGCACAACGAAGCCATGCGCAACGACGGTCGTGCCAACGAACAACGCTACGACGCCGAGGATCTGGCACTTTATCGATCGGGAGCAGATCCCTGGGGACACCCCAATGTCGACTGGGTCGGAGAGTCGCTCAAGAAGATGACCATCGGCCAAAAGTACAACCTCAGTATCGAAGGTGGAAGTTCCGTGGCCAAATACTTCGTCAACCTCTCCTACCGCACGGACGAAGGTATCTACAAGACCGACAAGGACATCAACACCTACAAAACCAACGCGAACGCAAAAATCTACTCCTTGCGGTCCAACGTCGACATCGCGCTCAGCAAAAGCACAAACTTGGCCGTCAATCTGTTCGGACTCCAACGCCAAATCACCAACCCCGGAGCCGGAAGTCCCTTCAGCGCCATCTATTCGTTGCCATCCAACGTCTTTCCCATGCATTATGCCAAAGATCAGGTAGCCGGTACGAACGACATGAGAAACAACCCGTACGGTATTCTCAACCACAGTGGTTATACGCGCTACCTGCACAGCACGATGGAGGCACAGGCTGAGCTCTCCCAAAAACTCGATTTCATTACCCCGGGTCTGCGCGCCAAAGGATCGCTTGCATTCGACTTCTTCTTCGAGAACAACATCAACCGAAGCAAGAACTACATCGTCTACGAATACAAGGGCGACAACGACGAGACTGGCGAACCCATCTTCGAAACCTGGGGACAACAGCAAAAACAGAACAACTCCAACTCTTACGGAGCTGCAAAAACCCGCATCTTTGATGTAGAGGCCGGGCTCGATTACAACCGCACATTCGGCAAACACCTCGTATCGGGAGCCCTGCTCTTCCAATACAGCCAACAGTCGGACGATACCCAGAACCTCCCCAATACGCATCAGGGACTCCTCGGGCGCATGACCTACGCCTACGACTCCCGTTACATTGCCGAGTTCTCGTTCGGATACCAGGGCACCGAGCAGATGCCACCCGAAAAACGCTACGGTTTCTTCCCGGCCGTATCCGCCGGATGGGTCCTCTCCGAAGAGTCGTTCATCAAAAACAATATCGGCAACATACTGAGTTACTTCAAGATCCGCGGGTCATGGGGTATTACCGGAAACGATGGTGGAATTCCCTACTATTTCTACCTCCCGGCATTCAAACGCTCCGACGGCCATCGTTACACGTTCGGCGCCGAACCCCAAAACGTATATAGCTGGGTCGAGGACGTCTACCATCAATACCTGCCCAATGTTGTCTGGGAAAAGGTCGAAAAAACGAATATCGGCGTCGACATGCGCCTGTTCCAGAACCATTTGAGCATCACTGCCGACTACTTCCGCGAATTCGCCAGCCAGATCCTTACGCCCCGTAACACGGTCTCGACGCTGATCGGATACGGTACAACCGGAGGTCCGCTGGGCAATGTCGGAAAGACCTACAACAGCGGTTTCGAAATCGAGGCCGCCTATTCCGGGCGGATCAAGGATTTCCACTGGACCTTGGGCGGATACGCCTCCTATGCGCATAACGAAATCCGATACAACGACGAACAACCTTTCGAGTACCGCTACCGCAGCGCCGTCGGCTATCCGATCAACACGCAATTCGGATTTCAGGCCAACGGACTGTATATCAGCGAACAGGATCGTTACAACAGTCCAAAAACCACGTTCGGAACCTCCTATGCCGGCGACATCAAGTACCGCGACCTGAACGGTGACGGCGTCGTCGACAACCAGGACCAGCGCCGCATCGGCTATTCCAATCTGGGCGAGATCAACTACGCCTTCTTCGCAAACGCCCGCTACAAGGGATTCGATTTCCAGATCATCTTCTCCGGATCCGGAAACCGGGACGCATACCTCTCCGGTGTGGCGATCCAGGCCTTCACGAACATCTCCGGATCGGGTAGCGAAATGGCCGGAAATGTCCGCAAATACCACTGGGACAACCGTTACATTCCGGAAGATCCCTCCACCTGGGCCTCGGCCAAATATCCCCGGCTCTCGTTGACCGACCGCGACCACAACTACAAGCAGACCTCCAGTTTCTGGATCGACGACGCGTCGTTCCTGCGCCTGAAGAATCTGGTCATCGGATACACCCTTCCCTCGCGTATCACCAAAAAGCTGCGGATGTCCAAACTGCGCATCTATTACAGCGGATACAACCTCTTCACCTGGTCCGACATGCGGACAATCGATCCCGAAGATGCGGCCAGCGGAAACGGATACCCCGTTCAGAAATCATCGAGCATCGGTATAAATATTCATTTCTAAGATTATGAAAAAACTCATTTTATCCGCCATAATACCGCTTACAGCACTTTGGTCCTGCGACCTGAACTACGTCCCGCTCGAACAAATGTCAGCTGAAGAGGCTTTCAAGGATAGTTTGCGGCTGGAAATGTTCGTCAACGACTTGTACGTTTACCTCAATACCGGCGTTCAGTTCAACCGCGTAGGAGGTGCCATGTACGACTGCGTCTCGGACCTGGCCGTCTACAGCCCCCTCGGGACCAGTTCGGGCGTCAATGCCTTCACACGTGCCACGATGAACGCCGCCTCGGGCGGAAACCCCGACTCCCGGTGGGCCGAAACCTACACCGGGATCCGGAAGGCAAACGTCATCTTACGCAACATCGACTACACGGAAAACCTCTCTCAAAGCAAGAAAAACCAATACCTCGGCGAGACGATTCTCAACAAGGCGCTCATGCACTATGAACTGGTCAAACGCTACGGCGGGATTCCCATCATGGACGACCTCCTCGACCTTTCGGGCGACATCAACATTCCCCGCTCCACATTCGAGGAGTGCGTGGAATACATCGTCCGGCTGTGTGACCAGGCCGCACCGCTGCTCCCGACCAAGTATCCCGACAATGACTACGGACGTCTGACCCGTGGGGCCGCATATGGCCTGAAAGCCAAGATCCTGCTTATGGCCGCCAGTCCGCTCTTCAACGAAAATCCCATCGAGGGATCGACCGAAATCCATCGTTATGCGTCGCCCGACCACGACCGTTGGAAACGGGCCGCGGATGCCGCGCTCCAGGTCATCGAACTGAAGAACCCCGACGGTACGAAGGCCCACGAACTGTATCCCTCCTATCAGCGGCTGTTCTTCACCAACTTCGGCAACACGGAGTCGATTATCGTCAAGTGCCGCAGCTTTACCAACGACGTCGAGAAGGCAAACGGTCCCGCCGGGTATCAGAACTGCCGGGCCTGCACCAGCGTGACAACCGAACTGCTCGACATGTATGAGCTCAAGAGCGGATTGCTCCCCGCCGATGACCCCGATTACGACCCGCAGAAGCCCTATGAGAACCGCGACGAGCGTTTCTATGCCAGCGTGCTCTACTCCGGAGTGGCACTTTGGGGCCGGGAGGTCGAGTTCTGGGAAGGAGGTAAGGATTATCCGGCTTCCATCGGGCAACGTGGTTGCGAAACCGGGTTCAGCATGTACAAGCAGATCGACCCCCTGGCAAGCGTCGTGCCCTCGAAACTAACCCTGCACAACCATCAGATCCTCCGCTATGCGGAAGTGCTGCTGATCTACGCCGAGGCCATGAACGAATACCTGGGAAACAGCGACGACGAAATGTGTACCGAAGAGCGGATCTACACCTGCGTCAACGAGGTGCGCCAACGCGCCGGGCAGCCGCCCGTAAGCAATCTGACCAAGGGACAGATGCGCGAACTGATCCACCGCGAACGGACCGTGGAGCTGGCCTTCGAAGAGCACCGTCTCTACGACCTCAAACGCTGGCGTGAAGCCGAAACCGTCCTGAACAGGCCCGTACATGGAATCAAGGTGACGCTGGAGAACGGAAACGTCGTATACGGCGAAAAGTTCGTCGTCGAGGAGCGTTCGTTCCCCATGAGGATGTACTACTACCCCATTCCCCAATCCGAGCTGGACAAGAACCGCGCGTTGGTGATCAATCCGGGATGGTAATCTGAACCCATTGTCAAATTTGTAAATCAGCAACGATGAAAAAATACATATTGATATTCATCTTCGCTCTGATCCACGGTCTGAGCGTCGGATTGCAGGCCCAGGAGCGCATCGTTTCCGGAAAGATCAGCGACCGGAACGGACAAATGCTGGTCGGAGTTGCCGTCATCGAGGTCGGAACCAATCATGCTGCCGTAAGTACATCGGACGGTAGTTACAAACTGACCGTCTCGGGAGGCGAAAATGCTCGTCTGGAGTTCCGGATGTTGGGATACATCTCCCAGGAAATCACCGTAGGAAGCCGCACAACGATCGACATTACGCTCGACGAAGAGGCTCTCGACATCAACGAAGTCGTCGTCGTCGGATACGGCACCCAGAAACGTGCCACCGTCGTCGGATCCATCTCGACGGCCGAGGCCTCGGACATTCAGAAAACGGGAACCACGAACCTTACTCAAGCGATCGGTGGACGTGTGTCGGGCGTCTTCACCCGCACCCCGGGCGGCCGTCCCGGCGAGGACAACGCCTACGTCTATATCCGAGGCCTGGCCAGCTACAATGGCAATGCCAACAGCCCGCTCGTGCTGGTCGACGGTGTGGAGCGTGACTATGCACAGATCGACCCCGAGGACATTGAAAACTTCTCCGTACTGAAGGATGCCTCCGCAACGGCCGTATACGGTGTACGAGGCGCAAACGGCGTCATCCTGATTACGACCAAGCGAGGCCTGACGTCCAAACCCGAAGTCTCGTTCCGGGCATCGCTCACGGCCAGCACCCCGACACGTCTCCCCGACAAACTCGGCTCCTATGATTACGCGCGTCTGCGCAACGAGGCGCTGATGAACGTCGGAATGGATCCCGAATACAGCGCCTTCGACCTGGAGATGTTCCGCACGGGTGCGAGCCCCTACACCCACCCCGACAACGACTACATCAACGACATGCTTAAAAAAGCGTCGTTCAAGCAGCAGTATTCGCTCGTCGTGCGCGGCGGTTCCTCGTTCATGCGCTACTACGTCTCGGCAGGATATGCCAATGACGACGGTATCTACAAGAACTTCAACAACGGACGATACGATACGAACGTCTATTTCCGCCGCTATGCCCTGCGTGCGAACCTCGACTTCAACGTCACCAAGACCACAACCGTGGGCGTCGACCTGGCCGGACGTCTCGAAGAGCGGCACAACAACGGTGCCGGAGACGAACTCTTCCAGCATCTCGTGCGCACGCCGCCCGATTATTTCAACTACGTCAACCCCGACGGTTCCTACGGAGGTCACCTGAATCTGGTCAACCCCTACTGGGCCCTGTCCAGCTGCGGATACTACCACTCGAAAACCAACAAGTTCGAAAGCGTCATCCGCATCAACCAGCAACTCGACGTCATCACCAAAGGCCTGTCCGTCCGCGGTATGTTCAGCTACATCTCCTCCATGCGTTCGCGCCGGGACCTCTACGAACGCCCTGCAACCTATTACTACACCAAGGAGGGGACCTATGAACTGGTCCGCGAGGAGGAGACCGTCTCGATCCGGACCGGATCCGGCAACGGCCCGTTCCGCCGGGACTTCGTCGTCGAGGCCTCGCTGAACTACAACCGCACCTTCGGAGATCATGCCGTCACCGGTCTGCTGGCATTCAACCGACAGGAGATCCAAAGCGATGCAACCCTCCCGATCGGATACATCAACTACGTGGGACGTGTCACCTACGCCTACAAAAACAAGTACCTGGCCGAGTTCAATGCCGGATACAACGGTTCGATGCAGTTCGCAAAGAACAAACGCTACGGTTTCTTCCCCGCCGTATCGGCCGGATGGGTGGTCTCCGAAGAGGGTTTTTGGGGTGAATCGCCCAAGACGTTCAGCTACATGAAGCTCCGCGCATCCTACGGACAGGTGGGTAACGACCGAATCGGCTCCAACAAATACTACTACCTGCAGACCTATCCCCAGTTAGGTTCGAACCGCCCCTCGTTCGGCGAGACGAACAACCCCGAAAACCGCATCTATGAAGGCAAGGAAGGGAATACCGAAGTAGGATGGGAACGCGCCAACAAGTTCAACATCGGTGTCGACATGAAATTCTTCGACAACAAACTCTCCTTCACGGGCGACTACTTCCACGAACGGCGCCACGGAATCCTCGACTACGACGGCACAATCTCCTACATCTATGGAATGCTGGCCCCGAACGACGGCAGCAAGGGATTCCCGCCGGCAAACATCGGCGAAGTCGTCAACCGCGGTTTCGAGATCGACCTCGGCTACAACGGGAGTGTCAACAAGTTCCGCTACTACGTCCGCGGGAACCTCTCCTTCGCACGGAACAAGATCGTAGCGTGCGGCGAAAGCCCCGTTACCTACCCGTGGCTCTCGAAGGTGGGACGTCCCATCGGACAACGATTCGGCCTGATCGCCGACGGATTCTACAATTCCGAAGAGGAGATCGACGCCCTGCCGTCCGGATTCACCGAGCGGCCCAAACTGGGAGACATCAAGTACCGGGACGTAAACGGTGACGGAAAAACCGACAACTACGACATCGTGCCCATCGGCCGGACCCAGGTTCCTGAAATCATGTACGGATTCACCGTGGGCGGGAATTGGAAGAATTTCGACCTGGAGCTCTTCTTCCAGGGTGCCACCAATTCGGACATCTACGTAAACGGGTACGGATACTGGGAGTTCCAGGGGATCAGCGGTGCCATGCGCCACCACCTCGGACGCTGGACGCCGGAGAACAAGGAGAACGCCACCTATCCGAGCCTCTCGCCCTCGACATCGGAACAGAACCACCGGCTCTCGACCTTCTGGCTCAAGGACGGTTCCTACCTGCGTCTGAAGAATGTCCAGCTCGGATATACGCTGCCACAGCGAATTTCCAAGAAGTTCGGCATGTCGAACCTGCGGATCTACGTCACGGCAACCAACCTGCTCACTTTCTCCGAATTCAAGGAGTATGACCCCGAGTCCAGCGACGGTGACGGCAGCGCCTATCCTGTCATGAAGTATTTCGGCGGCGGCGTCAGCCTCAAATTCTAAACTCTCCTAATTGCGAAGCTACATGAAAAAGATTATTTATATATCGCTCATATCACTGTTGTGTCTGCCGATGTATTCGTGTCTGGACGCCTCGTCGCTGATGGACAAGGAAGATGTGGGAGACCTCTATGAAGACGACGTGTTTACCAGCGGAACCTACGCCCGCTACTTCGTCAACGACATCTATTACAATATCATCAGCAAAGGCTATGGAATCATCGGTGGTTCCTATTTAGATTGCGCCACCGACAACGGCGAAGCCCGTCCACTGGGAGGTGGTACACATTTGTTTAATACCGGAAACTGGAATGCCGCAAACAACCCCCTGGGATTTATCTGGACCAATTCCTATGCCGAAATCCGCGCCTGCAACAAGTTCCTGGAGAACTGGCACATGATCGAGGAGGAATCGGGAATCACCACACGCCATGACATCGAATATATGTACGCCCAGGTCATCTTCCTGCGCGCCTACTTCTACTCCGAACTGCTCCGGGCATTCGGCGGCGTGCCGCTCATCAAGAATACGCTCACCATGGACAGCCCCGAACTGAAAGCCCCGCGCGACACCTTCGAAACGATTCTCGAATTCATCTGCGACGAATGTGACACTGCGGCCGATCTGTTCAAGAGCCTTCGCGCCGAGGATGCCACCCGCTACGGCCTTTACGGAAACAACTTCGGACGAGCCAACGAAGGCGCAGCCAAGGCTCTGAAGGCCAAAGTGCTGCTGATGGCTGCCAGTCCGCTCTTCAACCGACCGGACGATTCGCCTCAGAAATATGACTCCGGAGACCCCAATGTCGCCCTGTGGCGCTATCCCAATTACGATCCGGAACGGTGGAACCGGGCAGCACAGGCGCTCAAGGATGTCATCGACTTGGGATTCTACGACCTCTACCGCGCCAAATCCGGCACCAAGACGGCTTACGAAACGCTCTTCTGTGTCCGTGCTCCGATCGAGGAGGCGATCTTCTCCTACCTGCGCGGTCCCAGTATCGACATTTACTACAACAACCTGCCGTTCGACTTCATGCTGGTCCGCGGAAAAGGAACGCCGGTCTGCTACAACCTGCCCACACACGATCTGGTGATGGCCTACGAAATGGAGAACGGTATGCTGCCCGAACAGGAGGGATCGGGATACCGCCCGCTCAACCCTTTCGCCGGACGTGATCCGCGGCTCAACGCAACGATCTGGCACGACGAGTCGGTCTTCTGCAACATCCGTTTCGACACCTGGCACCGGGAGGTTACCTCCGAGAAATCGGACGGCAAACATTACATCACCGGTTATGCCCGCACGGGATATTTCCTGCGCAAGTACATGGATCCAGACCTCGACCCGTCGGCAACAACCGCTCCTACCCTGCCGAACTCCTATCACCTGATCCGTTACGCCGACATTCTGCTGATGTATGCCGAGGCTTTGAACGAATACTCCGGACCGGAAGGTGCAGCATGGTCGGAAATCAAATGGGCAATCGATCAGGTACGCTCCCGGGCCGAGATGCCCGGAATCGAAGAGACGTTCCAAAATCGAGAGTGGGCTGTCACCCAGGAGAACGTACGCAAATTCATCCAGAACGAACGCCGGGTGGAGTTCGCATTCGAAGAGCAGCGCTTCTGGGATATCCGCCGCTGGATGATCGGCAAGGAGACCCAACTGGAAGCGCACGAAATGGACATCACGCTTCTGGACGACGACCGGACCAAAATCTACGAGTCGCGCAAGTTCGAAGACCGCGTCTTCGAAGACAAAATGAACCTTATGCCCATTCCGCAATCGGAGATCAACAAGAACCCCAACCTCATACAAAACTGGGGATGGGCTCCGAAACAAGTCAACTAAAAAACCGCAAGTCATGAAATCCATCATAAAATTACTGGTACTTTCGGCGGCGTTGCTTCCCTGCGCGTTTACCTCCTGCAAGGATGTGGAGATCGTCGAACCCTCCGTACAGGTCACCACGCTCGATTTTTCCTCCATCCGCACCAACACGGCCGTCGGCAGCGGCTACATCACCCGGGGTGATGTGGCCCGGCTTACGGAACGGGGTATCTGCTGGAGCACGATGACCGCCCCGACCATCGCGGACAGCAAGGCCGTATCGACGGACGATGTTGCCCGGCACGACTTCTCCGTCCAACTCACCGGGCTGTCGGCCAATACGCTCTACTATGCCCGCGCCTATGTCAGCGACGGTACGACGGTGCACTACGGCAACGAAATCACCTTTACGACCAAGGGCCAGCCCGGCGAAGCCTGGTGCCTGATCGAAGAGATCACTGGAATCACCCCCTCTGCCGCGACCGTCAGCATGACAATGGCTTCGGATGGCAACAACGAAATCGCCGAAATCGGAATCTGCTTCTCGGCGGAGCCCGATCCGAACGTCGAGGACGATGAGGTCCGCTCCATCAACGGAGGCCGCGATTTCACGGTCGAACTCACCGACCTGAAGCAGAATACCCTCTACAACGTCAAGCCGTTCATCAAAACCGAAGCCGGGGAGGTCACCTACGGAGACGAAGTTCAGTTCCGGACCACCAACTTCATCATCTCGCTGGAGACATGGCCCGGATATAAAACCTGCTACTTCTTCGGCGAAACGATCGCCAACGAGACGGACCCCACCACCGAACGTGGATTCGCTTGGGGCGAGAACCCTGAGCCCACGCTGGAAAATGCATCGTCCAAGATCGTCAGCGGCACCAACGGGCAGTTCAACCTGTTGACCGGCGGATTGGAGAAAGGCAAGACCTATTACGTCCGGGCATATGCCAAAAACTCCTCCGGCACCTACTATGGCGAGGAGATGTCCTTCACGACCAAGACAGGGGATGTCCTGCCGGGCCTCACCCTCGGCGACATGGTTCTCGTCGAAGCCGGGACATTCCAGATGGGATACTCCCTCTCTGCGACCGTTCCCAGCATGATCGACAGTCGGACGCTCAACTCTGAAACTGTCCATACGGTAACCCTGACCAAGGATTTCTACATGAACAAGTTTGAGACTACGAACGAGCAGATGTGCGTCTTCCTGAACGTATATCCTCTGAAAGGCAACTCCAGCAAGATTTACAACACGGCTTTCTACAACAGTGCGGGCCGAACCTTCTCGTTCAAAAGCCCGTCCGAAGCCGGTTCGCACGTTCCCCAAACAGGATATGAGAAGGCCCCAACGGCCAACATCACCTACACGTGCGCCTACGAGTATTGCCGTTGGCTCTCGGCCGAACTGGGCGTAGAGGTCCGGCTCCCGACCGAAGCCGAATGGGAATTTGCGGCACAGGGCGGTAACAAAAGCCAGGGGTATACCTACAGCGGAAGCAACAATCCCGACGAGGTGGGCGTCTATAACAACAAGAATCCCATGCCCGTAGGAAGTCTGAAACCCAACGAACTGGGAATCTATGACATGTCGGGTAACGTGTTCGAAGTCTGCGCAGACGCTTACTCCCATACCTTCTATCAGGAAGGAGCCGTCGATCCATGCAACCGAGACAACAATCTGCCCGGATCCACTCGTTGCATCCGCGGTGGCAGTTATCGTCACAGCAGCCACGCCGATCCGACGAAAGACTATCAGGTCATCAGACGTCGCGGAAACAACAGCTCCGGAACATCCGCCGGCAACCACTTCGGAATGCGGATCGTCATGTCCAAACTTCCCCAATCTCTCGATTAGAAACCCGCTATGAAAAAGTTTCGTTCGATAGTCGGACTCGGAATAGTGATGGTCCTCCTCTGCGCCTGCGGAGGAGGGTCATCGGATTCCGTACCGGAGCCCGAAGGTCCCGATCCGACACCCAAACCCTATCTGAGTATCCTCCCCTCGACCAAAACCGTAGGCTCCGCAGCCGGAGAATTCTCGATCACGGTAAGCTGCAACACCGCCTGGCAGGCTGAATCGCTCTGTTCATGGATCAGTCTTTCCGAAAGCGAAGGCGACAAAGGCGGTTCCGTGACGATCCAGTACGAAGCAAGTACGGTAACTTCCCGCTCGGGAGAGGTCGAATTCCGCGCCGAAGGGACCCAGCCGATCCGGCTCAAGGTCATCCAGGGCGACAAGACCTTCACCAATCCCCTGGGTGGAGTTCCCGATCCGTGGATCATCCAGCACGACGGATGGTATTACCTCTGCAAGGCACACGGTGACGGGATCAATATCTCCCGTTCTAAGCAACTCTCCGTACTGAACTCGACACAGACCATCTGGTCGGCTCCCCGGGATGAGAACGGTGTCAAGCCCTGGAACACCTCACACGTCTGGGCCCCCGAACTGCATCGCGTGGATGGGAAATGGTATATCTACTACACGGCCGGACGTCCATCGTCCGAAACCGGCGGCCACTACTACAAGCAGCGGAGCGGCGTCCTGCGCGCCCGGACCGACGATCCGTTCGGTGAATGGGAGGATATGGGAATGCTCTACACCGGAGATTCCTATGTCGAGGGCGGCCCCATCTCCGCAGACAATACCGCCTATGCAATCGACCTGACCGTACTCGAACTGAACGGACAGCTCTATGCCATATGGTCCGGCGCTCCGTCCACCACCAACGACAGCAACCAGAGCCTCTACATCGCCCGGATGAGCGATCCCTGCACGATCTCCTCCAACCGGGTCTGCATCTCCCAACCCGACCAGCCCTGGGAGCAGGTCTCCTCACGGATCAACGAGGGACCCGCCATTCTCAAACGCAACGGCAAGATCTTCGTGGTCTACTCCTGCAACGGTTCCTGGACGAAATACTATCGATTGGGATATATCGTTCTTGATGAAACGAAAGACCCCATGGATCCCGCAAACTGGACCAAATCCCCAGCAGCCGTCTTCTATCGCTGTGACGATACGGCTGACCGCGACGGAGTAAACGGAGTCGGACACTGCAGCTTCACGAAATCCCCGGACGGCACGGAGGATTGGATCGTCTATCACGTTAAGAACCGTAACGACAACTCCTACACGACCGGACGTTCGACCTTCATTCAACGCTTTGGATGGAATGCTGACGGTACGCCGAATTTCGGCTCGCCGGTCGGCTGGGGAGAGCCCGTCGTGGTACCATCGGGCGAAGAGTAATAAACATGATGTTCATATCTCTTTAATAACACGAAAAAAATGAGTAATTTGGAAGGCAAGGTTGCCATCGTTACCGGTGGCGGCGGCGTATTGGGAGGCAATATCTCCGAAAGTCTGGTCAAGGCCGGGGTCAAGGTCGTCATCCTCGACATCCGACAGGAGAACATCGACAAACGTGTAGCTCAACTCTCTCCGTTCGGAGAGATCGAAGGGCTGGTCTGCAACGTTCTCGATCCCGAAAGTCTGAACGCCGTGAAGGAGAAGCTTCTCGAACGTTGGAAAACCATCGATATCCTGGTGAATGCCGCCGGAGGGAACCTCCCCGGCGCCACCCTGCGCGAAGACCAGAACGTCTTCGACATGAAGATCGAAGACCTGAACCGGGTGATCGACCTGAACATGTACGGTTCGGTATATCCCTGCCTGGTATTCGGGAAGGTAATGGCCGAGCAGGGGCACGGTTCGATCATCAACGTCTCCTCGATGGCCACCTACTCGGCCATTACGCGCGTGTTGGGCTACTCGATGGCCAAGAGCGCTATCAACATCTTCACGCAGTGGATGGCCATGGAGATGGCCCTCAAGTTCGGTGACAAGATCCGGGTCAACGCCATCGCTCCGGGGTTCTTCATCGGCGATCAGAACCGGGCCATACTCATCAACCCCGACGGATCGTACACCGAGCGCAGCAAGAAGGTCATGGCCCATACGCCCATGGGGCGTTTCGGAGACATCTCCGAACTGAACGGGATCGTCAAATTCCTCTGCTCGGACGAGGCCAGCTTCATTACCGGTGCGATCATCCCCGTAGACGGAGGTTTCAGTTCCTTTAGTGCCGTGTAACCCAGCTCCGCAACGACAGACAGCATGAAAAAATTCCTGATACTGACCGCCTGCATGTTCGGGCTTTGCAGCCCGGGCGTGCAGGCGCAAATCAAACTCACAGAGAAAAGTTCCGGACGGGACGTTTTCCGGCTCTCCGTTCCGAAGCGTCAGACCGTAATCCGTTACGATGCGAACGATGCCACGGTCGTCGGAACGACCGCCCGGCTGCTGGCCGAGGACCTCGAACGGGTGACCGGACGCGCCGCGAACCTCGCAACCGGAGATGAAATCGTGCGGAATGCCGATGTGATCATTGCCGGAACCATCGGCAAAAGCGAGACAATCGACCGATTGATCACCCGGGGAAAGATCCGGGTAGACTCGATAACGGGAGGCTGGGAACGCTATCAGATTCAAATCGTCAAGGAACCGCTTCCGGGCATATCCCGGGCACTGATCGTCGCCGGAAGCGACCGACGGGGAACCGCCTACGGACTGCTTGCCCTTTCGGAAGCCATCGGTGTCAGTCCCTGGTACTGGTGGGCCGACGTCCCGGCCAGACCGCAAAGTTCCATCTATCTGGAAGTTCCGGTCACGATCTCGAAAACTCCGTCGGTGAAGTATCGGGGCGTCTTCATCAACGACGAAGACTGGGGGTTGCTGCCGTGGGCCCGGCACACCTTCGACCCCGAACGGGGAAACATCGGCCCGAAAACCTATGCCAAGGTGTGCGAACTCCTGCTGCGGCTGAAAGCCAACTACCTCTGCCCGGCCATGCACGAGGCCTCCACGGCCTTCAACAAGATTCCCGAAAACAAGATGGTCGCCGATTCGTTCGCCATCGTCATGGGGTCGGTCCACTGCGAGCCGCTGCTCTTCAACAATGCGAGCGAGTGGGATCGCAAGACGATGGGTGAATGGGACTACGTGAAAAACAAGGAGGGGATCAACCGGGTTCTGCGGCAGCGGGTTCGGGAAAACGCCCCATATGAGAATGTCTACACGCTGGCGCTGCGCGGACTCCACGACCGGGCCATGACCGGAAGCAACAACATGAAGGAGCGCGTCCGACAACTCGAAGGCGCCCTGCAGGACCAGCGGCAGATCCTCGTCGACGAGATCGGGAAACCCGCCGAAGAGATTCCCCAGGCATTTACGCCCTACAAGGAGGTACTGGAGGTATACTCCGGAGGTCTCAGCCTGCCCGAGGATGTCACAATCATCTGGCCGGACGACAACTACGGTTACATGAAACGGTTGAGCGGCGAACAGGAACGGAAACGGTCCGGACGTTCCGGCGTCTACTACCACGCCTCCTATCTCGGCAAGCCCCACGATTACCTGTGGATGTCGTCGACCTCCCCTGCGCTGATGTACGAGGAGCTCCGCAAGGCTTACGAAGCCACGGCCGACCGGATCTGGTTGCTGAATGCCGGTGACATCAAGTCCTGCGAACCGGCCGTCGACCTCTTCCTGGCCATGGCTTACGATATAGACCGTTTCGACTATGCCAATACGGCCGACTATCAGGCCGGAATGCTTGCCCGCATCTTCGGAGAGGAGTATTACGACCGGTTCCGCGACATCACCGCGACCTTCTACGATCTGGCTTTCCAGCGGAAACCCGAACTCATGGGATGGGGCTACCAGTGGGCCACCGACAAGCACGGCCGTGAACGCACGACCGACACCGATTTTTCGTGCGCCAACTATGGAGAGCTCGACCGCCGGATTGCCGATTACAACCGAATCGGGCAGGATGCCGAACGGATCTACAACGAACTGACTGAAGCGGAGAAGCCCGCATTCTACCAACTGCTCTACTACCCGGTTCGGGCGAGCGAGCAACTCAACAAGATGATCCTCAAAGGGCAGCGCAACCGTTGGTATGCCCTGCAGGGACGCGCCGCCACCAATCCGCTGCGCGAGGAGGTCCGGGCGCACTACGACTCGCTGCAACGGCTCACGGCCGATTATAACCGGCTGCTAAACGGCAAATGGAACCGCATCATGACGACCCGGCAAGGTTTTGCCTGCTCCTACTACGAGTTGCCGAGGCTGGATTCCATCCGGCTCCTGGCCGGAGCCGATCCGGCAATCTGGGTCGAAGGGGAGGATGTGCTCCGGGGCAGCCGCAGTTTCCATGCCCTGCCGACATTCAACCCCTACACGCGCCGCACGTACCGGGTCGAAGTTTTCAACAGGGGCGATGCACCTTTCGAATGGCGGGCGGCAACATCGAATGACTGGATTCGTCTTAGCAATACCTCCGGAACGGTATCCACGCAGCAGGCTCTCGATGTCGACATCGACTGGAACCGCGCGCCTGTCGGAGACCGGATTCTGGGAACAATCGAGATCACAGCCGGGACGCGGCGCGAAACGGTCTTCGTATCGCTCTTCAACCCCGCTTCGCCCACTCCCGAAACGCTTCAAGGTCTCTACGTGGAGGATAACGGCTGCGTTTCGATTCCGGCTGCGGGATTCCACCGCAAGGTCGAAAACGAGCAGATCCGGATGACACTCATCCGAAACCTCGGATACGAAAAGGAGGCCGTTCTGATCGGAGATCCCCTGGGCCGGAAGCAACGTACCGGAGGGCGCAACACGCCTCGGCTGGAGTATGATTTCTACAGTTTCAGCAGCGGATCGGTGGACGTCTACACCTACATGCTCCCCACCTTCCCGCTGAGTGCCGACCAGACCTTCGCCCACGAAACCTCGTCGACCGAAACCAAATACGGCGTGGCAATCGACGAAGGACCGGTCATGAACCCCACAACCTCCTCGTTCGAATATGCGCAGGCCTGGTATGAGAACGTTCTGAAAAACTGTGCCGTCAAGAAGACCACACTCCACATCGACCGTCCCGGAAAACACACCGTCAAGATCCTCTGCGGAGACCCCGGACTGGTCATTCAGAAGATCGTCCTCGACTTCGGCGGCATGAAGCGCTCCTATGCAGGTCCGCCTTCGACCCAGTCCGCTCAATAACCGACAACAAAAGGATCATGAATATCACAAGAAAATACCTGATTATCGGCTTGTTCTGTCTGTTTGCAGGTGGATTGCGGGCACAAAACAGCTACACCAATCCGGTGCTGAACCACGACATGCCCGACCCCACGGTCATCCAGACGAAGGAGGGTGAATTCTATCTCTATGCCACGGAGAATCACGGATACAGCATCCCGATCGCCCGTTCGTTCGATCTGGTGAACTGGGAGATCATCGGAGCTGCCTTTACCCGTGAAACACGCCCCTCGTTCGAGCCCAAAGGCGGACTCTGGGCCCCGGACATCAACTACCTGAAGGGCAAATATCTGCTCTACTACTCGATGTCCTACTGGGGCGGAAACGAAACCTGCGGGATCGGAGTGGCCACTGCCGATTCGCCCCAAGGTCCGTTCCGCGATCACGGAGCGCTGTTCCGCAGCAACGAGATCGGAGTAACAAACTCCATCGATCCGGAGTTCGTCCGGGAGAAAGGTCGCAACTACCTCATCTGGGGCAGTTTCTGGGGAATCTACGCCATAGAGCTCTCCAGAGACGGACTCTCGGTGAAACCGGGCTGCACGCCGAAACAGATTGCAGGCAGGGCTTTCGAGGCCTCCTACATCCACAAACGGAACGGATTCTACTATCTCTTCGCCTCGATCGGCTCCTGCTGCGAGGGGCTCAACAGCACCTACACCACGGTGGTCGGACGCTCCCGAAACCTGCTGGGGCCCTACACCGACAAATCCGGGAAGCGGATGCTCGACAACGCCTGCGAAATCGTCATGAAACACAGCGACCGTTTCATCGGACCCGGGCACAACTCCGACATCATCACCGACAAGGCCGGGGATGACTGGCTTCTCTACCATGCTGTCGATGCTCGAAATCCCCGGGGGCGGAAACTGCTCCTGGACAAAATCCGTTGGGTCGACGACTGGCCGACCGTTCAGGACGGTCATCCGTCAGAAACCCCACAGCCGACACCCCTATTCTGAATCCAAACCCAAAACAATCCAAAAAAACGACATGACAAGAACGAGTGTAAAACGAACGGTTCTGAGCCTGCTGCTCTGCTTGTGCGGCGTGGCCGGAGCCTCTGCGCAAATTTCCCTCGCGGAAGGGAAACCTGCGGGACGGGAGTTCCTGCTTGCCGACAAAAACTCCGGAGCCACGCTCTATTACGACAACCGTGATTTCGAAGTGGTGAAACGTGTCGCCGGATTCCTTGCCCAGGATATCGGGCTGGTCACAGGACGTCAGGCCACGGCCAAGGCCCTGCCGGCAGCCAAGGAGACAAATATCGTCGTGATCGGAACGTTGGGAAGCAACGACCTGATCGACAAGTTGGTTGCCAACGGACGACTCAACGTCGACGCCATCCGCGGCGGTTGGGAACAGTATGCCATCGAGGTTGTCGACCGGCCCGTACCCGGAGTCCGCAAAGCCCTCGTCATCGCCGGGTCCGATCGCCGGGGAACCGCCTACGGAACCTTCGCCATCTCGGAAGCAATCGGTGTCAGCCCCTGGTATTGGTGGGCCGACGTTCCCGTCACTCCGCAGGAGCGGTTGCGGCTCGATGTCCGATCCTACCGTTCGAAGGAACCGTCGGTCAAATACCGCGGGCTCTTCATCAACGACGAGGATTTCGGGCTCAAGCCATGGGCTGCCAAAACCTTCGATCCGGAACTCGGAGACATCGGTCCCAAGACCTATTCGAAGATTTGTGAACTGCTTCTGCGCCTGAAGGGCAACTACCTCTGCCCGGCCATGCACTCCTGCACCCGGGCCTTCAACTACTACCCCGACAACAAACTCGTGGCCGACAGTCTGGCAATCGTCATGGGGTCGGTCCACTGCGAACCGCTGCTCTTCAACAATGCCAGCGAATGGGACCGCAAGACCATGGGCGATTGGAACTACGTCACCAACAAGGAGGGGATCAACAAGGTGCTGCGGAAACGCGTCGAGGAGAACGGAACCTATGAAAACGTCTATACCCTGGCCATGCGCGGAATCCACGATGCCGTGATGGCCGGCAACCTCACGCTCGACCAGCAGGCCCGGGTTCTCGAAAAAGCCTTCGCCGACCAGCGCCAGATTCTGAGCGACGTACTCGGGAAACCCGCCGAAGAGATTCCGCAGGCATTCACCCCCTACAAGGAGGTGCTCGAAACCTACGAACACGGCATGAATCTCCCCGATGATGTGACGATCATCTGGGGCGACGATGACTTCGGATACATGAAGCGGCTGAGCAATGCCGAAGAGCAAAAGCGAAGCGGCCGGTCGGGAGTCTACTACCACCTTTCATATTGGGGACCTCCCATGAACTTCCTGTGGATCAACACCAACCCGCCGGTACAGATGTATACCGAACTGAAACGCGCCTACGACACCACGGCCGATCGCATCTGGTTAGCCAACATCGGAGATATAAAACCGGCAGAAAATGCGCTTTCGCTCTTCCTAGACATGGCCTGGGACATCGACGCGTTTACGGTTGAAAATGTCGGGTACTACTACGCGAACACGCTCTCGAAATATTTCGGTGCGGAGTACAAGGATGCTCTCCAGCACATTTTCGACGAGTATTTCAGTCTGGCCTTCGCTCGCAAACCCGAGCACATGCAGCACCATCTGGAGCAGCATTTTGCCGAGGACAACTATCGTGAAGCCGCACGCCGGGTAGCCCGTTACGCTGCGATCTCCGCAGAGGCCGACCGAATCTACGCCAATCTGGACGATGCGGCGAAGCCCGGATTCTTCCAGCTTGTCTACTACCCGGTCAAGGGTGCCGCTCTGCTCAACATCGCCATCCTCGAAGCACAACGCAACCGCTGGTATGCCGCACAGGGCCGTGTGTCCGCCAACCAGGTTCGGGAGCGCGTAAACGGAATCGTCGAAGAACTGCGCCGCATCACGAAGGAGTACAACGAACTCAAGGATGGCAAATGGCGCTACATGATGACTTTGGCACAAGGAGGTTGGAGGGATATCTATGTCCCGCCCATGAAGAGCGTGGAACCCGCCGCCAAACCCGGACTGGGCATCCATGCCGAGAGTGAGACGCTCCGCACGGGAATGGGCAACTACCATACGCTGCCCTGCTTCAATCCCTTCACCGACCACTCCTATTATATCGACGTGTTCAATACAGGGCGCGGAGATCTGGAGTGGAAGGCGCAAGTCTCCGAACCGTGGATCAAACTCGACAAAATGAACGGTAAAACCCCGTATGAGGAGCGTGTGAACGTCTCGATCGACTGGGAACAGGCCCCAAAAGGGCGTAACCTCTGTGCACAAATCGAATTTGAAGGGGCCGGGAGTCGGGAAACCGTACTCGTCTCGGCCTTCAATCCGGAGGAGATTTGCCGCGACAGCCTGGCAGGACTCTACGTGGAAGACAACGGCGTGGTTTCGATCGACGCCGCGGGCTTCCATCGCAAATTCGAACGACACGGGATCACCTTCGACAAGATCGCCCGCTACGGATTCGAGGATACGGTCGTACAGTTAGGCGATCCCTTTGCCAAGGCGGACTACTACCCCAGCCTAGAGCTGACCTCGAACTACGTGGCCCCGGCTCCGCTCGACCGTTACCCGATGCTCGAATACGATTTCTACTCCTTCTCGACCGGACCCGTGGATGTATATACCTACATGGTCCCGCTGTTCCCGCTCGACAACGAACACGGGTCTCGTTACGGGGTGATGGTCGACCGCAGTCCCGTCTATCTGCCCGAAGCCGGAGCTCCCTACTACAGTACGCTTTGGATTCAGAGCATCATGCGCAACTGCCGCATCAACAAGACCTCGCACATGATCTCCGAACCGGGCAAACACACGGTCCGCATCTTCGCCGCACACCCGGGCATGATGATCCAGAAGATCGTGATCGACTTCGGCGGCATGAAATACTCCTACATGGGTCCCCAACCCACGAAAATCGAACCGCAAGCCAAACACTAACACTTCGATACGATTATGAAAAGCCAATCGATCAAAATCGCAGCCCTGTTGCTGCTCGCCGCAACTACGGCCGGTATTTTCTCGGGTTTGGCCCAGAACAAAGCCCGACAGAAACGTTCCGAATCCCAGAAACAGACGGTATACCGGCTTCCCGACGATCTGCAGACGCTGGCAGGGAATCCCGATCTGCTGAAAAAGCCCGAAGGACTCGAAGTAGCCGCCTACGTCTTCCCGAACTACCACGCCTCGGCTCTCCACAACAAGATCTATGCTCCGGGATGGACCGAATATAACCTTATCCGCAGTGCAAGACCCTGGTTCGAAGGGCACCAGCAGCCAAGGACCCCGCTGCTGGGAGAGCTCGACGAAAGCCTTCCCTCAACCTGGGAAGTCTACAACAAACTTTGCAAACAAAGCGGAATCGATGTCCTGTTGTGGGACTGGTACTGGTACGACGGAAAACCCTGCCTGCATGAAGCACTCGAACAGGGCTTCCTCGAAGCCGACAACCGCAACGACGTGAAATTCGCCTGCATGTGGACCAACCACCCCTGGTACATTCTCTACCCCACGAAACGCACTGACGGCGGAAATGCCTATCCGCCCAGTTTCGATGCTCCGGACTTCTCCTACGAGGAGGCGTTCCGCAGCCTTTCGTACATCGTCACCCGCTACTTCAACCAGCCGAACTACTGGAAGATCGACGGCAAACCCGTCATCTGCATCTGGGATGCCAACCGTCTCGAACAGAAACTCGGACTGGAGGGTGTGCAAAAACTCTTCTCCGAGTTACGGGCTCTGGCCCAGAAACTCGGACATCCGGGCATCCACTTCCATATCACGGGATTCAGTTCAAGGAACATGAAGGCCGCCGGTTACAACACCGTGGGTTCGTACAACCCGCTGGACTGGATCGCCGGACGCTTCCAGCCGAACGAAATCGAACTTCCCGACTATGGCATCGTGGCAGCCGACGTAGCCTATAAACTCTGGCCCGAACACCACCGCGACTTCGACATCCCCTACGTACCGGCTATCGGTGCCGGATGGGATTCCACGCCGCGCTACGTAAAGCCCTCGGTACGGCCGGAGAAGCCCAACCGCAAAGCATGGCCCGGTTGCACAATCTTCGTGAACGAGAGCCCGGCAGCATTCAAGGCTTTCGTACAGTCATCGTTCGTCTACCTGAACCAGCATCCCGAAGTGCCGCGGTTCGTCACCATCGCCTGCTTCAACGAGTGGAGCGAGGGTCACTACCTCCTGCCCGACAATCGATTCGGATACGGAATGCTCGACGCTCTGGGAGAGGCCGTCGGGAAAGAAGGGCTGCACGGGAAGCATGGCAAAGGCTTGGAATAAGAGTATGTATTTCAATTCGCATCTCCGACTGGGAGTGAATTGAAACGCCCCGCAAAAGGCATAAAAAGGGCATCCCCGATCCGGATTCCGGACCGGGGATGCCCTTTTTCAAAACGGACTGTCCTCACGCTAATCGGCACGCATCGCTCATACCTGCTCGACGAACGCCTCCAGCGCCGCAAGGTCCACGGCCAACGGGTCCGAATGCTGCGGACGCTGCGTCAACCTCTCCAGCCGTGCGGGCAGCTGGATCCGCGCCCCCGTTACCGAAGTGATCACCTCGCCGAACTTCGCAGGATGTGCCGTCGAGAGGTAGAAGCCCGGCTTCCCGACCGCCATCGACGCCGCATATCCCACGGCACTGTGCGGATCCGAGAGATAACCGGTCCGTTCGTACAACTCATCGATCGTCCGCCGGATACTGGCATTGTCACACCGGAAACCCGTCAACTCCGCCCGCAAAGCCTCGGAATCCCCGCCGCACAGCCACAGCATCCGTTCGAAATTGCTCGGAGCTCCCACGTCCATGGCGCTGGCCGGAGTTTGGATCGAGGGCCGCGGACGGTAGAGACCCGTGCGCAGGAACTCCGGAACCACGTCGTTGATGTTCGACGCCGCCACGAAACCCCCGACCGGAAGCCCCATCCGCTGCGCCAGCATCCCCGCCGCCAGGTTGCCGAAATTGCCGCTCGGAACGACGATCGTCGGATGGTCGCCGCCCGTCTCACGCCGCCAAAGGAAGTAGCCGTAGAAGTAGTAGAACGCCTGGGGAATCCACCGCAGCAGGTTGATCGAATTGGCCGACGTCACCCGGCGGCGGCGACGGAACGCCCCGTCGGCAAAGAGCTCCTTCACCAGCCGCTGGCAGTCGTCGAACGTCCCGGCCACGCGCAACGGATGGATATTGCCCCCAAGGGCCGTCATCTGGCACTCCTGCAGGCGGCTGATCTTCCCCTCGGGGTAGAGCACCACGACGTCGACGCCCGGCACGTTGTAGAACCCGTGCGCCACGGCGCTGCCCGTATCTCCCGACGTGGCCGTGAGGATGACGAGCCGCTCACCGGCCGCACCCAGCAGCCCGACGACCCGGCCCATGAATCCCGCACCGAAGTCCTTGAAGGCGCAGGTCGGGCCGTGGAAGAGTTCCAGCGTATAGCGGCTCCGCCCCACCCTGCGCAACGGAACCGGGAAGTCATACAATGACTCCAGTTCGCGGCGCAACGCCTGCATATCGAAATCATCCCCGAAAAAGAGGCCTGCCAGGTAGCTCGCCAAAGAGCCGTATGACTCCGCGGCCCGGCGCTCCGCCTCGGCCAGATCGGCCTGCGGAATCCGTTCCGGAACGAAAAGTCCGCCGTCGGGTGCCAGGCCCATCATGGCCGCTTCCCGGAGCGTACAGGCCTGTTTCCGCTCCCGGTCCCTTGTACTGTAAAATTTCATGGCCTTGCGTTTTTATGATTCGACAACCCGTGCTCCCGCATTCGACACCCGACCCGCATAGGTATCGCAGGCGATGCCGCGTTCGGCGAAGTGCGCCTTCATCCGGTCGGCAATCCGGCAGGCAACCGCATAATCCGAGGCCAGGGCGAAAACCGAAGGGCCCGATCCGGCGATATTCAGCGCCAGGGCCCCTTCGTCCAACGCACTCGCCTTCAAGACATCGTAGTCGGGAATAAAGCCCTTGCGGTAGGGTTCCACCACGGCGTCGTGCATCGAACGGCCGATCAGAGCCACGTCGCGCAGGGCGAATCCGGCAACCAGTCCGCCGACATTGCCCCACTGTTTTACGGCACTTGACAGCGAGATTTCGCGCGGAAGGACCTCGCGGGCCATCTTCGTACTGACGACGATGGCCGGGTGCGCCACGGCGTAGAAAAAGTTATCGGGGACCGGCAGGCGCACAATGTCGAAGGGTTCGTAACCGCGGATCAGCACCACGCCGCCCAGCAGCGCCGGGCCCACGTTGTCGGCATGAGCCGTGCCGCCCAGTAGCGCCTCGCCCTGCATGGCGAACTCCACAAGCTGCTTGCCCGAGAAGGGACGCCCCAGCAGTTCGTTGATGCCGTAGACGGCCGCAGCCGACGAGGCCGCACTCGATCCGATCCCGCTCCCCGGAACGATCTTTTCGAGCAGGCGGATCTCAACCCGCACGGGGCGGCCGTAGGCTTCGAGCATCGCCCGAACGGCCGGCGTGATGACGTTGTCATCGAGCGAGGCGGGCAGATCGACACCGCTGTCGTTGCGGATCGAGAGCCCTTCGGCATCGGGCTCGACACCCACCTCCAGCAGATCGCCCACTCCGTCGAGGGTCAGGCCCATCACATCGAACCCGCATCCCAGATTGGCCACCGTTCCCGGGGCAAAAACCTTGATATGTTTCATGGTGAATTTTCGTTTTTTAATGAAACCAATCGTTTGTGGAACTGCTCCGGGATGATCCGAAGCCCGAAAATCGAGGAAGGGTCGACCGATGTCGAGGTTCCCCCCCCCTCCTGTCCCGGCCCCGCGCAGATAACGCTGCATCTGGAGCTTGTCAGTTTCGGATGTTGACCGGAGAATTTTGCTGTTACCCTGTTTTCCGCTCCGGCAACCTGGGCCGGAATAGGCATACGACGATGCGACGGAATATAGACTACTCGACCCCCACAGGGGTGGTGGTGGTAGTAGTGGCGGTAAACGTCGCGGAAGCGATGGTCACGCAATGAGGGGCGACTCCACAACCAGTCCGGACACCGAAAATCCCGTGTCCTTCACCGTGCGTCGTATGGAGTCTCTGAAGTTTCATCAAGGGCAAATATAAAACAAATATTTTAATAATCCAAATCCCCGGTAACAATTCGTAAGCAGTCCGCCCGTTCCGAGGCTCACACCTTATATATAAGGGTGACAAACAGGGTACTGCACCGGTGATCGGCCTCGAAAATCGAAAGTCCGGGGCCGGTCCGGGGTCGGTCCGGTGCCCCGAATCCGGAAAATCACCGCCCAAAAGGCCGAACAGCTCCAAAAAGCAGTTACAAATCGTAACGAACAAGTCCATATTCAGGCAATCCGAAAGCAGAATCAAAGAAAATACTTCCAAATCGCCATGTTATTAAATTTCTTTAGAAAATTATTTGCGCATCCCGAATTAGTTCCCTATCTTTGTTTCCGAACAAAACGAAAAAAACGGCATGATCGCCTCGAATCATTCGAATAACGTCATCATTAACGTGCTGCTCGTGATCCTTGAAAAGATAACGGGAGAAAGGTGACGCACCTGTTCGATGGATCGAAAAAACCTTTCTCCCGACGGAGAAAGGTTTTTTCGATTTTCGAGGCCCTGACGCCCCTCAACCAATGGAACCGCAAAAGATGAAACACTCGCTCAGAAGCGCCATTACCACCTCGGGACGCCGCATGGCCGGAGCCCGCAGCCTCTGGCGCGCAAACGGTATGCGCGAAGAACACTTCGGACGCCCCGTCATCGGCATCGCGAACTCCTTCACGCAGCTCGTGCCCGGACACGTCCACCTGCACGAAATCGGCCAGTTGGTCAAACAACGCATCGAAAACCTCGGCTGCTTCGCCGCTGAATTCAATACCATCGCCATCGACGACGGAATCGCCATGGGACACGACGGAATGCTCTACTCGCTGCCCTCACGCGAAATCATCGCCGACAGCGTCGAATACATGGCCAACGCACACATGATCGACGCCCTGGTCTGCATCTCCAACTGCGACAAGATCACGCCCGGAATGCTGATGGCCGCCATGCGGCTCAACATCCCCACGATCTTCGTCTCCGGAGGCCCGATGGAGGCCGGACGCTTCGGCGATCGCCATCTCGACCTGATCGACGCCATGGTCATGTCGGCCGATGCGAAGTATTCCGACGAGCAGATCGCCGAAGTCGAACGCAGCGCCTGCCCCGGCTGCGGATCCTGCTCGGGCATGTTCACCGCCAACTCGATGAACTGCCTCACGGAGGCCCTCGGGCTCTCGCTCCCCGGCAACGGCACGATCGTCGCCACACACGCCAACCGCCGCCAGCTCTTCGAGGACGCCGCAGCTCTCATCGTGCGCAATGCCGAACGCTACTACTTCGAGGGGGACGAGAGCGTCCTGCCCCGCTCGATCGCCTCGAAGGCCGCCTTCGAGAACGCCATGTCGCTCGACATCGCCATGGGCGGCTCGACCAACACGGTCCTGCACCTGCTGGCCGTGGCACACGAAGCCGGCGTGGACTTCACGATGCAGGACATCGACCGCCTCTCACGGCGCGTGCCGGTGCTCTGCAAGGTGGCGCCCAACTCCCTCTACCACATCCAGGACGTCAACCGCGCAGGCGGCATCTTCGCCATCCTCGGCGAACTCGACCGCGGCGGGCTGCTCGACACCTCGGTGCAGCGGGTCGACGGTCGCACGCTCGGCGAGGCCATCGCGGCGTGCGACATCCTCAGCCCCACGGCCTCGGATGCGGCCCGGCGCCGCTCGCTGAGCGCCCCCGCCGGCCACTACAGCCGCGAGCTGGGATCGCAGCACTGCTACTACGACACGCTCGACACCGACCGCGCCGAGGGTTGCATCCGCGACATCGCACATGCCTACTTCCGCGACGGCGGCCTGGCCGTCCTGACGGGCAACATCGCCCGCTCGGGCTGCGTCGTGAAGACCGCCGGGGTCGACGAAAAGCTCTTCGTCTTCCGCGGTGCCGCCCGCGTCTACGAATCGCAGGAGCAGGCCATGCACGGAATCCTCAACGACGAAGTCAAGCCCGGCGAGGCGGTCGTCATCCGCTACGAGGGCCCGAAGGGCGGCCCGGGAATGCAGGAGATGCTCTACCCCACGTCGTACCTCAAGTCGAAACACCTCGACAAGGCCTGCGCGCTGATCACCGACGGACGCTTCTCGGGCGGTACGTCGGGGCTCTCGATCGGACACGTCTCCCCGGAGGCCGCTTCGGGCGGCGAGATCGCCGTGGTCCGCACGGGCGACGAGATCGAAATCGACATCCCGAACCGTTCGATCCGCCTGCTGGTCGACGACGCGGAGATCGCCGCACGCATGGCCGCTCAGGAGCACTTCCGCCCGGCAGCCCGCGACCGCAAGGTCCCCAAATCGCTGAGAGCCTACGCCCGGCTGGTCAGCTCGGCGGACAAGGGCGCCGTGCGCATCCTCGATGACGAAGCCTAAAAAGCCGAATCCCGATCCAACCCCGAATAATCCCGATCCAACCATGAATACCTCCACTCCCGACGCGCAACAAACAGCCTGCGAGCCCCTGATGACAGGTTCGCAGGCCCTGCTCGAATCGTTCCTGATCGAAGGCGTCGACACCATTTTCGGCTACCCCGGCGGGGCCATCATCCCCGTCTACGACGCGCTGTACGACTACCGCGACCGACTGCGCCACATCCTCGTGCGCCACGAGCAGGGCGCCGTACACGCCGCGCAGGGATATGCCCGGGTCAGCGGGCGCGTGGGCGTCTGCCTGGTCACTTCGGGCCCCGGCGCCACGAACACCGTCACGGGACTCGCCGACGCCCTGATGGACTCCACGCCGCTGGTGCTCGTCACCGGACAGGTCGGCTCCGAACTGCTCGGGACCGACGCCTTCCAGGAGACCAACTTCGTCGGGATCACCCAGGCCGTCACGAAATGGAACTGCCAGGTCAAACGGGTCGAGGATATTCCCGCAGCCATCGCCAAAGCCTTCTACGTGGCCCGCTCGGGACGCCCCGGGCCGGTGGTCGTCGACATCACGAAGGACGCCCAGTGCGGCATCGCACCGTTCCGCTACGAGAAACTCGTCTCGATCCGCAGCTACGTGCCCGTCCCGCAGCCCAACCCGGCCTGCATCGAACAGGCCGCACGCCTGATCGATGAGGCGAAGCACCCGTTGGTCATGGTGGGACAGGGGGTCCTCCTCGGGAATGCCGAGGCTGAACTGCAGGAGTTCCTCGCCAAAAGCGGAATGCCCGTCGCCTCGACCCTGCTGGGGTTGTCGGCCGTGCCGACCGATTCGCCGCAGTACGTCGGGATGCTGGGAATGCACGGAAACTACGGCCCCAACATCCTCAACCGCGACTGCGACCTGCTCATCGCCATAGGAATGCGCTTCGACGACCGCGTGACGGGCAATCCGGCACACTTCGGCGAAAACGCCAAGGTGATCCATCTGGAGATCGACCCCGCGGAGATCGGAAAGATCATTCAGGCAGATGTCCCCGTGGCGGGCAACGTGCGGGAGACCCTGCCCCTGCTGACCGCACGCATCCGCCGCCGCGACCACGGAGACTGGATCGCGGAGTTCCGCGCCTGCGACCGCATCGAACAGGAACGGGTGATCCGTCCCGCCCTCCATCCCGCGGAAGGCCGGATCCGCATGGGCGAAGCCGTGGATACGGTGGCCCGGGCCTACGACAACGATGCCGTGCTGGTCACCGATGTCGGGCAGCAGCAGATGTTCGCCGCCCGCTACTTCGGATTCCGCCGCACGCGGAGCCTCGTCACCTCGGGAGGCCTCGGCACGATGGGGTTCGGGCTCCCGGCAGCCATCGGCGCCAAACTCGGGGCCCCGGAGCGCGATGTCGTCCTCTTCGTCGGCGACGGAGGGTTGCAGATGACCATTCAGGAGCTGGGGACGATCTTCCAGTCGCGGGTCCCCGTAAAGATCGTACTGCTGAACAACTCCTTCCTCGGCATGGTCCGCCAGTGGCAGGAACTCTTCTACGGCTCCCGCTACTCCTTCACCGAACTGGTGAACCCCGATTTCGGCCTGATCGCCCGCGCCAACGGCCTCGGATACCGCTGCGTCGAACGCCGCGAGGAGCTCGCCGGTGCCGTGGCCGAAATGAAGGAGTCGCAGGGCGCCTTCCTGCTGGAGGTGCGCGTCGAAAGCGAGGACAACGTCTTCCCGATGGTCCCGGCCGGAGCCCCGGTTGCGGAGATCCGTCTCGAATAAAATGCAGAGCTTGGATATGGAACAGGAATACATCATCACCGTATTTTCGGAGAACAAGGTGGGTCTGCTGAGCCAGATCACCACGGTTTTCACCTGCCGGAACGTCAACATCGAGAGCCTTACGACCTCGGAATCCGCCCTGAAGGGTATTCACAAATTCACGATCGTCGTGCGAACGACCCCCGAAACGGTGGCCAAGGTCATCCGGCAGGTCGAAAAGAAGATCGACGTGCTGAAAACCTTCGTCTACACCCCCGAGGAGGTCGTGCAGCAGGAGATCGCCCTCTACAAGGTCACGCGCAGCCACAATGTCGAACAGCTCGTCCGCAAGCACAACGTCCGTATTCTGGAGATCGACACCGACTACATCGTCGTCGAGAAGACCGGGCACAAGAGCGAAACCCAGGAACTGTTCCACCTGTTGCAGCCCTACGGCGTGCAGCAGTTCGTGCGCAGCGGAACGGTGGCCGTCATCAAGTCGAAACGCGAGCTGCTGAACGAGTACCTCGAAGAACTGGAGAAGATGCGGAAAAGCCCCGAACAGGTCCGGCAGGAGGTCTGAATCGCGGGTCCGCCCCCCGAAACAGCTATTTATACAAACAAACCAACATTCATAAGACTATGGCAAAGATCAATTTCGGCGGCGTCGAAGAGAACGTCGTAACGCGGGAAGAGTTCCCGCTGGAGAAAGCTCGTGAGGTCCTCAAGGACGAAACCATCGCCGTCATCGGCTACGGCGTGCAGGGCCCCGGGCAGTCGCTCAACCTGCGTGACAACGGATTCCGCGTGATCGTCGGACAGCGCAAGGGCTCGAAGAGCTGGGACAAGGCCGTGGCCGACGGCTGGGTGCCGGGCGAGACGCTCTTCGAGATCGAAGAGGCCGCCGAGCGTGGTACGATCATCCAGTACCTGCTCTCCGATGCTGGACAGATCTCCGTATGGCCCACGATCAAGAAGCACCTCACCCCCGGCAAGGCCCTCTACTTCTCGCACGGATTCGGCATCACCTACAAGGAGCGCACGGGCATCATTCCGCCGGCCGACGTCGATGTGATCCTGATTGCCCCGAAGGGTTCGGGAACGTCGCTGCGCCGCATGTTCCTCCAGGGCCGCGGTCTGAACTCCAGCTACGCCGTCTTCCAGGATGCCACGGGGCACGCCATGGAGCGCGTCATCGCACTCGGCATCGGCGTCGGCTCGGGTTATCTCTTCGAGACCGACTTCCAGCGCGAGGTCTACTCCGACCTCACGGGTGAGCGCGGCACGCTGATGGGTGCCATCCAGGGTATCTTCGCCGCCCAGTACGACACGCTCCGCGCCCACGGACACACCCCCTCGGAGGCCTTCAACGAGACCATTGAGGAGCTCACGCAGTCGCTCATGCCGCTCGTTGCCGAAAACGGCATGGACTGGATGTACGCCAACTGCTCGACCACGGCACAGCGCGGTGCACTCGACTGGTGGAAGCGCTTCCGCGACGCCACGAAACCCGTCTTCGAGGAGCTCTACGAGAGCGTCCGCAGCGGGAACGAAGCCCAGATCTCGATCGACTCCAACAGCAAGCCCGATTACCGCACGAAGCTCAACGAGGAGTTGCGCGAAATGCGCGAAAGCGAAATGTGGCAGGCCGGAGCCGTCGTCCGTAAACTCAGACCCGAAAACAACTGAACGGCATGTGCGGATTTGTAGGATTGTTCGACATCCGGCAACAGTCGGATGCGTTGCGCACCCAGGTGCTGAAAATGTCGAAACAGATTCGCCACCGCGGCCCCGACTGGTCGGGAATCTACTGCGGACAGCGGGCGATTCTTTCGCACGAACGGCTCTCGATCGTCGACCCCCAGTCGGGTCGGCAACCCCTGTACAGCCGCGACGGGAAGCTCGTCCTGGCCGTCAACGGGGAGATTTACAACCACCAGGAGATCCGCGCCGAACTGGCCGGAGAGTATGAATTCCTGACCGGGTCCGACTGTGAGGTCATCCTCCCGCTCTACCGAAAACTCGGGATCGGACTGCTCGAAAAGATCAGCGGCATCTTCGCCTTCGCGCTCTACGACATCGAGCACGACGAATATCTCATCGCCCGCGACCCGATCGGCGTCATTCCGCTCTACATCGGCTGGGACCGCGACGAGCAGTTCTACGTCGCCTCGGAACTGAAGGCCCTCGAAGGGGTCTGCACCACGATCCAGCCCTTCCTGCCCGGGCACTACTGGTCGTCGAAGGAGGGCAGGATGGTCCGCTGGTACCGGCGCGACTGGTTCGACTACGACGCCGTGAAGGAGAACCCGGCCGATATTGCCACGCTCCGCACAGCCCTGGAGGATGCCGTGAAGCGGCAACTGATGTCCGACGTACCCTACGGCGTGCTGCTCTCCGGAGGGCTCGACTCGTCGATCATCTCGGCCGTGGCCAAGAAGTTCGCCGACCGCCGCATCGAGAGCGGCGGCCGTGAAGAGGCCTGGTGGCCGCAGCTGCACTCCTTCGCCGTGGGGCTGGCCGGGTCGCCCGACCTGGCCGCGGCCCGCAAGGTCGCCGACCACATCGGTACGGTCCACCACGAGATCCACTACACGATCCAGGAGGGGCTGGATGCCATCCGCGACGTGATCTACTACATCGAGACCTACGATGTGACCACGGTCCGCGCCTCGACGCCGATGTACCTGCTGGCGCGGGTCATCAAGTCGATGGGTATCAAGATGGTCCTCTCGGGCGAGGGCGCCGACGAGATTTTCGGCGGATACCTCTACTTCCACAAGGCGCCCAACGCGCAGGCCTTCCACGAGGAGACCGTGCGCAAGATCGGCCGTCTGCACCTCTACGACTGCCTCAGGGCCAACAAATCGCTGGCGGCGTGGGGCGTCGAGGGTCGCGTGCCGTTCCTCGACAAGGAGTTCCTCGACGTGGCCATGCGTCTGAACCCCGCGGCGAAGATGGCCGGAAAGGGCCGCATCGAGAAGTGGGTGCTCCGCAAGGCCTTCGAGGAGATGCTCCCCGAAGAGATCGTCTGGCGGCAGAAGGAGCAGTTCTCCGACGGCGTGGGTTACGGCTGGATCGACACCTTGAAGCGGATCACCTCCGAGGCGGTTTCGGACCGCGAAATGGAGCACGCCGCCGAGCGCTTCCCTGTCAACCCGCCGCAGAACAAGGAGGAGTACTACTACCGCTCGATCTTCGAGGAGCACTTTCCCTCGCAGACGGCCGCGGCGTGCGTGCCTTCGGTGCCCTCGGTGGCGTGCAGCACGGCCGAAGCGCTGGCCTGGGACCAGTCCTTCGCCAACTGCAACGACCCCTCGGGACGTGCCGTACTGGGCGTGCACAACACCGATCTCACCCACGAAATCTGACCCTCCGCCGCCAAAGAACGGCATCACAACCCGCGAAATCCGGAAGCTGCAGCCTCCGGATTTCGTTTTTTATGCGCTTCGCCCCTTTCGGCTTGGCGGTGCGGGCAAAAATTCCTATCTTTGGGGGATAAAAATCCGTATAAACCAACCAAGACCTGATATGTACAGTCATGACAACCGGGTGGTCATCACCCTCGACGCCGGCGGCACGAACTTCGTATTCGGAGCCATGCAGGCCAACCAGTTCATCGTCGAACCCATCACCATGCCGTCGCACGCCGACAATCTGGACGAGTGCCTCGCCACGATGGTCGACGGTTTCCGACAGGTCATCGCCCGACTCCCGGAGAAACCCGTCGCCATCAGCTTCGCATTCCCCGGCCCGGCCGACTATCCGAACGGCATCATCGGCGGCTTCCTGCCCAACTTCCCGTCGTTCCGCGACGGCGTGGCCCTGGGACCCTTCCTCGAAGCGACGTTCGGAATCCCGGTCTTCATCAACAACGACGGCGACCTGTTCGCCTACGGTGAAGCCCTGGGCGGCGCCCTGCCCGAAATCAACGCCCGGCTCGAAGCCCTCCACAGCCCGAAACGCTACAAAAACCTCCTCGGCTACACCTTCGGCACGGGATTCGGAATCGGCATCGTCGTCGACAACCGCCTGAACCGCGGCGACAACTCCTGCGTGGAGACCTTCTGCCTGAAGCACAAGAAGTTCCCCGACATCATCGTCGAGGATGGCGTGGCCGTGCGGGCCATCAAGCGCGTCTACGGCGAGCTAACCGGCAATCCCAACCACGGACTCGAACCGAAGGATATCTGCGATATCGCCGACGGCAAACGCCCGGGCGATGCGGAAGCCGCACAGAAGACCTTCGCGGAGTTCGGCGAAGTGGCCGGTGACGCCATGGCCACGGCCGTGACGCTGATCGACGGCCTGATCGTCATCGGAGGCGGCATCACCGCAGCCCGGAAGTGGATCATGCCGAGCCTCCTGCGCGAACTGCGCTCGAAGATCCACCAGTTCGACGGCAACGAACTCAACCGTGTGCAGATGAAGGTCTATGACCTGGACGACGAGGCCGAATTCCTCGAATTCGCACGCGGCGATAACCGCACGCTCAAGGTCTACGGCACGGATCGCTACGTAGCCTACGATCCGCAGAAACGCATCGGCGTGACGATCTCCAAACTGGGCGCCAGCCGCGCCATCTCGGTCGGCGCCTACGCCTTCGCACTGAGCCAACTGGACGCACAAAACAACGCATAACGACACAAAAACATGTATAAGTTCCAACCGATTCTGAAATCCCTGATCTGGGGCGGCGAAAAGATCGCCCCCTACAAACAGATCGCCACCGACCAGCACAACATCGGCGAGAGCTGGGAACTCTCGGGGGTCGAGGGCAACGAGTCCGTCGTGGCCGAAGGCCCCGAAGCCGGGACGAAACTCCCCGACCTGCTGGCCCGTCACGGCGCCGCGCTGCTGGGAAAAGCCAACTACGAGCGATTCGGCAACGAATTCCCGCTGCTGATCAAGTTCATCGACGCGCGCCAGGACCTCTCGATCCAGGTGCACCCCAACGATGAACTCGCCTGGGAGCGCCACCGCTCGAAGGGCAAAACCGAGATGTGGTACGTCGTCTCGACCGACGAGGGAGCCCACCTGCTGTCGGGCTTCTCGAAGCAGGTAACCCCCGAGGAGTACGAAGCCAGCGTCGCCGACAACACCATCACCGACCTGCTGGCCCGGTATGCCATCCGTCCGGGGGATGTCTTCTTCCTGCCTGCGGGACGCGTGCACGCCATCGGTTCGGGGTCATTCATCGCCGAGATTCAGCAGACTTCGAACATCACCTACCGCATCTACGATTACGGGCGGGTGGGCGCCGACGGCAAACCCCGCGAACTGCACACCGAGCAGGCCAAAGGGGCCATCGACTATACCGTGCTGCCCGATTACCGGACGCACTACACCCCGGAACGCGACACACGGGTCGAGTTGGTTGCGTGCCCCTACTTCACGACGTCGCTCTTCGATCTGACCCGCGAGCAGACGCTCGACCTTTCGGCACGGGATTCGTTCGTGGTGGTGATGTGTCTCGAAGGGCACGGCACGCTGACCGACGACCGAGGCGAAACGGTTCCGGTGCATCAGGGAGAGACGGTGCTGGTTCCGGCTTCGGCGCAGTCGCTGCGCATGGTGCCCGACGGCACGATGAAGCTCCTCACGAGCTGGATCGACTGACAACAGCCCCTTTAAGAAAGGGGGTTCTATGGGCTGCTGGGCCTTTAGCAGTTTCCGAAGCGTGAATCCGCATACGGCCGTCGGTCGGGAGCGATGATTTGCTACCGATCCTTTCGGGCTTTCTTTCGCCCCTAAAACCGGTCTCTTAGACCGGTCATTCCCGCGAAAGCGGGAATCCAGGATCGCCCAAGCACAAACAAAAACAAACAATAAAGGCTGCCCAAATGGGCAGCCTTTATTTGTATCAGCGTGTTTCGTTATTCGAGCGAGGAGCCGTAAGCAGCATGTTCCGCCGTAGGTTTGATAGTTCCCGTCGAAAGATCAACCTCGTCAATGAGATTATCAGTCCTATAGATTACCACATTAGACATCCCGGCAGGTAGAGTCTCTGCAGTAATACTCCCACCAGTAGCAGTGCTGAACAACTTATACGCATATGAACTTGTAGTATTTGTATTGTAATACCTGTTATCATTAGCCGCAGAATTCACAGTTGTGGGGTAACTGCCACCAGCCAGAATGATTATTGCATTCGGATTCTGCTTCTGCGTGCTGTATATCAGATTTTTGCTGAATGTAACCTCTGCACATCCTCCGAGAATAAACAACGCATGGCCCGGTTGTCCTGAGGTATACCCCAATATATCGCCCGTCGAGTTGTTTACAAACTCAATCGACAGATTTGCGGTATATGATCCCGATACCCACTTATGATAGAACAGCGAAACGGGTTTGACAGTCCCAGCCTTAGCATAAATCACATTGTTCTCAAATACAATTCCTCGGAATTCAGTAATACCAGTAGACAGATGTCCTTCTCCCACTTGGAAGAATGCATACGAACTACTTGTTAACTGAGTAAAATCGATTCCGATCTTGCAGTTCCGGAATATGATCTGCTCGATATATCCGTCGGCCGGAGAATTGCTAAATGTTCTTAACAAATTCTTATTGGCCCCGATGGTAATATCGCAATCCTCAAACAAAAGAGTCTTTGCACCTCCAACTCTTGCGTCACCAGTAAGGCCCAGATAACAGTTGTTATCCAAACCTTGTGTCATGTCAATCTCCAGATTCTTAAATCCGAAAATTGCATTCCGGTTTTGCATATCAAAACGCCCGCCTATCTGCAGTTTCGTCTTCTTCAGTTTATTACGACCTACAAAAATTGATTGGTCAGACAGATAAACCGTTGCCGGATTCATAAATATATTATCAGCCTCGGTACCATCCAAGAAATATACTTTTGTATCTCGATCCACTGAAAGCGAGCTAACAGGCTCCGATGCCGTATACAAAGCCGCGCCCTCGCTGTCCTTGTCATAACGGGTGCCGTTAATCTCGACTCCTGCCATGTAGTAGTCGTTCGGATCTACAGGCTCGGCAGCCGTCGTACCCGTAGCCGTGGAAACCTCACTGTACTGCTCGCCGATATAAGCTACCACATAGATCGTGTACTCCGTCTCTGCTTCAAGCCCCTCGACCGTCACGCTCGTCCCCAAAGCAGTCGTACCCTCAGCAAAAACCTTCGCTGCATCCGGGGCCTCAGCATCCGACTTCTGGCAGATATATTTCCAGCCGTCGGCATTGGCAATCTGCACGTCGAACGTCAAAGTCACGTCCGTCGGCTGAACCGTCGCGGACGGCGTCACCGAGGTAACCGTAGGAGGCTCGGCCTCGACGCCCGTGCTCTGGACCTGAATCTTCGAAATGAACGAATACTTGCCCGAAGTCGCCAGAATGGCCACATCCTGCGACGTATTGGCCGTAGCCCGCGTAGCGGCCGTCCCGGCGGAAGCCAGCGTTCCCGGAGCCTTCACAAAGAGTTTGGCGACCTCGTCAACGGGATCGGTCAGACGGGCTGTCCATCCCTCGGGGGCCGTCACAATCGTGTTGTCAATACCCCGCATCTGCACGTTAAACGAACGCTCGACACCCGAATCGAACATCTGGATCTCCTCGATCGGATTGCCTTCGGCGTCGACGATCGCACAAAGTGCATCCGCAACAATCGGAACTTCCAACTCCACTTCGCTGCCCAGCAGTTTGATGTAGAGCGTGTCACCGTCGACCCGAACGCTGTCGAAGAACTTGTCGGTCATCTCACCGCCTACGGCACTGACATCCTGGCCCGCCGAATTCTCGACATTCGTCCAGCCGGACTCCTCGCCCGTGGTGTTCACCTGCCAGCAGCCGGTCTCCTCGTCGATCCGGAACTGCGGCGTCACACCATCTTCGGCAACGGCATTCTTTCCCAGCGAAATGAAACTCTTGCCGCCATCGACCGAATACTGCCAGTTGCCGTTCGCGTCGATCGAAACAACCGGGATCACGGCCTCGGCCTCGCTGCCCTGGGTCAGCGTAAGGGTCGTACCGTCCGTCAACTTGAGGACATAAGCACCGTCAGCCTCCGTCACCTCGGAGATCGTGGCCCCTCCATTATAGAGCGTCTGCAAGGCCTCGACATTGCCGTTCAGGGCGTCGACCTGCGTTTCGAGGGCCTGGACGCGGCTCTTCAGGTCGTCGATCGCATCCCACAGGTCATCGTTGTTGTCGCACGACTGAAATGCCGCAGCCGCTGCAACGAAAAACAAAATCAGATACTTTTTCATAATTTATCGTGTGTTGTTACTATTTTAAGGAGTTCAGCCAGCCCGGAACATAACCCAGGCGTTCGCGCAACTGTGCTTCGTAAAGCGATTCCGGCTGCACTGCCGTGCCATTGCTTTCGAGATAGAGTGTCTGCAAGTCGGAGCTCGATTCCGATTCGGCCCAGCCTCCGGCCGTCTCGGAGTAGACACCGAAATTGACCGTCCCGGCTCCGTGGAAACCCACAATGATCGGTGGCATGATCTTCCACCAGTCATTTTCCGTCAGCCACCACTTGAAGAATCCTCCGTTGAAGTCGCTCTTGACCTTCGTAGCATTGAGGTTCCAGATCGTCAGGTCGCGCAGGTGGTTCGGAACATTCGACACGTCACCACCGAAACGCCACTGTACGAACCCGCCCGTACAACGGTCCACCAGCGTGGCCCGCGGCTGCCTGGAGTGCGACTCGAACAGGGCGTCGTCGCCCCATGTGTTGTTCCATAGCACAGTACCCATCGACTGGTTCGAAACACCCGAAGCGTGGTACTGACCGGCATTTTCCATCATTGGACCCAACTCCTTTCCACTCGAATCCAGACACTCCTTACCACTCGTCCGGTCCATGATCTTGCCGATGAAAACCCGCGAGGAGGCCTGAGACCGAACAGCCGAGTGTCCGCGGTTACCCGTGATATTGATATCGTAAGCCGAGCAGTTTGCCACAGACGAGAAAGTCATTGCCTCGCTCACATTCTCAAAATCGACACGACGCATCCACGAATTCGTCAAACGCATCATCTGAATAGGCTTGAAAGCACCGTCATCTTCCCACGAGGCGTGATGGCCGAAATCTTCCTTGGCATTGCCTACGAACGTCAGGTCCTCGACACCGACATTCTCGTAATGGGGGAATTCACGAATCTCCCAGCCATATTTCGCCTCGACCTCGTGCATGATCGGCTCATGGAAGGTCACCGTATTGCCGCTGACCGACTTTACCTGGTGGTAGTCATAGACGCAGATCGTCTGGATGTCGGTCATGGCGGGTTTGTCCACACTCTTGGGTGCCAGCTCCTTGGCCACCAACTCCGCATCCTTGCTCTGCAGGTAGAGCATCACCCAGTCGCCCGACGAGATACCGGCCGTCGACACTACCTCCACCGAGAAGGTGCCCTTTGCCGCATCGCCCGTGACTGTCGCCAACGCCGGATATTCATTCCCGTCCTTATCGGTACCGATTTTCGAACTGTTGTTCTTGATGTTGAGCATCACGGGCGACGACCACAGGTCGCTCGTCGCCGGGTAGTTCTTCGTCTTCATGATGATCCGCGTCTTGTCGCGCCCGGCGCCCTTGATGACGAAGTTGCCGCCCAGAATAATGATATCCGAACTCGAATATTCCGCCACAACCTTTCCCGACTCGTCATAAAGCGGCGTATCGCGTTTCACATCGTCCGACTCGTCGTGCAGCACGTAGTCGCCCTCCGGGAAGTAGAGGATCGCAAGGGCGTTGGCATTGGCCTGGTTGCTGCCCGCATCATTCTTTCCGGTGAGTTTGAGCGAGTGCAGCAGGTCGATGAAAGCCTGCCGCGACGAAGTCTGACCCGTGGGATCCAGCCCGTACTTGGTCACATCATAAACCGTGTAACCCAGGCCCCACACATCCGGCGGAGCTACCTCTCCGTGTTTGTAACCGGCATACGAGAAATCGAGCAGTACGTTCTCCGCAGTTCCGGCCTTAAAATTTCGCCATGCCTCGCAGGCATTGGCATCCAAAGCTTTGTTTTTCAACGTCAGCTTCAACGGCACGATCTTCAGATAACCCTCCTTCGAGGTCGCGGCGATCGACAGCGTAAAGTCCGTCTGCGCCTGCACCTGGCTCGGGGCCGTAACCGTCAGGGTCGTCTCCTCCAACACGGCCTTCCACCCTTCGAGCGGGACAATCACCGCCTCGACGACATTCGCCTGCTCGACCTCGAACTGCCGCGTCTCGCCCAGGAAGAACGTCTCGTTCTCTCCGGCTTTGATCGTCAGGGAGAAGTTATCGTAAACCGGGAAGGAGCACGTCTCTCCCTTAACGAGTTCGACGGTAAACAGGTGGTTCTCCTCATCGTACGTCACCGTCTTGAAGACCGAACTGTAGCCCAGGACCACATTCTCGCCGACCGCATTGACCGGCTTGCCGTCCTGCAACAGCGGCTCCCAGCCGTTTCCGAGGTCCACCTCCCACGTGCCGTCGGCCGAGACCCGCAGCTGCGGAGTAATGCCTTCAGCATCGGGCTGGTGTTCGCCGTCGAGCATGGGCCATGCCGAAACATCATTGCCGCTACCATCCTTGATCCGCGTCACGGTGACTCCGTTGTCCAGGCTCACGGTCCAATAACCCTCGTCGTCGAT
>CALUKL010000104.1 GCA_944321195.1 uncultured Alistipes sp.
CTCCGATGTTGAGACCGGCGGCCCAGCGGCCGATGTCATTGACCGTCAGACCGGCAGCAGGGTAAAGATGCCATCCGCTTCCCACATGAAAGACATACTGGGCATCGCAACTGATGTCGAGCGAGCAGCCCTCGTGCAACAGCGCCATCAACGAAGGCTCGATGCGCCAGTTTCCGTCGAAGTTGTAGCGTCCGTATGCTCCCAGCCCGACTACGGCGTCACCCGTGTTGGTGTAGATGTTCATGCGGGGTCCCACAGCCCAGTTTCCTGCATCCTGAGCGGATGCTGCCGTTACCGCGAACAGCGCGGCGATCGCCGAAAGAAGAATCTTTTTCATATTTCCGTTGTTTTTGTTGAACGTGTGTTCAGAAAGTTTACCGAAAACAAATATAGCAAAAATCCGACTTTGGGCCAAGAAAATTCAACGAATCCTGTCGATTTGTCAACCGAAAGAAAAAACCGCAGCCAAAGACTGCGGTTTTTTCGATAGGGGTCAGAGCCCGGATTATTTCTGGTTGAGGGCGGCGTGAGCGGCAGCCAGGCGGGCGATGGGCACGCGGAAGGGCGAGCAGCTCACGTAGTTGAGACCGGCGTAGTGGCAGAACTCCACGGACGAAGGTTCTCCACCGTGTTCGCCGCAGATTCCGCACTTGAGCGTCGGGCGGGTTCCGCGGCCCTTGAAGACGGCCTCGCGGATCAGCTGTCCCACACCGTTTCGGTCGAGGATCTGGAACGGGTCGTTCTTCAGAATACCCTTCTCCAGATAGACGGGGAGGAACTTGCCGATGTCGTCGCGCGAGAATCCGAGGGTCATCTGCGTGAGGTCATTGGTACCGAACGAGAAGAATTCGGCGACTTCGGCGATCTGGTTGGCGGTGACGGCGGCGCGCGGGACCTCGATCATCGTACCGACCATGTAGTCGATCTTGTCGTTTCGCTCCGAGAAGACCTGTTCGGCGGTCGAGTCGATGATGTTCTTCTGGTAGCGGAGCTCCTTGTGGTTTCCGACCAGCGGGACCATGATCTCGACGTGTACGGGAATGCCCATTGCCTTGACGTTCATGGCAGCCTCGATGATGGCGCGGGCCTGCATTTCGGTGATTTCGGGGTAGGTGTTGCCCAGGCGGCATCCGCGGTGACCGAGCATGGGGTTGAATTCGGCGAGCGACTCGACCTTTGCGACGATCTTCTGCAGGGGCACGCCCATTTCCTGAGCCATCTCCTTCTGACCCTTCTCATCGTGGGGCACGAACTCGTGCAGGGGCGGGTCGAGCAGGCGGACCGTCACGGGATATCCGTTCATGGCCTTGAAGAGCCCCTCGAAGTCGCCGCGCTGCATCGGGAGCAGCTTGGCCAGGGCCACGCGGCGTCCGGCCTCATCGTCGGCGAGGATCATCTCGCGGATGGCCTTGATGCGGTCGCCCTCGAAGAACATGTGCTCGGTACGGCAGAGGCCGATGCCCTCGGCGCCGAACTCGAATGCCTGAGCGGCATCCTTCGGGGTGTCGGCATTGGCGCGGACCTTCAGTACCGAGTATTTGGCAGCCAGTTCCATGAGTTTGCCGAAGTCGCCACTCAGGTCGGCGGCCTTGGTGGCAACCTGACCGAGGTAGACTTCGCCGGTCGAACCGTTGAGCGAGATCCAGTCGCCCTCCTTGACGGTGAAGCCGTTGACCTGAATGGTGCGGGCCTTGTAGTCGATCTGGAGCTCTCCGGCGCCCGATACGCAGCACTTGCCCATACCGCGGGCCACGACAGCGGCGTGGGAGGTCATACCTCCGCGTGCGGTGAGGATACCGGCGGCATCCAGCATACCCTTGAGGTCCTCGGGCGAGGTCTCGATACGCACCAGAACGGCTTTCTGTCCGCTCTTGGCATAGATCTTCTCGGCATCCTCGGCGAAGAAGACCACGGGACCCGTAGCGGCGCCGGGCGAAGCGGGCAGACCCTTGGTGATGACCTGTGCCGTAGCGATGGCCTTCTTGTCGAAGACGGGGTGGAGCAGCTCATCGAGTTTGGCGGGCTCGCAGCGCAATACGGCGGTCTTCTCGTCGATCAGGCCTTCGCGCAACATGTCCATGGCGATCTTCACCATGGCGGCACCCGTGCGTTTTCCGTTGCGGCACTGCAGCATCCAGAGCTTGCCGTCCTGAATCGTGAACTCGATGTCCTGCATGTCGGTGAAGTACTGCTCCAGGTGGTGCTGAATTTCGTTCAGCTCCTTGTAGACCTCGGGCATGACCTCTTCGAGCGAAGGATACTTGCTCTTGCGGTCCTCCTCGGAGATGTTCTGGGCCTTGGCCCAGCGCTTCGAGCCTTCGATCGTAATCTGCTGCGGGGTGCGGATACCGGCCACGACATCCTCGCCCTGGGCATTGATCAGATACTCTCCGTTGAAGATGTTTTCGCCCGTGGCGGCGTCACGCGAGAAGGCGACACCCGTTGCGGAGTTGTTTCCCATGTTTCCGAATACCATGGCCTGCACCGAAACGGCCGTACCCCACTCTGCGGGGATGTTGTTGAGCTTGCGGTAGAGGATGGCGCGTTCGTTCATCCATGAACCGAAGACGGCGCAGATGGCGCCCCAGAGCTGATCCCAGGGATTGGTGGGGAAGTCCTCGCCGGTCTGCTTCTTGACGGCGGCCTTGAAGTTCTTGACGAGTTCCTTGAGGTCGTCGGTCGTCAGGTCGGTATCGTTTTTCACGCCCTTTTTGGCCTTCTGGGCCTCGATGATCTCCTCGAAGGGGTCGTGATCCTCTTTCGAGACGGGTTTCATGCCGAGCACGACGTCGCCGTACATCTGTACGAAACGGCGGTAGGAGTCCCAGGCGAAACGGGGGTTCCCCGTGCGTTTGGCAACGGCTTCGACGGCCTGGTCGTTCATACCGAGGTTGAGGATCGTGTCCATCATGCCGGGCATCGAGGCGCGGGCACCCGAGCGCACCGAGACGAGCAGGGGCATCTCCTTGTCGCCGAACTTCATGCCGGTAAGTTTCTCGATATTGGTCATGGCCTTTTCGACTTCGGGCTTGAGGAGTTTGATGACGGCCTCCTTGCCGTGGCTGTAATATTCGGCGCACACCTCGGTGGTGATGGTGAAGCCCGGGGGTACGGGAATGCCGATGAGGTTCATTTCGGCGAGGTTTGCGCCCTTACCGCCGAGCAGTTCCCGCATTTTGCCGTTTCCTTCGGCCTCTTTGTTGCCGAAGGTGTAGACTCGTTTAACGTCTGCCATAGTTTTCTGAATTTTGGATTGTATCTATAAAAATAAATAAAATTTCACAAAATCAACCCTTCGGACCCGAAAAAATCGCGGTTACGACATCTCGACCGCGTTTTAAAATGAATTTTTCCTCCGAAGGGATTGCGAAAATACGAAAACTTTTCTAAAAAAACAAATCTCATCAGCGGATATATACGAATACGGGGAGCGAATATCCGTACCCGCCTCTGTAAACCCCGCGGGAATAGGTTCTGAGGGGGTTACCGGTCTTTTGGTCAACCAGATAGCGGCGGGCAAAGACATCGGCATCCGAACTGTCGAGCAGGGTGTCGACCAGCATCCGGTCCCTCATTTCCCAGCGTCCGGCCCGGCGGATGTTGCCTCTTCCGGCCTTTTTGGCGCGGGCCGTTGCGTCGCGGAGTCCGAACCGCTCGGCGGGGATCCTTCCGACCCTTCCCATGACGACGAGCGGCACGCCGGGGTGTTCTTCCCTCAGGTCCGCGACGAGCCATTCGGACGTGCGGGCATCGCCGCAGAGCACCAGCCCCAGGGTCCGGCCTTCGCATTCACCCTCCACATAGAGGTAGCGGCGTCCGGTTTCGACCCGTTCGGGCGCGAAGCGGTCGGCGAAGAAGAGCAGGGCAAAGTCCATGCCGTCGAGTGTATTGAGCGTGCGGTGGAGATAGGTGTACGCTTCGCGGCAGGCGGCGGAGAGGTCCCGGACGACCTGTTCGTTCTCCACGCCCCACAGGGCCACGATGTCGAGGGCCATGGAGTCGATCACGGCGGCGGTATTTCGGATTTTGCGCCTATAGCGCTCCGAGTTCCAGCCGTAACGCCCTTCGGGCGTATAGTCGGAGTCGTCGTAGAAGAGTGCCGGGATGGTGTCGTAGATGCGGTCGACGTCATAGAAGACGATTCCGACGGGACTTTTGGCCGCGGCGGCAAGGCTTGCCAGCACGAGGATTGCGAGGATCGACAGCGAACGCGACATGGGCGGCTGACGGGTTAAAGGGGATTTTCGGGCAGGAAATCGCGGGGCGAGCAACCGAGGTATTTGGCGATTTCGTTGATATGGTGTGGATTGTATTTGATGTTATACTTGGGACTTTCAACCTGTCCGATGAAACTTTTGGATACGCCGATCCCATAAGCCAGCAAGGCTTGGGAGATATTTTGCCGTTTCCTCTCTTTGCGAACGGCGTCGATAATATATTGGTCGATCGGGTATATCACAATTCGTTCTGTTTTACGATGTAAAACTATGGAACTTGTAGAACGGAATGCTTGTGTATACACAATCAATGCCCAGTAATAACTGGGTGACGTTATTGCAAATGAAAATCCCTTTTTGAATTGAAGCGCAGATTTGCTTTGGCGACCCCGCAAAGGCCCCTCCGCCCATAGAACCCGGTTCTTAACCGGGCGGATTCACGATTCGGAAATCTTGTGTGGTTTCGCAGCCCATAAAACCCCTTTCTTAAAGGGGTACCTTTTGGTGGCAAAAGGTGCCACCAAAACCAGCCGCAAGTTGCTTTTTGCGGGAATCTTCGGAACTCCTCGCTGAACGGGTGCAGTAAGATCAAGCCTTTACAGCCTCCCGTTCCGGGCGCTCGGACTTCCGAGGTTTCTTTTTCCGCGAAAAGCAAAGTGCGGCGGTCGGCGCGGATTCAGGGGCCGGAAATCCCGTGAGGTCCCGCAGCCCATAGAACCCGGTTCTTAACCGGGCCCTTTCTTAAAGGGATAAGGAGGTTCGTGTGCGGGGTGATCTCCGGCTTGATGAAAAAACCGAAAAGAAAGATGCGGACTAAAAATGCGAGCGCCGGGGACGGTTTGCTTGCAAACCCGCGAATAGTCGCCCGGCGCCAATGTTAGGCCGTGTCTTTCCGGTTTTTTC
>CALUKL010000105.1 GCA_944321195.1 uncultured Alistipes sp.
ACCGCCACCTGTACGAACGTATTGCCGATGCCCAGCAGACCGAAACCGACGAAATACCACACCAGGGAACAACCCGCACCCGCCGCATAGGGGACCAGCATTCCCGCGATGGTGAAGCCGTAGCCCACGAGGGCCGTGGCCTTTCGGCCCCAGCGGTTCATCAGCGCGGCCACCGGCGTCGAAAGCACCAGAAACCACAAAAAGACCATCGTCGGGAGAAAGCTCACCGCTCCCTGTTGTCCGGCGGGGAATTCATCGCCGATCCGCCCCGTAATCGGGGCCACCAGATCGCAGAATCCCATGATGAAAAAACCCGCCAGTACGGGTCCAAGCAGTTTTCCACCTCTCTCTGTCCGATTCATCCGTTGTCGTTTACGTATTCCGATTTTTCAAAGTTACGTTTTTTTCCGAAAAAAATGCAGCCTCGGAGAAGATTATTTCGCACGGCACCCCTCCCGCAACGAAAATTCCGGCACCCGGTCTCCGCACAACAACCACCCGGAACTCGCTCACCCTATGTCCGAAAGCCCTCGAAAAAAGAGGCCCGACCCCGGATCAGGCCCCGCCAAATGCAAGAAAACAGCCGCCACCGCTTGTTTATAAAGGCGATTTTTCCTATATTTGTAAAGATAGGATCGGTCCGGCCAACTCCGGATTCCACCGGATGCGGCCCCCGACCCTCTCAATTTCAAGCCTGTTTAAAACCGCGCCCGGATCCATGCTCCTGTCGTTTTCGCATATCTCCCTGACTCTGCCGCTCGAAGACCCGATTCTCAAGTTCCTCCTGATTCTGGTCATCATCCTCGCGGCCCCCCTGCTGCTGAACAAACTCAAGATCCCCTACCTCCTGGGGCTCATCATCGCCGGCGCGTTGATCGGGCCCCACGGATTCAACCTCGTCCTGCGCGACAGCAGCATCATCCTGTCAGGTACCGCCGGTCTCCTATACATCATGTTCCTGTCGGGGCTCGATATGGACATGTCCGACTTCCGGCACAACGCCTGGAGAAGCCTCGTATTCGGTCTCTACACCTTCTGCGTTCCCCTCGCCCTCGGGATCCTTGCCGGATACTACGTCCTCGGATTCTCGATCTACTCCTCGATCCTCCTCGCAGGGCTCTTCGCATCCCAGACCCTCATCGCATACCCCATCGTCAGCAAACTCGGAATCGCACGAGACAAAGCCGTCACAATCGCCGTCGGCGGTACGGTCATCACCGATACACTCGCCCTGCTCCTGCTGACGGTCATCGTCGGAATGGCGACCGGAAACGTCGACGACATGTTCTGGTGGCGGCTCACCGGCTCCGTAGCCCTCTGCATCGCCATCATCGTCGTACTCTTCCCCCTGCTGGCTCACTGGTTCTTCAAACAGGTCAGCGACAACATCTCGCAGTACATCTTCGTCCTGGCCATGGTATTCCTCGGGGCGTTCCTCGCCCAGCTCGCAGGCCTCGAACCCATCATCGGGGCATTCCTCACCGGCATAGCTCTCAACCCGCTCATCCCCAGAACATCGCCCCTGATGAACCGCATCGAGTTCGTCGGAAACGCCATATTCATCCCCTTCTTCCTGATCGGCGTCGGAATGCTCATCGACTACCGCGCCTTCTTCCGCGACTGGGAAAGCATCGAGGCCGCGGCCGTCATGATCGTCCTGATCACCGCCGCAAAGTACATCGCCGCATGGCTCACCCAGAAGTCGTTCCGCCTGTCCCCCGACCAGCGAACCGTCATCTTCGGACTCAGCTCGGCTCACGTCGCCGCAACGCTCGCCGCCGTAATGGTCGGCTACAACGTCATCCTCGGGTACACCCCCGAAGGGGAGCCCATCCGGCTGCTCAACGAAAGCGTCCTCAACGGAACGGTTCTGATGATCCTGGCAACCTGCACCGTCTCGACCTTCGCTACGCAGCGCGGGGCCCACAACATCGCCGTGAAACAGAACCGGACCCCCGAGGCGAAAACCCCCAGACAGGAGGACCATATCCTCATCCCCGTGGCCCACGAGGAATCGGCGGACGAACTCGTCGGGCTGAGTGCGATGCTCAAACGGGCCGGAGTACCCAACGGACTCTATGCCCTGCACGCCATCGACAACAAGGCCGACGACCCCTATGTCGAAAAACAGGCCCGCAAGGTCCTCGATGCCGCAGCCAAAGCCGCGGCCGCCGCCGACATATACCTCCAGGAACTGCTCCGCTATGACGTGAACATCGCCAACGCCATCGTCAGCGTCGCTCGGGAACGAAGCATCACCGACATCGTCATGGGAATGCACCTCACGGCCCCGGTCGTCCCGGCACTCCCCGGCATTCCCGGAATCCCGGGACCTCCCAGCCCCGCAATCGGGAAAATGGCCGTGGACATCCTCACCCAGAGCAACGTCACGACCTTCCTCTACCGGCCCGTACAGCCCATCAACACGATCAAACGCCATCTGATCGTCGTTCCCGAAAAGGCCGAGCAGGAGGCCGGGTTCCAGTTGTGGATGCGGAGGATCCGACTCCTCGCCGGAAATTCCGGCGCCAAAATCGCGCTCCTGGCTCCCGAATCCACCCTCGAATACCTCCGCCCTAAGGGACGGAAACGACCCGCAAACATCGACTTCGTGCCCTTCAGCCAGTGGGACGACATCCCCTCGCTCGAACACGACCTGCGCGACGACGACTGCCTCTGGTTTGTCATGAGCCGCCGCGACCGGGTCTCCTACCACCCCTCCATGAGCCGGATCCCGTCCCTGCTGGAGCACCTCTTCGCCGGGTACAGTGCCATCCTGCTCTATCCCGTACAGGCCGGCGACACCGAAAGCCGATACATTCGGGCCAACATATAGTTTTCTTGAGAGGGGGGGGGCGGCAGGCCCCGGCAGAAACCGGCAGGCCCCGGCAGGAACCGGTGGAAGCGGCAGACCCCGGCAGAAACCGGCAGGCCCGGCAGGAACCGGTGGAAGCGGCAGACCCCGGCAGAAACCGGCGGAAGCGGCGTAACCGGGTAATTTTCACGAAAAATTTTTTACCCTCACGGATTTGCGCTATCTTTGCACTCCAAAAGCAACAAAGAACGGACAAGATCATGAGCCTCGTAGCAATCGTCGGACGCCCCAACGTCGGAAAAAGCACCCTCTTCAACCGCCTCGTCGGTGAACGAAAGGCCATCGTCGATGCGACGGCCGGTACGACCCGAGACCGCCATTACGGAAAAACCGACTGGAACGGCCGCGAATTCTCCGTAATCGACACCGGAGGATACACCGTCAACTCGGAGGATATTTTCGAAGACGAGATCCGCCGCCAGGTCCTCCTGGCCATCGACGAGGCCGACGTGATCCTCTTCCTCGTCGAGGTCCGCACCGGAATCACAGACCTCGACATGCTCATGGCTGACATCCTCCGCCGAACCTCCAAGAAGGTGATTCTCGTCTGCAACAAGGTCGACACCAACGACCTGATATTCAGTTCCCACGAATTCTATGCCCTCGGGCTCGGGGACCCCTACTGCATCAGCTCGATGTCCGGAAGCGGAACCGGGGACCTCATGGATGCCATCCTCGCGGCTCTTCCCGCAGACGCCGCCTCCGAAGAGGACGAAAACCTGCCCCATATCACCATCGTGGGACGCCCCAATGTCGGAAAATCATCCCTCACGAACGCCCTGCTCGGTCAGGAACGCAACATCGTAACCTCCATTGCCGGAACAACCCGCGACTCCATCCACACCCGATACAACAAATTCGGCATGGATTTCTACCTCGTGGACACCGCAGGTATGCGCAAAAAGGGCAAAACCATGGAGGACCTCGAATTCTACTCCGTAATGCGGTCGATCCGCGCCATCGAGAACTCCGACGTCTGCATCCTGATGCTCGACGCTCAGCAGGGACTCGAAGCCCAGGACCTGAATATCCACAACCTCATTGTCCGCAACCGAAAGGGATGTGTGATCGTCGTCAACAAGTGGGACCTCATCGAAAAGGACAACAATACGATGAAGGAGTGGACCGAATTCCTCAAGAAGAGACTCGCGCCGTTCAACGACATTCCGATCATCTTCACCTCGGTACTCAACAAGCAGCGCATCCTCGACGTGCTCCAGACTGCCATCCGGGTCTACCAGTCGCGCAAGCGCCGCATCGCCACCTCCGAACTGAACGACTTCCTGCTGCCCCTGATCGAGAACTACCCGCCCCCCGCAACCAAGGGCAAATACATCAAAATCAAGTACGTCACGCAGTTGCCGACACCCACGCCGCAGTTTGCCTTCTTCGTCAATCTGCCCCAGTACATCAAGGAACCCTATCGGCGCTTCCTCGAAAACAATATCCGCGACCACTGGGATTTTTCAGGGGTCCCGATGCAGATCTACTTCAGGCAGAAGTAAGGAACAGATGTACTGCCCGGAAGGGTGCAAACCCCGAAAAATCCCCGCCAGACAATCCCCCTAAATCCCCCTTTGAGAAGGGGGACTTTTTTATCCGGGGGCCCCGATGCAGATCTGTTTCCGGCAGAAGTAGGGCAAAACCAGGCAAACAAAAGGTCCAGGTCCTTCGGAATGCTCTCGACCGTCGTTGTTCGCGGCCCACGGCCGCGTATTCAAATCTGACCCACCCCGCCTCAGGCAGGGGCTTTATGGGGAAGCCCTCCCGGAACTGGAAAGTCGAAACTTTCGGATCACCAATTTTCCTTAATTTTCAATTTTCCATTCCAAAAAAAGGCCGCTCCGAAGAAAGAGCAGCCTTTTACATTTCAACGGGTCCGGTTACCTCCTCTGCAGGAAACGCCGCGTCAACCACCGGCGAACCGGCTCATCATAGACTTTCAATACCATCCAGGCCAGCAGGATCGACCCGACAAACAAACCCGCAGCTACCGGCCAGGCCTCTGCAAAGGGAATTGCATCCCCGCGCCACAGCCAGGCATAAAAGAGATACATGAAGGGATAATGTATCACATAAACCGGATAGGAAATATCTCCCAGGAATTTGCAGATACCGGATGTCTTCCGGTCGGTGGCCCGTCCCGAAGCCCCGAGCCAGACCAGCAGCGGGAAAAGCACAAGGACGCACACCGTATCGTAAAGGCCGTTCATCCACGGAGCCGTACCATCTCCGACGTAGGGAACGCTGAGCAGCCCGACGATGGCCAGGCTGCAGATCCAGAAGGCTCCCCGAACGGCCACGGGCCTGAAAACCCGAGACAGCAGCAAACCCATCGGAAAGGCAAACAGCAGACGCAGGAAACCTCCGACGAGATTATGGTCCGCCAGCGACCACCCCACACCGAGATGCCCGTATCCCGAGCCGTTGCCCACCGCAAAAGCTGCCAGACCCGCACCCGTCAGCGTGACGAAACCCGCCAGCCAGCGCGTCGGAAGACGGCGCAGAAAGAGTGCATAACACAAATTGCCGATGTATTCGAAGAACAACGACCACGTGGGACCGTTGAGCGGGTACATCTCGCCGTTGCCACGCACCTCGGGAGCCGAACCGGGCAACGCCGGAATCAGGAAAAGCCCCAACAGCAGCGCCAGCAACACCGACGAAAAGGACACCGGCGTGCCGTCCCACTGCACACTGCCCTGCAGGCAGAAGGTCACCGCACCCAGCACCGCGCCCAGCACCACCATCGGGTGCAGGCGGATCAGACGCCGCTTGATGAAGCCCCCGAACGAGAGCGTCCGCCGCTTCCAGCGGTCGTCGTAGGCATAGCCGACGACGAACCCCGAGAGGATGAAGAAGAAATCAACGGCCAGATAGCCGTGGTTGAAGCGTTGGTCGACGGGGCTCGTGGCAAAGCCCTCGAAGACGTGGTACCAGATCACGACCAGCGCCGCAACGCCGCGCAGGCCGTCCAACAGTTCGTAGTGAGGTTTCGAGTCCGCAAATGCGGCTGAAGCGTGATTTTCCATAGGTTGTCGTGCTGTTTCGGTTATTCGCCGTCCGACGGATTTGCCTCGACACGCCCCGAAGCATTGCCGCCCTCCGGAGACCCCTTTCCGCGACGACGATGACGGCCTCCGCGGTGGCGGCGCTTGCGCGGCTTATCCCCTTCCGGGGCTGCTGCGCCCGAAACGGCCGGTGCGGCCGGTGCCGAAACCCCTGAATTTCCAGAAGATGCCGCTCCGGCCGATTGCGGCACGGAAGCCCCGGAGGTCCCGGTACTCCCGCGCGGAGCATCGCCTCCCGGCTCTCTTTCGCGCGACGAAGACCTGCCGCGCGGCTTGTCACGCAGGCGGTCGCGGCGTCCACGTCCGTGACCGCGACCGTCGCCGCCCTTGCTGCGGCCCCGGCCTCCGCGTCCGCCCCGCTTGCGGCCCTCCTCCGGCTCGTATTTCGGACCCTCGCCCACCTCCGCCGGAAGCTCCGCCTTGCGGATCTCCCGCTCGATGAACTTCTCAATCTGGTGGAACTTGCCCTGCTCCTCCTCGTTGACAAACGTAATGGCGCTGCCCGTCGCCGCAGCACGCGCCGTGCGGCCGATGCGGTGGATGTAATCCTCCGGATCGTGCGGAACGTCGTAGTTGATCACCAGGCCTATATCCTCGATGTCGATCCCCCGCGCCACGATGTCCGTCGCCACGAGAATCTTCACCTTGTTATTCTTGAAATTCAGCATCACCTCCTCACGCTGCGACTGGTCGAGGTCCGAATGCATCGCTGCCACGTCGAGTTTCATCCGCTTGAGCGTATGCGCCAGCTCCTTGACCTTCAGCTTCGACGACGAGAAGATGATCGTCTTCGACTCCGCAGGTTCGGCGAACAGCTCCCGGATAATTCCCAGTTTCTGGCTTTCATAGCAGACGTAGGCCGACTGGTCGATCGCCTCGTTGGGTTTCGAAATCGCGATGTTCACCTCCGCAGGATTCCGCAGGATCGTCTTCGCCAACTCGCGGATCTTCGGCGGAAGCGTCGCCGAAAACATGATCGTCTGACGCTCCCGGGGCAGATAGGAGATGATCTTCATGATGTCGTCGCTGAAACCCATGTCCAACATCCGGTCCGCCTCGTCGAGAATCAGGCACTCCACGTGAGAAAGGTCTACGTGGCTGTTCTGCAGGTGCGAAATCATCCGGCCCGGCGTGGCGATCACCACGTCCGAACCGTTCAGCATCCCGTTCTTCTGCAGGTCCCAGCCCTTGCCGTCGCCGCCCCCGTAGACCACCGTCGTCGAGATCGGAGCATAATACGAAAAACCCTGGAACTGCTGGTCGATCTGCAGCGCCAGCTCGCGCGTCGGAACGATGATCAGCGATTTCACCACATTCTCCTCGTTGCCCTCCAGCAGCAGCCGGTTCAGCAGCGGAAGCGTATAGGCCGCCGTCTTGCCCGTACCGGTCTGCGCACAGCCGATCAGGTCGCGCCCTTCGAGGATCACCGGGATGGTGTGCTCCTGAACGGGCGTCATTTCGTAAAAATTCATATCTTCGAGACCGTCGAGGATCTCATCCTCCAGGTCCAGTTCGTCAAAACGCATCGATTTTCGTGTTTTTTATATTTTCCATTCATTCTCACATGGCCTCACCGAAGAGCGTCGCCGCCGTGCAGCCCGTAATGCGCACCCGCACGTATTCGCCCGCGCGATGGCCGCCCCGGTCGAAGACCACCACCTTGTTCTGCGACGTCCGGCCCGACAACTGGTTCGGGTTGCGCTTCGACGCACCCTCGACCAGTACCTCGAACTCCCGGCCCTCGTCGCGGCGGTAGCTCGCCAGGCCCAGTTCGTTCTGCAAGGCGATGATCTCCTGCAAACGCCGCGACTTCACCTCCTCGGGCACGTCGTCCCCGAGGTGTTTCGCGGCGAAGGTCCCCGGACGCTCCGAATACTTGAACATGTAGGCGAAGTCGTAACCCACCTCGCGCATCAGCGACAACGTCTCGCGGTGATCCGCTTCGGTCTCGCCCGAGAAGCCCGCAATGAGGTCCGTGGTGATCGAGCAATCCGGCAAGTAGCGCCGGATGGCGGCAATGCGGTCGAGGTACCATTCGCGCGTATATTTGCGGTTCATGCGTTCGAGCATCGCCGTCGAGCCCGACTGTGCCGGGAGGTGGATCGACCGGCAGATGTTCGGCATCGAAGCCATCGTTTCGAGCAAGCGGTCGCTCATATCCTTGGGGTGCGACGTGGCGAAACGAACGCGCAGCAGCGGCGAAATCGACGCTACGCGCCGCAGCAGCTCCGGAAAGTCGACGTCCCCCGTGCGGTAGGAGTTGACGTTCTGGCCCAGGAGCGTCACCTCCCGGTAGCCGTTGTCGAAGAGGCTCTGCGCCTCGGCAACGATCGTCGAGGCCTCGCGGCTCCGTTCGCGGCCCCGCGTGTAGGGCACCACGCAGTAGGAGCAGAAGTTGTTGCAACCCCGCATGATCGCCACAAAGGCGCTCACGCCGTTGCGGTCCAGGCGCACAGGAGCCACCTCGGCGTAGGTCTCCTCCGTCGAGAGGAGGACGTTCACCCCCTTGCCGCCCGCCTCGGCCTCGCGAACCAGGCGCGGAAGGTCCCGATAGGCATCCGGACCCGCCACGACATCCACCCCCGAAGGTCCTTCGAGCAGTTTCTCGCGCAGCCGTTCGGCCATGCAGCCCAGGATTCCCACAATCAGACCCGGGTGTCGGCGGCGAAGGCCCCTCATCTCGGCCAGGCGGCCCCAGATGCGCTGTTCGGCATTGTCGCGGATCGAGCACGTCTTTATCAGGATGATGTCCGCTTCGTCGATCCGCTCCGTATAGACGTATCCCTCCTGCTGCATCAGCGAGACCACGATCTCCGTATCGCCGACATTCATCTGGCAGCCGTAGGTCTCGATAAAGAGTTTTTTTCCGTCCCCCTGCAGGGGACGCAGTGTATTCGTATTTATTTCCATCGTTTTTCCATCTCTTTTTCCCGGCGGCCGAAGCGCAAAAACCCGTCCGGCCCCTCCCCGCAGCCCGCTATTCGGCCTGGATCTGGTTCTTGTCCGGGAACTGCTTGAAGCCCTCGCCGAAGGTCTCGTAGGCGTCGGTTACCACCACGAACGCCCGCGGATCGATCTCCCGAATGCGGTTCTGGACCAGATGAACCTCCTTGCGGCTGATCACCAGGAAGATCACATCCTTGTCCCGGTCGGTGAACATCCCCTTGCCTTTCAGGTAGGTGGCACCCCGCTCCATATCCTCGATGATAAAGCGCTTGATCTCCTCGTGATGGTCGCTGATGATGAACAGCAGCTTGTCGTACGACGCCCCGTCGAGCAGGTAGGCCACCACGCGTGACGAAATGTAGATCGTAATGAGCGAATAGAGCGTCAGCATCCACCCGTTCGAAGCCGCCTCGCCCGTGCCGAGACCGAAGCCGATCACCGCAAGGCCCGACAGCACCACGAATCCGTCCGCCAGGAAAATACCCGTCGAGAACTTGATCCCTGCAAACTTCTGCAACAACATTCCCACGATGTCCGTACCGCCCGTCGTGGCCTGCTGACGCACGACGATGCCCTGGCCCACGCCGATCACGACCGCACCGATGACGCACGTCAGCAGCAGATCGTTCGAAAGATCCAGACGGCCGCCCAGCAGCTGCGACGGGTCCAGCAACTCGACCGCTTCGGGGGTCGGGTAGACCAGCCGCGTGAGAATGTTCATGAAACCCGGCGTATAGAGCGCCGCCAGCACCGTCCGCGTCCCGAATCCGCCGCCGAAAACCAGCATCGCAATCAGCATCAGCGGTATGTCGAACATGTAGCCGAAGGTTCCCACCTGAATCGACGGGAAAAGATTGTGCAGCACAATACCCATACCGTAGACCCCGCCCGGCACGAAATTGTAGGGATTGACGAACAACACGAACCCCGCGCCCATGACCGAGCAGCCGAAGAATATCAAAAACCACGAGCGCCACCACGCCCACGACCCCATCGGTTCGAGTAATGCCTTTGTATTCATACCTCTCTCATATTGGAGTACAAAGATACGAATTTCTCCGGATTTACGCCTATCCTGATGCTTTTTTCGGCTTCCGCTTCCGAAACCGGTTTTTTTTATTATTTTTGCATAAACAACGAGATACCGAAAAACGTATGATCCTGACCATTTATACCGCCACAACCATGATTGTCATCGCCTATCTGCTGGGCTCGATTCCGAGCGCCGTGTGGATCGGCAAGAAATACTACGGCATCGATATCCGCGAATACGGCTCGAAAAACGCCGGCACGACAAACATGCTCCGCGTCCTCGGACGACGGGCCGCGGCTCCGGTCTTCGCCCTCGACTTCCTCAAGGGCTTCGTCGCCGTCACGATCATCGAACTCATGCAGTACGACGACCTGATCGGCGCAAATGACCTCATAAACCTCAAGATCGGAGCCGTTTTTGCCGCCGTCCTCGGACACATTTTCCCCGTCTTCGCGGGATTCCGCGGCGGCAAGGGCGTCGCTACGCTCGTCGGGGCCGTGACGGGAATCTACCCCCCCGTAGCGCTGCTCTGCTTCGGGGTCTGGCTCGTCATCCTGATGATCTTCCATTACGTCTCCCTCGCCTCGATCATCGCAGGATGCTGTTTCCCGGTCTTCACGCTCATCTCCCCCAAGGTGAACGGATCGATCCCGTTCGTCATCTTCTCGTTCGTTATCGCCATCCTGCTCATCTACACACACCGCAAGAACATCGAACGGCTCAAAGCCGGAACCGAATCGAAAATCTACGTCTGGAAACCACACCGCGTGAAGATCGTCGACGGGAAGGTCGCGGTAGACGAATCCGACAAGGACCCCGAGGAGATAACGGTCCCGGGGATGGGACCGGAAGATGGCGTGGAAAAGGATTCCGCGATCCCTGAAGAAAAAGTCGAGGAATCCACTCCTGCGGCGGGAAAAACCGTGGAATCCGAAAAGGCGCCGACCCCGGAAAAGGACCCGGGATCCGGGAAAACACCCCCAAAAAAGGCCGGAAAGGCCTCGAAATAGGCCCGTTCCGGCCCGGCTTCCGATGTCCGAAACGGCAGTCCGGGGAACGGACCCGCTCCGGACCGCACCGAATCCGTTCAGGAGCGCACCGGATCCAGACCAGGCCAGGCCTGTCCCGCCCGAAAATGAATCTGTTCCTAAAACAACTCGAAATATCTACCCATGTTACAGGAAAATCTACTGAAGATATACGAGAAGAGTTTCCGCGAAAACCGCGAAATGTCGGCCCTGACCGACTACTTCAAAGACGAAACCTTCTCCTATTATGAAATGGCCAAGGAGATCGCCAAACTCCATCTCCTCTTCAAGAAGGCCGGAATCAAACAGGGCGACAAAATCGCCCTGATCGGTCGCAACAACCCCCGCTGGTGCATCACCTACCTGGCCACGATCACCTACGGTGCCGTCATCGTCCCGATCCTCCAGGACTTCACCCCCGCCGACATCATCCACATCATCAACCACTCCGAAAGCCGCCTGCTCTTCCTTGGAGACAACTTCTGGGATGTCATCGAAGAGGACCAGATCCGACAGATCGAAGCCGTCTTCTCGCTCACCGATTTCCACGCCATCTACGAACGCGACGGAAAGGCTCTTACCAAATTCCAGCGCGACATCCTCAAAAACTACCGCACGAAATACCCCCGCGGATTCAGCGTCAACGACATCAAGTATCCCGACGTCCCCAACGACCGCGTCATCCTGCTGAACTACACCTCCGGAACCACCGGGTACTCCAAGGGCGTGATGCTCACGGTGAACAACCTCACCGGAAACGTCGTCTTCGCCATGTCGGCGCTCAATACCCAGACCGGGCAACTCTACTTCCAGCGCGGCGGCCGAACCCTCTCGTTCCTGCCCCTGGCCCATGCCTACGGATGCGCCTTCGACTTCCTCGCTCCGATAGCCGTCGGAGGACACATCACACTCCTCGGACGGATCCCCTCGCCCAAGATCCTCATCGAGGCCATGGCCGTCGTCAGGCCCACGATCATCTGCTGTGTGCCGATGATCCTCGAAAAGGTATACCGCAAGCAGGTCCTCCCCATGCTCGAAAAGGGCCCCATGTCCATCGCCATGAAGATCCCCCTGCTCAATTCGGCCATCTACTCCGTCATCCGCAAGAAACTCATGGATGCGTTCGGCGGAAACGTCTCGATCTTCATCGTCGGGGGCGCCCCGATGAACCAGGAGACCGAATCGTTCCTGCGCAAGATCCACTTCCCGATCACCATCGGCTACGGAATGACCGAATGCGCCCCGCTGATCAGTTTCGCCCCCGACAACGAGTTCAAGCAGGCATCGTGCGGCCGCTATCTCAAGGGGTTGCTCGAAGTGAAGATCGACTCCCCCGATCCGGAGCATGTCGCCGGGGAGATCCTCGTCCGCGGCGAGCACGTCATGAAGGGGTATTACAAGAACGACAAGGCGACGAAAAAGGTCCTCGACCCCGACGGATGGCTCCATACGGGCGACATGGGAACCATGGACCCCGACGGAACGCTCTACATCCGCGGACGCTCGAAGACCATGATCCTTTCGGGCAACGGGCAGAACATCTACCCCGAGGAGATCGAGGACAAGTTGAACAACATGTATCTCGTCCTCGAATCGCTCGTCCTCGATGCCGGAAACGGAAAACTCAAGGCTCTGGTGGTTCCGGACTACGAGTTGGCCGACTCCGAAGGGGTCGACAAGGCCGACCTCCCGCAGGTCATGCAGAAGAACCTCCAGGAACTGAATGCCCAGCTGGCCGCCTACGAGCGCGTCTCCGACATCGTGATCTACCCCACGGAGTTTGAGAAAACCCCCAAGCGCAGCATCAAACGCTATCTCTACGAACCCTCGCTGCTCAACAAATAGCGAGGGCGGGGGCGAGAGAGAGGGGCCGTGAGAGAGGAGAGCGCGGAAGAAGAGGAGAGCGGAGGAAGAGAGGCAAGAAGAGCGGCTTCGCGTCGAAAGAGTGTCATGCCAAGTTAAGAAAATGACAACGGGGGAACCGGAATCCGGTTCCCCCGTTGCTGTTGCCTGCCGGGCCGTTCAGTACGCCCGGACGTTATGACCCTCTCAAAGATTCAACTCCGAAAAATCCGTCTCGACAATTTTCTTAAAATAACGCCATTCTCTGGCAGTGGAATAGGTCTCTTCACTCCCGACAGGAACATGCAATGTAACATTATAACAACTTTCAAATGCCACTGCACTCTGTGGTGGAGTGGTTGGTTTGCAATAAATATCGGTAAAACCGGAACAACGGTAAAATGCAGTCTTTTCAATAGTTGTTAAACTTTCCGGAAGAACCAAACATCCAGTCAAGCCGGTACAACCGTAGAATTAAACCGAAAGATTGGTGATAGAAACTCTATGCCGCCGTCATTACTTTTGGGGTATATCTTCGATATTGACCAGTTTGTTTGCTATGGCGTAAATAATCAGTCCTGCCGTAGAATGGATCTGCAATTTATTGGATATGTTGCGGCGATGAGTTGTCACCGTATGCACTGAAAGAAACAGATAATCGGCGATCTCCTTATTGTTCATACCTTTGGTCACGCATACGACAATATCTTTCTCCCTGTCGCTGAGCACCTCTAATTTATCTCTGTCGGATGTTTCATTTTCCGATTCGTCGATATATGCGACCTGTCCGCTTTGTTTTATCTGCAGTTCTATATGCCTTACTGCCGGTACAAACAGCTTATCTTCAATCATGCAATGTGACGTCAGGTCCTGTTCACACAGAATAATATCCAGCAGCACGGCATTCAGCAGGTAGTTGTTCCTTTCGGGGTAATAACGGATGACAATATCTTTCAACTCCTTGAGCTTATTCCCTATGGGTGTATGCTTGCCCGCAAACTCCGAGATCGTATAATTCCGATTCAGAAGTCCCTGAGACAGTTGCTCGACATAGGTGAAGACCACTTCATTTTCATACTCCATGTGTCTGCGAACCTCTGTTACATATTCGTCGTAGAACTTCACGATAAGCATCGCTATGTCATTACTCCCGGAATAATCGATCGATTCGATCAGTTTACGGCGGATATTGGGCAGGTTGAAATCCAGAAAATATTCGTGTGCCTGTTTCAAATAGCCGATCAGAGACGGCAGAGAAACCAAGTCGTAATGATACTCTCTGTCTGAAACAAAATTGGCCACCTCCAGAAATGTGTTCTCATCCACATGGTGTACCCGACACACCTCCCTAATCGATTGGTCTCCAAAACCCAGCGATATGCCGAAGCGCCCCATTACCAATAGCAATGCGCTGTTGTCATTGACCAGATCACGCATCCTGGCAGTCGGTTTATAGCCTGCTAAATTATTCATTCTGCTTCTTTTTAATCCTTTTGCTTGCTGCTGCAAATTTACTCACCTATTTATATGGAGACAATACTCAAAAATAGTGAGAAAGAGCCCTCCAGTCGCTGCAAAATACTGAAATCGGGTTATTGCCCACGGCCTGCGGCCCGAGTAATTTTGCATCCGGAAACAAAAATTCAAATGATATGAAAATCCAATCCGTACTTATGATGCTATCCGCCGCAGCCTTTATGATGGCGTGCGACAAGGATGAAAACGGTCCGAAAACGATCGATTTTGCAGGCAGTTACGACGGTTATACGCTGGCCAGCTGCAGCTATTTCCAGAACATGATCTCGGCGGACGAGACCGTCGTAATCACAGAAAATACGGACGGTACCGCCTCCGTATCGTTTACATCCGCCACGTGGGGTGCCTTCACCATCACCGATGCGCAGGCGAGCGTGAGCGGAGACCTCTGCACACTCTCGGGCAGCGGGCAGACCCAAATGGGAATGGGCGGAAGCACCTCGGCCTATGACTGCACCTTCACGGCCGAGATCAAGTCACAGACCGATGCCCGGATGGAGTTCTCAATCCCTGCCGTCATGGGCGGTATGACCCTTACCTTTCAGACGGGTGATGCTCCGGCCGACCTGCTGCTGGCCGGCACGTACGAAGGCTATACGGATGCCGACTGCTCCTACTTCCAGAATACCTACACCGACAACGAGAGTGTGACGCTGACGGCCAACGGCGACGGAACCCTGAAGGTCGTCTTCGAATCAGCCTCGTGGGGGACCTTTACCGTCGAGTCGGCCACTGCGGCCAAAGAGGGCGAAGAGTACGTCTTTACGGGCAGCGGCAGCGTGGCCATGGGAATGGGTGACTCGACAAGCAACTACGACTTCACGCTCAGCGGCCGGACCAACGCCGCCAAGGACGACTTCTCGATTGCATTCAACGTACCGGCCGTCATGGGCGGACTGACCGTCACGCTGCTGCCGGGAACGGCTCCCGCCACGGAAGAGTAACACGACGGAAAAAGCGAGATTGGCCATGAACTGCAAACAGGCTGGGCTGTTCCTGTCGGGAGCGACACTGATGTTGTCGCTCCCGGCCTGCAACGGCATCTTCGAGGGTATTTATGACATGCCCACGTCCGAGACCGACAACGAATACGGGTTTATCCTTGTCGACGAAGGAGCCCGCACGGGACGGATCTATATCGATGCCACGGATTACACCGAATGGCATTATGTCGATTTGCACGGCAAACAGGTGACAACGACACAGGTGGGTGCCGCAGCTCCCGAAACGTGGGATTTTGCCGTGCACCGCTATGACACGAAGACCAACGGCGGCACCGTTTGGGAAAGCCAGGCGGGGTCTTTCGATGCTCTGCCCGCTCCAGGATCGGTTTCCGAAGAGCAGTGGACGACCGATGAATGGACCACCGACCGCATTACGGTCGACATGTCGCAGATGATGGACGGAGTGATTCTTTACGCCGAGGATTACTGGAACCCGTGCCTTTCGCGGTGGCTCGATGTCGATACCTCGACCATGCCGCCCATATACACCCTTTCGGGAAAGATCTACCTGCTCCGTCTGAACGACGGCACCTGTGCGGCCCTGCGCCTCGTGAACTTCATGAACGATGCCGCCATAAAGGGCTATATGACCATTGACTACCTCTATCCCGTCGAATGATGATAAAACAACTTGTATTCTTCCTTTTCGGGATTCTGTTTGCACTACAAACTCAGGCTCAATACAAAATATCCGGCACCGTTACGGACGTTAC
>CALUKL010000106.1 GCA_944321195.1 uncultured Alistipes sp.
TAGCGCTTCGGATAGATTTGGCAAAAAAAACTCCACAGAACCACCCCGCCGCTCACCGCGACGTTGACCGAATGCTTCGTCCCGGCCTGCGGGATTTCCAACGCCCCGTCGCAACGGTCCACGGCCGGCTGGCTCACGCCGTCGACCTCGTTGCCGAAGACCAGGGCATACTTCACCCCCGGCTGCGGCGTGAAGTTGCCGAGCATCGCGGCACCCTCGGCCTGCTCCACGGCCAGCACCGTATAACCCGCGGCACGGAGTTCGTCGATGCACGCCACGGTCGTCGCATAATAGCTCCACGCCACGGTCTGGTCCGCGCCCAGGGCCGTCTTGTGGATCTCCCGCGAGGGCGGCGTCGCCGTGATCCCGCACAGCGCGATCCGCTCCACGGCAAAGGCATCCCCCGTGCGGAAAAAGGCTCCGACGTTCTGTGCCGAACGCACGTTGTCCAACACCACCGTCACCGGCATCTTCTCCCGCACGGCGAACTCTTCGGCCGTCGGACGTCCCAGCTCTTCGTTCGTGATTTTACGCATATTCCGTCGCTGTGAGTGATTTATGCGGCAAAAGTAATCAAATAAAAAATATTTTGTCTATTTTTGAGGCCTCAATTCAGAAGATTTATGTCTCGCAGAAAAGTGCTCGTCCTGGCCCTGGCCCTTATGATCTCGGGGGGGGGTCTGCATGCCCAGAAGATCCTCGTCGGAGCCGATTTCGAAACCCGCTTCGACAACCGCGAATACGCCAACAACGACTTCAACGAGTCCCGGACGCTCTTCAGCGCCCGACTCACGCCCCGTATCGGCATCGAATGGCAGGAGAAGAACCAACTCGTCTTCGGGGTCGAAATGCTCCAGAACTTCGGGCAGTACAACCCCCAGGGAGACCCCTTCCTGAGCGATGTCAAGCCCTTGGTGTACTACCGCTTCAAGACCCCCAACGTGCAGGCAAACGCAGGTATCTTCAACCGCAAGGAGCTCATGGGAGACTACTCCGCGGCCTTCTTCAGCGACTCCACGCGGTTCTACCACAACCGGCTGTCGGGATTCCTCGGCCGATACGTCTCCACCGAACGGCCCAAAACATACGTCGAGCTGGCTCTCGACTGGGAGGGCATGTACTCCGAAGCCTCCCGCGAGATGTTCCGCATCCTCTCCGCAGGGCGCTACTCCACCCAGCCCGGATTCTACGTCGGGTACGCCTTCTCGATGTTCCACTTCGCGGGCTCGATGCTCAACGAGAACGTCACGGACAACCTCCTCGTGAACCCATACGTCGGCTGGGAATTCAACGCCTTCTTCGATTTCGACATCCGCGGCGGCATCCTCTTCGCCCCGCAGCGCGGACGAAGCGTCGACCACGCCTGGCGAAAACCATACGGCGGACAACTCGACGTCACGATCTCACGATGGGGCGTCAAGATCCAAAACAACCTCTACCTCGGCAAGAACCTCCAGCCCCTGCGCAACTACATCGCCGACCCCACGACCGGGGCAACCTACGGGCTCGACGGTCTCTATGCCGGAGAGTCGTTCTACGCCACCACGGAGCATATCTACAACCGCACCTGGGTGGGTTACGACCGCCGTTTCTTCCACGACACGCTGCACGTCGAGGCCGGCATGGTCTTCCATTACGACGGAACCGGCATGGGCACCCAGCAGGTCGTACAGCTTTCGGTCGATATCCAGCGGCTCTTCGACATCGGGCCCAAACGACCCGCACACCGGCACAGATACGGGCCCTTGCACTGATTCCATACATATTTCATACATTACCTGTACGTAAAGCAAACTCACGAAAAATATGGCAAGCGAAACCAATGAAACCCGGGAGAAGTCGCTGAACTTCCTCGAAGAGATCATCGAAGAGTCTATCGCCAAGGGCGAAACGCGTGTCCAGACCCGTTTCCCGCCCGAACCCAACGGATACCTCCACATCGGACACGCCAAGAGCATCTGCATCAACTTCGGCCTGGCCAAGAAATACGGCGGAAAATGCAACCTCCGCTTCGACGACACGAACCCCGTCAAGGAGGACGTCGAGTACGTCGATTCGATCAAGCGCGACATCCACTGGCTCGGGTTCGACTGGGCTCAGGAGCGCTATGCGTCGGACTACTTCGACCAGCTTTACGAGTGGGCCATCGTCCTGATCAAGAAGGGGCTGGCCTATGTCGACGACCAGACCCAGGAGCAGATCCGCGAAAACCGGGGCACGGTCTCGGTTCCCGGAACCCCCTCGCCGTGGCGCGACCGATCCGTCGAGGAGAACCTCGACCTCTTCCAGCGCATGAAGGCCGGTGAATTCCCGGACGGCGCGAAGGTCCTCCGCGCGAAGATCGACATGGCGCACCCCAACATGCTCTTCCGCGACCCGATCATGTACCGCATCATCCACGCCGAACACCACCGCACGGGCAACAAGTGGTGCATCTACCCGATGTACGACTACGCCCACGGGCAGAGCGACTCCATCGAGCGCATCACCCACTCGATCTGCACCCTGGAGTTCGACGTCCACCGCCCGCTCTACGACTGGTTCATCCAGGCGCTGGAGATCTACCCGTCGCACCAGTACGAATTCGCCCGGCTCAACCTTACCTATACGATGATGTCGAAGCGCAAGTTGCTGAAGCTCGTGCAGGAGGGTGCCGTCATGGGTTGGGACGACCCCCGGATGCCGACGATCTGCGCCCTGCGCCGCAAGGGATACACCCCGGCATCGGTGCGCAACTTCGCCGAGATGGTCGGCGTGGCCAAGCGCGACAACGTCATCGACCTCGCCAAGCTCGAATACTGCGTGCGCGAGGATCTGAACAAGGTCGCCGAACGCCGCATGGCCGTGCTGAACCCCCTGAAGGTGACCGTCACGAACTACCCCGAGGGCAAGACCGAGCTGTTCACGGCCGTGAACAACCCCGAGGACGAGGCGGCCGGAACACGTCAGGTGCCCTTCTCGCGCGTAATCTATATCGAGCGCGACGACTTCATGGAGAACCCGCCGAAGAAGTTCTTCCGGCTGCAGCCCGGCGGCGAGGTGCGCCTGCGCTACTCCTATCTGATCAAGTGCGAGGAGGTCGTCAAGGATGCCGAGGGCAACATCGTCGAACTCCTGTGCTCCTACGACCCCATGTCCGGGAACGGCTCGTCGAGCGACGGCCGCCGCGTGAAGGGCGTCATCCACTGGGTATCGGCCCAGGATGCCGTCGAGGCCGAAATCCGCCTCTTCAACCCGCTCTTCACCAAGGAGAACCCCGACGACGTAGAGGAGGGCCAGACCTGGGAGGACAACCTCAACCCCGAG
>CALUKL010000107.1 GCA_944321195.1 uncultured Alistipes sp.
CACCGAGAAGGACCGCCGGTTCATCGAATGGGCCGTGCGCAACGACGTCGACTTCATCGCCCATTCGTTCGTCCGTTCGGCCCGCGACGTCAAGGCCGTGCAGGATATTCTCGACGCGCACGGCAGCAAGATCAAGATCATCTCCAAGATTGAGAACCAGGAGGGGCTCGACAACATCGACGAGATCATCGAGGCCTCCTACGGAATCATGGTGGCCCGCGGCGACCTCGGTGTCGAACTCCCCGCCGAGGCCATTCCCAACGCCCAGCGGCGTATCGTCGAGAAGTGCATCTGCGCCAAGCGGCCCGTGATCATCGCCACCCAGATGCTCTATTCGATGGTCAAGTCGCCCCGCCCGACCCGTGCCGAAGTCAGCGACGTGGCAAGCGCCATCTACGAACGGGTCGATGCCGTGATGCTGAGCGACGAGACCGCCATGGGCGACTATCCCGTCGAGGCTGTCGAGACGATGGCCCGCGTGGCCCGCACCATTGAACGCGACGAGGAGCACTTCCAGCCCATGATCGACATGAACATGGTCTCGGTGAACCACGAAATCACCGCCCAGCTGGCCCGTTCGGCCGTCCGCGCCTCGACGAACCTCCCGATCAAGTACGTCATCCTCGACACCAAGACCGGCCGCACGGGCCGTTATCTGGCCGCTTTCCGCGGCCGCAAAACCGTCATGGCCGTCTGCTACTCGCTCCACGCGCAGCGGATTCTCGCCCTCTCCTACGGCGTGGTGCCGATCCTCCGCAACCAGGAGCTCTCGGACCGTTACCACTTCCTGGTCGATGCCCTCGACTTCATCGATCAGTACAGCAAACTCAACGATGACGATCTGCTGGCCATCGTCGGCGGAAGTTTCGGTCCCGACGGTGGCGCCTCCTACGTCGAAATCGCTACCGTGAAGAGCATCCGGCGCCGCAACGAGGAGATTACGGCCCGGCACAACGCATAGAAGTTGGCCGGAGAACTCAAAGAAAAAGTCGCGCAAGGCGTGGCCTGGAGCATGGCCGAGAAGATCGGTTCCATGCTCCTCACCCTGGCCGTGCGGCTCGTGATCCTGCGCCTGCTGACGCGCGATATTCTCGGCTTCATGTCGATCCCCTCGGCCGTGGTGACCGTCCTGCTCGTGATCGTCGACGGAGGCTTCTCCCAAAGTCTCATCCGCCACCGAAACCCCCGGGAATACGACTACAAGTCGGTTTTCCTCTTCAATATCGCCATGGCGGCCCTGCTCTACGCCGCAGTGCTCGCCCTGTCGCCCCTCGTGGCCCGCTGGTACGGCATGCCCGAAATCGCACGCATCGCCCCCGTCTTCTTCCTCCTCCTGCCCCTCAATGCCCTTTGCTCGGTCCAGAATTCCATCTTTGTCCGGCAGTTCCGCTTCGCGCTCCTCTCCAAGGTGACCTTCCTTTCGGCGCTCGTCGGAGGTGTGGCGGCCATCGTCCTGGCATTGACCGGTTGGGGAATTTGGGCCCTTGTCGCCGAACGGCTCCTCGCCGCTGTCGTGCGGACCCTCCTGCTGTGGTGGCTCAGCGACTGGAGACCCCGCGGCGCCTTCGGGTGGAGGCCCATCCGGAAAATGGCGCCTTTCAGCCTCAGCCTCATGGTGACCGACCTGATCTCCAACTTCTACAACAAGGTCCCGCAGTTCTTCCTCGGAAAACTCTACGATCCCGCAACCCTCGGCTCCTTCGACCAGGCGGTGAAAATCAAGGACATGCCTGCAACAACCGGGATGCAGGCCGTACAGAGCGTCACCTTCCCCGCACTGGCGAAGATCGGGGACGACGCCCCGAAATTCGCCGAAAGCTACCGCCAGGTCGTGCTGGTCATCGCCTACGTGATGTTCCCCATCATGCTCGGGCTCTCCGCCGTGGCATACGACATGTTTGCCGTATTCCTCGGACGCGAGTGGATGCCGACCGTTCCCTATTTCGAGGTCGTCTGCCTCTCCGGAATCTTCTATCCCATCGGGCTCGTCTCCTACAACGTCCTGAAAGTCAAAAGTAAGGGACCCCTGATCGTCCGGCTCGAAATCCTCAAGAAGATGCTGATGACCCTCATCTTCGCCGTGACCATTCCGCACAGCGTCATGGCCGTGGTCTGGGGTCTGGTCCTGATTGCCGCCTGCGAAATGGCGGTCAACTTCTGGGCGACCCGGCGCTTTACCGACTTCACGACCCGCCGCTTCCTGAAAACCCTGCTGCCCGTGACGCTCGTCTCCCTGGCCATGTATGCCGCCGTGCGCCTGACCGCCGTGGCGCTGCCCGGAAATGCGCTCCTCAGACTCACGGCCGAAATTCTCGTCGGTATCCTCGTCTACGCCGGGCTTTCGAAACTCTTCCGCCTGGAGGCCTTCCGGGAGGTTGTCACCATCCTCAAACAACAGATCGCCCGCAAATAGGCGATCTGTCATTTTCCCGGTATCTGCAGCCGGCAGTATGTGTGGCGATTCCGCCCGCGTCTGCCGCGGCTTCCGCGATGGTCCGCCCGCGTCGGCCGCAGCCTCCGCTATTTGTAGACCTTCGGTGTGATGGCGCCCCGGAGCACCACCAGCGCATTCTGGACCAGCGATTCGAGCTCGTTCTCACCCGCGTAGACCGTGACCGGGGCGATGAACCCGCAATGGCGCCGGATGTAATCCACCACCGGTTCGTTGTAGGCGATGCCGCCCGTCAGCAGAATCCCGTCCACCCGGCCTTCGAGCGCCGCAGCCATTGCGCCGATCTGCTTCGAAATGTTGTAGCACATCGCATCCAGCACCTTCCGGGCCCGCTGGTCGCCCTGCGCGATGCGCTCCATCACCTGGATCACGGAGTTCGTACCCAGGTAGGCGACCAGCCCGCCCTGGCTCGAAACGAACTTTTGCAGCTCCTCCTTCGTGTACTGCCCCGAAAAGCAGACCTTGATCAGTTCGCTCGACGGAATGCTCCCCGCCCGGTCCGGAGCGAAGGGTCCGTCGCCGTCCAGGGCGTTGTTCACGTCCACGATCCGGCCCCGGCGGTGGGCAGCCACCGAGATGCCCCCGCCCATGTGTGCCACGACCAGGTTCGTCTCCTCGTAGATACGCCCCGTCTTCGCGCAGTGCAGACGCGCAATCGCCTTCTGGTTCAGGGCGTGGAAGACCGATTTCCGCGGGCACATCGGCATTCCCGTGATCCGCGCCCGGTCGTCCATCTCGTCCACGACCGGAGGATCGGCGATATAGGCCTTCACCTTGGCCATGTGCGCAATCTGCGCCGCAAGCAGTCCGCCCAGGTTGCAGGCGTGCTTCATCACCGCGTGGCGCAGGTCGTAGCGCATCCGTGAATTCACTTCGTAGACCCCGGCCGGAATCGGGCGGATCAATCCGCCGCGTCCGATGACGGCCGAAAGATCCCGCAACGGAAATTCCGCATCCCGGAGCGCCGAAAGAATCAAACCCCGACGCCAGTCCAGCTGGTCGATCACGTCGGTGAAGCGTTGCAGCTCCTCCGTGGAGTGCCGCAGGGTCAGATCCAACAAAGGCCGCTCATCGTCATAGAGAGCGACCTTTGTGGATGTTGAGCCGGGATTTATCGCTAAAACTTTGTAGCTCATAAGGTTCTCGGTTCAGTAGTTCAGGTTGGTTCGGGTCGGATGTCGCTTCCTTCCTATTGTTTCACGGCCAGGCAGGCCAGGGCGATCGAGAAGAGCTTCGTGCGGCTCGTATCGCCGCGCGACGTCAGCACGCACGGTACGTTCGTGCCCATCACCATGGCGGCCAGCTCTCCGCCGCACAGGTGCGTCG
>CALUKL010000108.1 GCA_944321195.1 uncultured Alistipes sp.
GCGGTGAACGGCAACCACCCCATCGTCATCGACATTCTTGCCGACGTCGAGAAGGCCTACGGCGACAAGTTGAAGACCATGACCAAGAAGATCGACGCCGCGGTGGCCGAGGAGAAGCGATTCGAGGAGGTCACCAAGGACAAGAAGGAGGCCGACCTCACACCCGAGGAGAAATCCACCCGCGAGGAGCTCTCGAAGAAGGTCGTCACGCTGCGCGACGAGCGCAACGAGCGCCTGCGCCAGATCGGCAGCGAGAACAAGCTCGTCAAGCAGATCATCGACCTCGCGCTGCTGACGAACGGCATGTTGAAGGGCAAGAACCTCACGGATTTCATCCAGCGGTCGATTTCGCTCATCGAAAAATAACCGTACACCGGACCCAGGTCCGGGTCGGGAATGCATGAAAAGAGACGCTCCGGTATGCGGGGCGTCTCTTTTTTATTGTCCAGTCTATTGTCCGGGAGGATCGGGATGTCGGCCCCTGCCCGGATTCATTTCTACTGATGGTTCGGGGGCCGGGTTTTTCTCTCTGTCGGGGCTCTGTCGGGGTCCGGATGTTACTCCGCCGGCTCCTCCGTCCAGCGGTTGCGCAGCAGCTCCAGGAACCACTCCGGGCAGCGGCACGGACGCCGCGTATCGCTGTGGATGAAGCCCAGTTGCGTCATCCCCGTATTGATCAGTTCCCCCTTCTCGTTATAGATTTCATAGAAGAAGTTGATGCGTGTCGAGGGGATCTCCTTCAGGATGATCCGCACCGTCAGCAGTTCGTCGAAATAGGCCGGTTTGCGGTACTTCGACTGCACTTCGAGGATCGGCATCATGATACCCCGCCGTTCGACCTCGGCAAACGACATGCCCAGTTCGCGCAGCAACTCGCTCCGCGCGGCCTCGTAGTAGCAGATGTAGTTCGAATGGTGGCAGATCGCCATCTGGTCGGTATGCTTGTACCAGACCCGGATTTTACAGTCGTGGCTTACCATGGAATATTCGGATTTTCATTGATTTTTCAAGACTTTCTTTGGTTTTCCGTACGGCCGCCGGCCGCCTCTCTTGCCCGCGTCAGCTCCTTGTGGGTCCGTTCTTGCCCCCTTCGAGCCCTGTCTACTTCTTTTCGGCGGTTTCGGGAGTTGCAGCAGTGGGAGCATGTTCCGGGAGCGGGTGGCCTGCCAGGTGTTCCGCTGCGGCCCGCTCTCCCGCTTCCAGCAGGCGGCGGATCGCCGTCGAACTGACCCGCACCCCGTCGATCGTGCAGGCCCCGACCTTCACGACCCGCAGGCGTGCCGCCAGCTCCGGGGCGTCGCACGCCAGGCCGTCATGACCGAAGCGGTGGTTATAGCCCGCAACCAGCGTCTCGGCTCCCAGCCGCCCGATCAGGTACTCTTCGACGAACTCCAGCCCCGAAAGCGCACTGAACCTCCGGTCGAACGGAATGACGATCACGTTGTCGACTCCCAATCCGGCCAGCAGGGCGACCTTTTCTTCGAGCGTCGTCAACAGCTGCAACCCCTCGGCTCGCCCCAGCGTGATGCGCGGATGCGGTTCGAAGGTCAGCACGATGCTCTCCCCGCCCTGCGCCCGGGCCTCCGCCACCAGCCGTTCGATCAACGCCCGATGGCCCCGGTGCACGCCGTCGTAGGACCCGACCGTAACCGCCGGGTGAACGAAATGCGGAAGATGCTCGAATCCGTGGAATACCCTCATGGCTCTCCGCAGAAGATCCGCATTGCACTCCTCGGCGTGCTTGTCGCGTACATACCGTAGCATACTCTCATGCTCGCCCTTTCCCCCTGTTTCGCACTCCCTATGAATTGGCGTTGTTGTCGTTCTCCTTGACGAAGTAGGCAACCTTTTCCAGAAGCGTCGTGATGTCGTAGTTCTCCACGACGATTCCCTTCGGGAAGTTCAACGGTGTGGAGGTGAAGTTCAGGACCCCCTTGATGCCCGCATTGATGATCGGAAGCACCAGTGTCGGCGCCACCTTCGTCGGCGACGAGACGATCACGATCGAAATGTCCAGATCCTCGACCCGCTCCTCGAACGTGTCCATGTGGTAGCACGGAATCCCGTCGATCGTCTTGCCCACCTTCTCGGGATCGACGTCAAATGCCGTCGTGATCTTCAGTTTCAGACCCTTGCCGTTGAAATACTTCGTGATGGCCTGACCCAGGTGGCCCATACCCAGCACCGCAATGTTCATCGGCGTCGGGCTGTCGAGGATGTTGCTGATGTACTCGATCAGCACCTGCACGTCATAGCCCTTCTTCGTGTCGCTCGAAAACCCGATCAGCATCAGGTCGCGCCGCACCTGCACCGCCGTGATGCCGTGGATGCCCGCCAGCACATGGGAAAAAACATGCGTGATGCCCTGACGGTGGCACGAAAGCAGCGTCCGCCGATACTCGCTCAGCCGCTCGATGGTCTTTTCGGGAATCGTATTCGTCAGTGATGCCATGATTATTCGATCGTTATCGTGAAATCCTTGTGGTAGTTCACCCGCGTCCAGTTGTAATTGACATGGTTCGCACGCCCCTCGGGCTGGCTGAACAGATAGGTCGTCTGCAGCGGCGTGAAACGGCGGTCCTCCAGGTCGTACTCGATGTCGCCGTACATCGCCGGGGCGAAGATCATCGCCGTGTCGTACCCCCGGTAGGAGAAGAGCGTCGGCAACATCCCGAACGACCGCAGATAGGCGCTGTCGAAGGCCTTCACAGCCTCCGAATCGCGCTTCGCATGGTACGTCGAGACGAAAACCACGCGGTCCTTGAAGAAGATCGCCCGGTCGAGGTTGTTGTAGCGGTTCCAGCGCGCGTTGCCCAGCACCGTGAAGCGCGGCGCCGTGCGCCCGCGCGACGTAATGCTCGTGTCGGCCGAGGCCAGCGCCGCCAGAATGCGGTCCACATCCACCTCGTTGTCCGAGAGGATCACGAAGACGTTCTCCGCATCGTTCTCCAGCAGCGGCGTCAGGTCGCTCGGGCTGTTCGCGCCCTGCGACGAGGGGTGTTCGTAACGGTAGTTGTAACGTTCGAAGGGACGGTTGCCCAGCAGCGCAAGGACCTCACGCTCGAACTCCTTGTCGGTCGTCGACGTGTAGATCAGTGTCACCCGCCGGCCGTCGCCCACCAGATCCTCCACCTTCTCGTATTTCCGGGCCGGATCCGCCGCCAGCTGGAACAGCACGTCACTGTTCGTCCGTTCGATGTTCGCCAGCGGCGAGACAACCGGAATGCGCTTCTCCTCGGCGAAGCGGACTACAGCATCGAGCCCCTCCTCGTAGACCGGACCCACAACCAGATCCGCCTTGCGGAACGCCGGGTCGGCAACGATCTCCCGGATGCGGGCCGTGTCGCGCGCCGTATTGAAGAGCTCCACGTTCACCGAGATCCCCGATTTCAGCTTCACGCTGTCCAGACCCAGCAGGAACCCCTGGTAGAAATCCAGGTAGTTGTCGTTGGCCTGCCCGGCCACGGAGAGCGGCAGAAGCAACGCCACATCAAGCGGATCGCTGCGCCGCAGGGCCCGGAACTCGATCGGTTCCACCGCCCGGAAACCCGACAGCGTGTCGTGACGCAGGCTGTCGGCCGACGCCGCAACCTGCCCCCCGGCACCCGGGATGACGATCATCGCCCCGGCCTTCAGATCCGCGGGCTTCAGCCCCCCGTTCAGCCGGCTCAGCTCCTCCTCCGTGATCCCGAAACGCCGCGACAGCGAATAGAACGTCTCGCCCGGGTGGACGATATGGTACGACGTCCCCGCATCGGCTACGCTGTTCAGCGACTGCCGGTACTCCTCCCACTGCTCCTGCGTGCCCGCCTCATCCTCCGAGCCGATCAGCTTCTTCCGGATCAGGATCCGCTCCCCGAGGCGCATGTGCAGCGGGTCGAGGTTCGGATTGTCCTCCAGCAGCGTCTTCACCGGAATCTCGTACCGGCGCGAGATGGCGTAGAGCGTCTCCCCCTGCGCCACGTAGTGGAAATCGAACGTCTTGCGCAGCTTCCGTTCCGACTTCGGCTCCGGAGCCGACGCCATGTAGGGGATCTTGATGTTCGTATCGGCCTGCAGCCCCCGGGCGATCGAGGGGTTGTTTTCCAGGATGACCTGTTCGCCCACGCCGTAGGTCTTCGCCAGCCCGTAGAGTGTCTCCCCGGCCCGCACCGTATGGATGTAGTACTTGGCTCCGTTGATATAGACGATCGTTTCGGACTTCCCGCCCGCAAGGGCCGAAAGCCCCCATGCAAGCATCAGGAGGGTGGCACAGAGTCGTTTCATCATCTATTTGTTCTGCATTTTGTCCCGCATCCGGATCTCGGTGATCACCTTTTTCGTATAGAGCGGGAAATCGCCGTTCATCATCCACGCATAGTAGCTCGGCTCGATGCGGAATATCTCCGACACGGAGCGCCCCTTGTACTTCCCGAAGCCGAAGACCTCCTCACCCTTCTCGTTGTAGAGGATCCGACCCGCATAGTCCGCCGTTTCGCCCCGGCTCGAAAACTCCGCCAACTTGTCGACGTCGTTCTCCAGGTCGTCATAACGGTCCAGCTGCGCCTTCAGCACCTCGTAGGTCGCCCGCGTGTCGGCCTCCGCCGAGTGCGCCTCGTCGAGCTCCTTGTCGCAGTAGAACTTGTAGGCTGCCACCAGCGTCCGCTGCTCCTTCTTGTGGAAGATGTTCTGCACGTCCACGAACTTGCGGCGCTTCAGGTCCACGTCCACGCCCGCACGCAGGAACTCCTCCACCAGAACCGGAAGGTCGAAGCGGTTCGAATTGAACCCCCCGAAATCACACCCCCGGATAAACTGTTCGAGCGACTTGGCCACCTGCGCGAACGTCGGGCAGTCCCGCACGTCGTCGTCCGTGATGCCGTGCACGGCCGTCGCCTCCTCGGGAATGTGCATCCCCGGGTTGAGCCGCCGCGTCCGCGTGATCTCCTCGCCGTCGGGCATCACCTTGATCATCGAGATCTCCACGATCCGGTCCCGCGCCGTATCCACGCCCGTGGTCTCCAGGTCGAAGAAGATGATCGGGCGTTTGAGGTTCAGCTTCATGTCGCGCGGGCCCTTATGCGTTGATCATCATCGGCATCAGAAGCATCAGCGTCGAGCTCGTCTGCCTGTCGTCGTAGACCGGTTTGAAGACCCCGGCCCGCGTCGAATCGGCCAGCTCGATCACCACCGTCGGGGTGTCGATGTTCGAGAGGATCTCGACCAGGAACGTCGACTTGAAGCCGATCGAGATGGGTTGTCCGTCGTAGCTGCACGAGATCGTCTCGTTGGCCGACACCGAAAAGTCGATGTCCTGGGCCGTGAGGTTGATCCGGTTGTCGGCAATGTCCATGCGGATGAGGTTCGTCGTCGGATTCGAGCACACCGCCACGCGCTTGATGCCGTTCACCAGCTCGATGCGATCCACGAGCACCTTGTTGGGGTTGTTCGCCGGGATCACCGCGTTGTAGTTCGGGTAGTTGCCCTCGATCAGGCGGCATACCAGCGTATGGCTCTTGAGCTTGAACAGCGCGTTCTTCGAGTCGAAGGCCATCTCGATGGCATCCTCCTCCTTCAGCAGCACCGACTTCAGCAGGTTTGCGGGTTTCTTCGGCAGGATGAACGATGCCGCGATCTCATTCTCGTTCTCCGACTCGTACTTCACCAGCTTGTGGGCGTCCGTACCGACGAAGGTCAGCGTATTCGGCGCCAGGTTGATGTAGATACCGTTCATCACCGGACGCAACTCGTCGTCCGCCGTGGCGAAGATCGTCTTGTTGATGCCGTTCACCAGCGTGTCGACATCCATCTGCAACTCCTTCCGCTCGGCGCTCAGCTGCGGAACGGCCGGGTAGCTCACCGCACTCGCCCCGGGGATTGAGAGCGAGCCGCTCTTCCAGTTGATCTTGATCTCCCAGTTCTTGTCGTTGACGTCGATCGTCAGCGGAAGCTCCGGGAACTCCTTCAGCGAGTCGAGCATCAGCTTGGCCGGGGCTGCGATCGTCCCCTCGCTCTCGACGCTCTCCACCTCGATCTGGCCCACAAGCGTCGTTTCGAGGTCCGAAGTCGTAACTTTCAGCGTGTTGCCGTTCAGCTCCATGAGGAAATAGTCCAGGATGGGCAGCGTGTTCTTATTGCTGATTACCTTGCCCGTCGTTGCCAGAAGCGACAGCAGTGCCGAACTTGATACGGAAAATTTCATAATCGTTTTCTGTTTTTATCTCTTTTCTTCAATTAAATATCTCCAATCTCCCAGGTCTCCAGGCATCTTCAGTCTCCCTGGTCTCTTTAAAGTATCTTCAATTCCAATTTTTTCTCTCTCCTCCTCCTCTCCTCTCTCTCCTCTCCCTCTTCTCTCCCCCCCCCTCCTTCGGATTCGGGCGCTCCGAACCCCGGATTTTTTAAGGGGCTTACTCCTGCGCATCGCCTTGCGCCCGGGCGGTGTTTACTTCAGCGCGGCCAGCTTGTCGAGCGCCATGACGATCATCCGCTTCACGTGGGGCTTGTAGTCGGTATTGGCCTCGTGGGCGACACGCTGGGCGATGATCGTGCAGATCGTGGCGGCACGGTGGCCCATCAGGGCGGCCAGCCCGGCCAGCGCCGAACCCTCCATCTCGAAGTTCGTGATGCGGCGCCCTCCGAAGTCGAACGATTCGATCTTCTCGTTCAGGTGTGCGTCGTGGGGTTCGAGACGCACCCAACGGCCCTGCGGGGCGTAGAAGCCCGGGGCTGCAATGGTGATTCCCTCCCTGGTCGTGTCGCGGAAGTGCTCGAAAAGGGTCGTGTCGGCATTCACGAAGTAGGGGCGCGGCATCTTTTCGTACCAACCCGTATGGCGGACGAAGGCCTCTTCCAGTGCGAGATCGCAGACCCCGTCCCGTCCCTTGTAATAGCTCAACAGGCCGTCGAAGCCGCACGACGTGCGCGAAAAGAGGAACTCCCCGATCCGGATGTCGGGCTGCAGGGCCCCCGAGGTCCCCAGCCGCACGAGCGTCAACTGCCGTTTTTCGGCCTTCTCCTGCCGCGTGGCAAAGTCCACATTGGCCAGGGCGTCGAGTTCCGTGACGCAGATGTCGATGTTGCCGATACCGATGCCCGTCGAGAGCACCGTCATGCGTTTGCCGCGATAGGTGCCCGTTACGGTCCGGAATTCGCGGTTCGAAACCTCACATTCTCTGTTTTCGAAATGCTCCGCCACGAGGGCCACGCGCCCGGGGTCGCCGACCAGAATCACCGTGTCGGCCAGTTGCTCCGGACGCAGGTGAAGGTGAAAAATGGAACCGTCGTCGTTGATAATCAATTCGGAAGCAGGGATCGTCCTCATAAATTTTTGCTTTTAAATTTCCATAATTGGCATAAAAGTAATATATTTACCTCGAATATCAAAACTTCACCGCGAAATTTTATTTACGTGAAATACCCATAAAACCTAACGTAACATGACGCTTATCAAATCCATTTCGGGCATCCGCGGCACCATCGGAGGACTCGTCGGCGAGAACCTTACGCCGCTCGACATCGTGAAGTTCACAACCGCCTATACCCGCGTGATCGCACGCAACAATCCCGGGAAACACCTGACCATCGTCATCGGACGCGACGCCCGACTCTCGGGCGAGCTGGTCATGGACCTGGTGGAAGGTACGCTCCTGGCCTGCGGCGTCGACGTCATCAACGTCGGGCTCTGCACCACGCCCGGCACCGAGATGGCCGTCATCACCCGCAAGGCCGACGGCGGAATCATCCTCACCGCCTCGCACAACCCCCGCCAGTGGAACGCCCTCAAACTCCTGAATGCACACGGGGAGTTCTTCTCCGCGGCCGAAGGGCAGGAGGTGCTGACGCTGGCCGAAGACGAAACCTTCGAGTTCCCCCCGATCGACCAAATCGGACACGTCATTGCCCGCGAAGATTTCAACGACGAACACATCCGCCAGGTGCTGGCCCTGCCCCTCGTGGATGTCGAGGCCGTGCGCAAACGCCATTTCAAGGTGGTTGTCGACGCCGTGAACTCCGTGGGCGGCATCGTCATGCCGAAGCTCCTGCGCGAACTGGGCTGCGAGGTCATCGAGCTCAACTGCGAACCCACCGGAGAGTTCGCCCACAACCCCGAGCCGCTGCCGCAGCACCTGACGGAGATCTCCGAGGTGATCGTCCGCGAAAAGGCAGACCTGGGCGTTGTGGTCGATCCAGACGTGGACCGGCTGGCCTTCGTCTCGGAGGACGGCTCGATGTTCGTCGAGGAGTACACGCTCGTGGCCGTGGCCGACTATATCCTTTCGCAGAATCCCGGCGGCGTGACCGTCTCGAACCTCTCCTCGTCGCGCGCCCTGCGTGACGTCACGGAGCGTCACGGCGGCAAATACTACGCTTCGGCCGTGGGTGAGGTGAACGTCACCACCAAGATGAAGGAGGTCGGAGCCGTGATCGGCGGCGAAGGAAACGGCGGAGTGATCTATCCCGAGCTTCACTACGGCCGCGACGCCCTGGTCGGCACGGCGCTCTTCCTGACCTGGCTGGCCAAGAAGGGCATGACCATGACCCAGCTGCGCGCCACCTACCCCGCGTACTACGCCTCGAAGAACAAGATCGAGTTGACGCCGGCCATCGACGTGGATAAAGTGCTGCGTGAGGTAAAGGCCCGTTATGCCGGTGAAAACGTGAACGATATAGACGGTGTGAAGATCGATTTCCCGGAGAACTGGGTACACCTCCGCAAGTCGAACACCGAGCCGATCATCCGCGTCTACACCGAGGCCAAGTCGATGGAGGAGGCCGATGCCCTGGCACAGCGTTTCATCTCCGAAATCAAGGCGATCTGCAAACTCTGAGCACGATGAGAAAATACCTGTTGATCCTTTCCGCCGCGGGAGTTCTGGTCTCCTGCGGCGGGAACGGCCGCAGACAGGCCTCCGCCTCCGCGACGGAAGTGGGGGCCGGGGCGGCAAAATCCGAAACGGTCGGGGCTTCCGGGACGGCTGGGACGGCTGGAACGGGAAAAACGGTCGGGGAAATCCCCGACAGCCACACCGCCGAAACGTCGCTCGACTATCTGGGAACCTATGAAGGGACCCTCCCCGGAGCTGATTGCCCGGGCATCCGAACAACCATCGTACTGGCGGCCGACGGCAGCTATGCTCTCCACATGGAGTACCTCGAACGCGACTCGGCGTTTGATGAAAAGGGGACTTTCAAGGTCGAAGGCAATTTGTTGACGCTGACGCCCTCCGACGGCGGACAGGTTGGGTACTACAAAGTCGAGGAGAACCGTCTGCGCCACCTCGATGCCGACCGGCAGCCGATTGCGGGCGAGTTGGCCGAACATTACATATTGCGGAAAAAATAGGGAAAAATGGATAAAGTAAAAGATTATATAAGCGCCAATAAGGAGCGCTTTGTCAATGAGTTGTTCGACCTGCTGCGCATCCCGTCGATCAGTGCCCAGTCGGAACACAAACCCGACATGCAGCGCTGTGCCGAGTTCCTTGCCGCAGCACTCGTCAAGGCCGGTGCCGACCGGGCCGAGGTGATGCCTACGGCCGGGAATCCGGTGGTCTATGCCGAGAAGATCGTCAGTCCGAAAGCCAAGACCGTGTTGGTCTACGGCCATTACGACGTCATGCCGGTCGATCCCCGCGGGGAGTGGCGCACCGACCCCTTCGAGCCCGTCATCCGCGACGGCCGCATCTGGTGCCGCGGTGCCGACGACGACAAGGGGCAGTTGTGGATGCACGCCAAGGCTTTCGAGGCGATGTGCGCCACGGATTCGCTGCCCTGCAACGTGAAATTCATGCTCGAGGGCGAGGAGGAGATCGGTTCGGCCAGTCTCTACGGCTTCTGCCGCGAGCACAAGAAACTCCTGAAGGCCGACATTATCCTCGTCTCGGACACCTCGATGCTCTCGATGCAGACGCCGTCGATCACCTGCGGGCTGCGCGGTCTGGCCTACATGGAGGTCGAGGTAACGGGGCCCAACAAGGACCTCCATTCGGGGTTGTTCGGCGGGGCCGTGGCCAATCCGGCCAACGTCCTGACGCGGCTCGTGGCCAGTCTGATCGACGAGAACGGCCGCGTGACGATCCCCGGCTTCTACGACGACGTGCGCGAGCTGACGCCCGCCGAGCGCAAGGCCTTCAACAAAGCCCCGTTCAACATGGCCGATTATAAAAAGGCGCTGGAGATCGGCGATGTCGAGGGCGAGGCGGGCTACACCACCCTCGAACGCACCGGCGTGCGTCCGTCGCTCGATGTCAACGGCATCTGGGGCGGATACATCGGCGAGGGGACCAAGACCGTCATCCCGTCGAAGGCTTCGGCCAAGATCTCGATGCGGCTGGTTCCGAATCAGGACTACCGCAAGATCTCGAAGCTCTTCGAACGCCATTTCCGGCGGATCGCGCCCAAGAGCGTCAAGGTCGTTGTGAAGTCGCTGCACGGAGGTATGCCCTACGTCGCACCGACCGACATGCCCGCCTACAAGGCCGCCGAGAAGGCCATCGTGGCGACCTTCGGCAAGAAGCCCCTGCCCTTCTACTCCGGCGGGTCGATCCCGATCATCAGCGGCTTCGAGTCGATTCTGGGCATCAAGTCCCTGTTGATCGGCTTCGGGCTGGCCGAGGATGCCATCCACTCCCCGAACGAGAGCTTCGGACTCGAACAGTTCGAACGCGGCGTGGAGACCATTCCGCTCTTCTACAAGTATTTCGCCGAAAGCCGGTAGGGGTCATGTACGAAGAATTCCTGGATTTTGCCGTCGCCACAGCCCGTGAGGCCGGGGCCATTCAACTCGCCGCGTTTCGCAGCGGGGACCTCGGCATCGAGACCAAATCGAACCTCTACGATGTGGTGACGCGCGTCGACAAGGAGTGTGAGGCGCTGATTGCCCGGCGCATTGCGGAGCGTTTTCCGGAGCACGCCCTGCTGGGCGAGGAGGGCGGCGAACGCGGTGCGGCCGGAAGCCGCTGGCTCTGGGTGGTTGACCCGCTGGACGGAACGACCAACTACAGCCAGGGATTGCCCGTCTTCACCGTCTCGATCGCCTTGCAGCAGGACGGCCAAACCATCGTCGGGGTGGTGTACGCCCCCTATTTGGACGAGTTGTACACGGCCGTGAAGGGCGGAGGGGCCTGGCTCGCCGATCGCGGGCGGGAGCCCCGGCAGATCCGCGTCCCGCGGAAGGAGTCGCTGGCTGCGGCGGTCCTCGCCACGGGATTCCCCTACGACAAGGATGTGAATCCGGACAACAACTGCGACAACGTCGCCCGGATGCTGCCCCGCATCCGGGGTTTGCGGCGCATGGGGTCGGCGGCCTACGATCTTTGTGCCGTGGCGGCCGGGTGGATCGACGGATTCTGGGAACTGGCCCTGCACGTCTGGGACATCCGTGCCGGGGAGTTGATCGTCACGGAGGCCGGAGGCGTCGTCGAGCGGCTGCGCCCCGACCGCGGGATCTCGATCCTCGCCGGAACGCCCGAACTGGTCGCCGAAATGCGCCGTTACGTCCGGTAACTGCCGGGAGGGGCTTCGGGAAGCTCATGACGGGCCGATTTCAGGGGCGGGAGCAAATTCCCGCCCCTCTTTGTGCTGGGTTATTAAAAAATTTTCTTATCTTGGCTCCGCTAAAATCTCGATAACTCATGTGCGGAATCGTCGGTTATGTCGGACGGCGCGAGGCGTGTCCGATTCTGATCAAGGGGCTGCACCGCCTCGAATACCGGGGTTATGACAGTGCCGGAGTCGCGCTGGTCAATGACAAGGGTGCGCTCAACGTCTTCAAATGCAAGGGAAAGGTCTCCGATCTGGAGCACTTCCTCCAGGGCAAGGACCTCTCGGGGTCCATCGGAATCGCCCACACCCGCTGGGCCACGCACGGCGTGCCGAATGACGCCAACGCCCACCCCCATTACTCCGAATCGGAGCGCATTGCGCTGATCCACAACGGGATTATCGAAAACTACCGCGTGCTGAAGGAGGCGCTCGTCGAAAACGGATACACCTTCCGCAGCAGCACCGATTCCGAAGTGCTGGTCAACCTCATCGAGTACATCCGCACGACGAACTGCTGTTCGCTGCTCGAAGCCGTGCGCCAGGCGCTCCGCCAGGTGGTCGGGGCCTATGCCATCGCCGTGATCGAAAAAGGCAACCCCGACGAGATCATCGCCGCCCGGCAGAGCAGTCCGATGGTGGTCGGGATCGGCAACGGGGAGTATTTCCTCTCGTCGGACGCCGCCTCGATCATCGAATATACGCAGGAGTTCGTCTACGTAAACGACGGGGAGATCGCCGTCATCAACCGCAACGCCCCGCTCAAACTCCTGACGCTCGACAACCACGACGCCCGGATCGATATCAAGAAACTCGAACTCTCGATCTCACAGCTCGAAAAGGGCGGGTATCCCCACTTCATGCTCAAGGAGATCTACGAACAGCCCCGGACCCTCGTCGACTGTATCCGCGGGAGGATCAACCCCGAGACCTGCGAGGTGAAACTCTCCGGCGTGATCGACCACCGCGACCGCTTCCTGCGGGCCCGGAGGATCATCTTCGTGGCCTGCGGAACCTCGTGGCACGCCTCGCTCATCGGCGAGCACCTGATCGAGTCGATCTGCCGCATCCCGGTCGAGGTGGAGTACGCCTCGGAGTTCCGATACCGCGACCCCATCATCTGCGGGGATGACATCGTCATCGCCGTGTCGCAGTCGGGCGAAACCGCCGATACGCTGGCGGCCGTCGAACTCGCCCGCAAGGCCGGAGCCTTCGTCTTCGGAATCTGCAACGTCGTAGGCTCCTCCATCGCCCGCGCTACCGACTCCGGAGCCTACATCCATGTCGGACCCGAAATCGGTGTCGCCTCGACGAAGGCCTTCACCGGGCAGGTGACCGTTATGGCGATGCTCGCCCTGGCCATCGGACGCGAGAAGGGAACCGTCTCCGAAGCCTATTACCACGAAGTGGCCGCGGCGCTGCTCCGCCTGCCCGAGACGCTCGAAGAGGTGCTGAAGGTCGCCCCGCAGATCGCCGACCTCTCGAAGATCTTCACCTACGCCCACAACTTCATCTACCTCGGGCGCGGCTACAACTACCCTACGGCTCTCGAAGGGGCCCTGAAACTCAAGGAGATCTCCTACATCCATGCCGAAGGTTACCCTGCTGCCGAGATGAAGCACGGGCCCATTGCGCTGATCGATGCCGAAATGCCCACCGTGGCCATCGCCACCCCCGACCATACCTACGAAAAAACCGCCTCGAACATTGAGGAGATCAAGGCCCGCGGCGGCAAGATCATCGTCGTCTGCGCCCGCAACGACAAGCAGGTGCGCCGTTCGGCCGACTACGTGATCGAGGTCCCGGTCATCACCGAGTGTCTCATGCCGGTCGTTGTCTCGGTACCCCTGCAGCTGCTGGCCTACTACATCGCCGTCTACAAGGGCCGCAACGTCGACCAGCCCCGGAACCTTGCCAAGTCGGTGACGGTCGAATAGCCGGGCTGGCTCCGGCCTCCGGTGGGGGCCGGGATTCAGGAGATCCGGGGTTCGGCTGAAGACGAAAGGCGTGCGGCTGCTTCACCCCCCCCCTCCCGCAGCCGGCCGCAGCAAAGGCAAAAGAGAGAGGCCGGTCCCATCACGGGATCGACCTCTCTACTTTTTTATGCAATCGGAGGATTACATCTCCTCGTAGGCGTACTGGACCGCCCGGTTCAGCTGGTCGAGGAAGGGTTTCGTCCGCCGGAACTCCTCCACAAGACGCTCCGGAAGGCCGTCGGACAGCACGAACTCCTCCGGGACCGGCTTCTCCAGGCAGTAATCCTTCTGTTTGAGCAGTTCGGCATACTCCGAATCGGCCGGAAAACCCGTCGGAACCCGTTTCAGGCGGTTCGTCGTGTCGAGCCGGAAGCCCCGGGCCGCATCGATCGACTGCAGCATCTCGGCGCCGTGGTCCAGCACCTCCTCGCGGATCGAACGAAGCACCTGGGGTTCGATGCAGACCGCCCCCGCGGCCAGCAGGTGATTGCCCAGAAGTCCGTCGCCCGCCGGTTCGACGTGGAAGTAGTAGCCCGCATAGCCCGACTTCTTGCCGCGCGGAGCCACGAATGTCCCGAGCCAGCTCTTATAAGGACGCTTGTCCGCCGAAAAACGCGTGTCCCGGGCGATGCGGTAGGTGCAGTCCTGCGGCCGGAGCCCCCGAACCGTGGAGTCGAACGACGCGATCCCCTCGATCAGCTCCGCCGTGAAGTCCGCCCACAGCCCCTTGACATGCGCCCACTCCGTCCGGTGGGCGTCGAACCACTCCCGGTCGTTGTTCTCGGACAACCGTCGCAGAAAATCCAGGACCTCTTCCATGGCTTCTCCCGTCCGATTACCAGGCAAAGAGCGGGTAGTTTGCCATCAGCGCATTCACGTCCTTGCGCACGGCGGCGATGTTCGCCTCGTTCTCCGGATCGTTCAGCACCCGGTCGATCAGTCCGACGATGTAGTCCATCTGCTCCTCCTTCAGTCCGCGCGTCGTGATGGCCGGCGTTCCGAAGCGCAGTCCCGACGTCTGGAACGGCGAGCGTGTGTCGAACGGAACCATGTTCTTGTTCGTCGTGATGTCGGCGGCCACGAGGCACTTCTCGGCCAGCTTGCCCGTCAGCTCGGGGAACTTCGTCCTGAGGTCGACCAGCATCAGGTGGTTGTCCGTACCGCCCGAAACGATCTTGTAGCCCCGCTTCGTGAAGGCTGCGGCCATCGCTGCGGCGTTCTTCTGGACCTGACGCTGATACTCCTTGTATTCGGGCTGCAGCGCCTCGCCGAAGGCTACGGCCTTCGCGGCAATCACGTGCTCCAGCGGACCGCCCTGGATGCCCGGGAAGACCGCCGAGTTGAGAATCTGCGACATCATCTTCACGGCTCCCTTCGGCGTCGTCAGGCCCCACGGATTCTCGAAGTCCTTACCCATGAGGATGATACCGCCACGCGGTCCGCGCAGCGTCTTGTGGGTCGTCGAGGTGACGATATGGGCGTATTTCACCGGATTCTCCAGCAGGCCCGCGGCGATCAGGCCCGCCGTGTGGGCCATGTCCACCATCAGCAGCGCACCCACCTTGTCGGCGATTTCGCGCATCCGCTTGTAGTCCCACTCGCGCGAGTAGGCCGAAGCTCCTCCGACGATCAGTTTCGGGTGGCACTCCAGCGCCTTGCGCTCCATGGCGTCGTAGTCGATGCGGCCCGTTGCCTCGTCCAACTGGTAGCCGACGGCCTTGAAGTATTTGCCCGACATGTTCACCGGCGAACCGTGCGAAAGGTGGCCTCCGTGTGCGAGGTCCAGCCCCATGAAGGTATCGCCCGGCTGCATGCACGCGAAGAAGACCGCCATGTTGGCCTGTGCTCCCGAGTGCGGCTGCACGTTGGCCCACTCCGCACCGTAGAGTTCGCAGATGCGCTCGATGGCCAGACTCTCCACCTTGTCCACGACCTCGCAGCCTCCGTAGTAACGGGCGGCCGGATAACCTTCGGCATATTTGTTCGTGAGCACCGAGCCCATCGCTTCCATCACCTGGTCGCTGACGAAGTTCTCCGAGGCGATCAGCTCGATGCCGTGCATCTGACGGTTGCGCTCCTCGCCAATCAATTCGAAAATCCGGGAATCTCTTTTCATATTCAGTATGGGTTTTGTGAATCCGTTTCCGGAGGGTAAAGATAAGCAAATTTGCCGAATTTCTTTCCGCAAGCGGGCTTTTAAGATATTTTTCCTATCTTTGTGCCGGAAAATTGGATGATAATACCTTAAAAATAGTCAGATTATGAAACTGCTCGAAGGAAAAGTGGCCGTTGTGACCGGTGCCGCCCGCGGTATCGGAAAGGCCATCGCTCTGAAATTCGCCGCCGAAGGTGCCGATGTCGCATTCACCGACCTGGTTATCGATGAGAACGGAAAGGCTACCGAAGCCGAAATCGCCGCGCTCGGCGTCAAGGCAAAAGGCTACGCCTCCAATGCCGCAGACTTCGAAGAGACCCATCAGGTCATCGACCAGATCATGAAGGATTTCGGTCGCATCGACATCCTCGTCAACAACGCCGGAATCACCAAGGACGGTCTGATGATGCGCATGTCCGAGGCGCAGTGGGACGCCGTCCTGACCGTAAACCTCAAGTCCGCTTTCAACTTCATCCACGCCGTGACGCCCGTGATGGCCCGTCAGAAAGCCGGTTCGATCATCAACATGTCGTCGGTGGTCGGTGTCAGCGGAAACGCCGGTCAGTGCAACTACTCCGCCTCGAAGGCCGGTATGATCGGCCTGGCCAAGTCCATCGCCAAGGAGATGGGATCGCGCGGAATCCGCGCCAACTGCATCGCCCCGGGGTTCATCATGACCGATATGACCGACAAACTCCCCGATTCGGTCAAGGAGGAGTGGTACAAGCAGATCCCCCTGCGCCGCGGCGGCACGCCCGAAGAGGTGGCCAAAGTCGCCCTGTTCCTCGCGTCGGACCTCTCGTCGTATGTCAGCGGTCAGGTGATCCATTGCTGCGGAGCCATGAACTGCTAAAAACAGCTCGTCCGCAGTCCGGAACCATCCGGACTCCAAAAACTTGCCGGAGCGTCTCCCTACCCCTCTTTGCGGAGACGCTCCTCTTTTTTCTGCCCAAAACTGAGGGAGGGCGCGTTTTTTTGTATATTTGCAGAATACAGGATGCGGTTCGGCTCCGTAACACGCTTTTTGTTTGCCGCGGCGCGTCCCTTATTTTGTCCCGTATGAAACGATTCATGACCCTGCTGGCCGCTACGGCCCTGATCTCCGCAACAGCATCCGCTCAGGAGGCTACACTCCCCACGCCCGATGCCAAAACCATCGGAATGGGTGGCGTGATGATGACTACCCTCTCCGGCTCCCACGCCATTTACAACAACTCCGCAACGGCCTTGTTCCAGCGGAGCCCCTCGCAAATCTCCTCCTCCTACTACGGACAGGGAAGTTTCGACTACTATGCCGTCTCGGGTTCCTGCCGCCTCGGCAGCGAGAACCTCATCCTGGCCGGATGGCGGCAGTATCTGCGCGAACGCGGGAACAGCGACATGGCCGTCGATCTCGGATACTCGCGACAGATTAACGGCCGTTGGGCCGTCGGCGTCGTGGCCCGCTATCTGCACCTGAGCCGTCCCGAAATCTCGGCCGACGCCCTGGCCGCCGACCTCTGCATCGCCTATCAGCTCCCCCTCGAAAACATCGGCTCCTACTCCGCCCTGCGCGCCGGTGCCAAGATCGCCAACCTCGGGGCCTATCTCAACGATACCGACTATATCCTCCCGATGGACCTCGCCGCCGGTGTCGCCCTTGATACGTACCTCTCCGACGCCCACGAAATCACCGTCGGAACCGATCTCGGTTACTATTTCTATCCCAAAGGGGTGCGCGGATTCCAACTCTCACTCGGCATGGAGTACAACCTCATGCAGCTCGTCCAGTTCCGCGCCGGATATCACTACGGTGAACAGCGCTGCTACTATCCGAGTTACTGGTCGGTCGGCGGCGGCGTGCGCATCCTGCACCTGAGACTCGATTTCGCCTACCTATTCGCCAAAAAGGAGACACTTCTCCACAATACCTACAGCCTGAGTTTCGGTTTCGACTTTTAACCAAGTCATCACACAAAAAAACGGGCGCCGGATCCTCTCCGGCGCCCGTCGTATATCCGAATACGGCATTCAAATCCGCTTCTCCCGCTCCAGGTCAGCCAGCAGGCCCTCGCAACCGTCCTCCAGCATGTCCAGCACCAGTTCGAAACCTTCGCGACCCTCGTAATACGGGTCCGGGACATACGTCCGGTCGGGATGGCGGCGGCAGAAATCCGTCATGCGGCAGATCTTCTCCGCCGCGGCCCGCGACGGCGCCAGCCGATGCAGCGTTTCGTAGTTCATGTCGTCCATGACCACGATCCGGTCGAAGCGTTCGAAATCCTCCTCCCGGACCTGACGCGCCCGGTGGGTCAGCGAATACCCCCGCCGTGAGGCCGCACTCCGCATCCGCGGGTCCGGAAGGTCGCCGCGGTGACCCCCGTAGGTCCCCGCCGAATCCACCTCGATCCGATCCGAAAGCCCCGCCCGCACAATCCGGTCGCGCAGGATCCCTTCGGCGGCCGGCGACCGGCAGATATTGCCCAGGCAGACAAAAAGTATGCTCGTTTTCATGATTGCAAAGATAATTCCTGACGACCGTTCCGGCAACTCTTTCTCCCGATTTTTTTCCGACTGGCCCGTCCGGAAAATGCGGACTGGCTCTCCGGCGGCCGCGTCACAACCCCGCTGTGGCCCTTCCTGCTGAAAAAAATGACGATTAGAACAATAATAGAAGTCGTCCGAATCTCGTTGTTCGAAGAATTTATCGTAACTTTGCCCCCGATTTGTTTATAACGAAAACGACAAACAAAGAGAACGTACCATGAAGATGAAAATGACTGTGTTGCTGGCTGCCGCGGTTTTGACCCTGTCGACAGCGGCCTCTGCCCAGGAACTCCCGCGCAAGGTCCAGAATGTCGAACTGCTCGACCTGGAAGGAAAACCCGCCAAACTGCCCTGTTTCGGAGAGAAGAACCTCATGATATTCTACGTCGATCCCGACCGCCACAAGCAGAACGAGGACTTTACCTTCGAACTCGAAGAGAACCACCGCGCCCAGGGCGACAACATCTACGGCTTCGGCGTCATGAACCTCAAGGATGCCCCCATGATCCCCAACGGAATGGCTCGCAGCATGGCCAAGAAACGCACCGAAAAAAACGGTGCTATCGTACTGGCCGATCAGGAACGAACGCTGAGCTCGGCCTGGAAACTCGGAGACTGCAACAATCAGTTCGTGCTGATGATCGTCTCCAAGGAGGGCGAGCTGGTCTTCCTCCGGAAAGGCGTGCTCTCCGAGGCCGACAAGGAGGCTTTCTATCAAACCATTGAGAAGTACCGGTAGGCGCATGGTGCACCGATCCGCCTTATGGGCTCTCCTGATTCTCTGTGCGGGAGCCGTCTGCCCGGGGTATGCCCAGGAATCCGGAATCCGTGTGTCGGACTCGGATACGATCCGTTACACCTATACCCCCCTGCCGCAGGAAGCTCCCCGGAAGAAGCCCTTCCTGAAACGGATCGTTGACTATTTCGGCCAATCGACCACCGACCGCACCTTCGAAAAGAAGATCGACTTCACGTTCGCCGGAGGCCCCAGCTACTCGAAGACCACCAGTCTCGGAATCGGTCTCCTCGCTGCGGGGCTCTACCGGATAGACCGGACCGATTCGATTACGGTCCCTTCGGACATTTCGGTATTCGCAAGCATCTACATTTCGGGTTTCTATGCCGTCGGCGTCTCCGGAAACACCATCTTTGCGAAGAACAGACAGCGGCTGAGCTACTCCGCGGAGTTCATCTCCGCACCCCGCGACTTCTGGGGAATCGGCTACGACAACGGTCTTCACAACGAGGTGAGCACCTACTCCGAAAAACGAATCCAGATCGAAGGCCGCTACCTGCATGAGATCCTGCCCCATACCTACCTCGGAGGAGTTGTCAGCTTCGACTATACGCGCGGTATCAAGTTCTCCAGGCCCGAATATATCGCCGGAGAGAATCCCCAGTATATTGCCACCGGAATCGGGGCCATCGCCGAGTATGACAGCCGCGACTTCATTCCCAATCCGTTCAAGGGCGTTTATGTCAGTTTCCAGGAGACCTGCTACCCGAAAAGCCTCGGAAACTGCGGCAAGGCGCTCTGGCAGACCACCATCACGGCCGATGCCTACCACCGGGTCTGGAAGGATGCCATCCTCGCCACGGACCTCTACGCCGAATTCAACTCCGACGGAACCCCCTGGCCCATGCTCGCCCGTATGGGCGGCAACCAGCGGATGCGCGGATACTACCTCGGACGCTTCACCGACAACGACATGATCACCCTCCAGATCGAACTCCGGCAGCGCATCTGGCGGCGTATCGGCGCGGTCGTCTGGGGCGGTGCCGGAAACGTATTCCCCTCGCTGGCTGAATTCGACTGGGGGAAGACTCTGCCCAATTACGGACTCGGCCTGCGCTGGGAACTCAAGAAAAGAGTAAACGTCCGCCTTGATTACGGATTCGGCAAGGAGACCAGCAGTTTCCTGCTGAGTGTCAACGAGGCATTTTAAGTTAAGAACTTTCGCTTATGGGTGCGGATAAGAATCGGACCGAAAAACCCCGCAAGGTCAAGACGCGCAGCCGTTTCACTACGCTGCTGACCGTCTACTTCTTCGTGGTGCTGATCATCCCGAACTGTGTGCTGGCCAATACCGAGCCCTACTCCGGATGGACCGATGAGGTGCTTATCCTGCTGCCGCTGGGTTTCTACATGATGTGGAGTGTCGCGCTCCGGAGGTCCGGCGTGATGATCTGGCTCGGATTCCCCTTCATCTTCTTCTGCGCCTTCCAGATCGTCCTGCTCTACCTCTTCGGCAGCTCGATCATCGCCACCGACATGTTCACCAACCTCCTCACCACGAACCCCGGGGAGGCCGGAGAACTCCTCGGAAACATCTACCCTTCGGTCGTACTGGTCTGCGTGCTCTACCTGCCGCTGCTGTGGCTCGCCGCGCGCGAAATCGCCCACAAACGCTACATCACACGGACTACCCGGCTGAATATCGGACTGACCGGTGCGGCACTCTTCGCGCTGGGGCTGATCGCCCTCTGGCCCGCCTACCGCGTGAGTGAGGAGAAGCACGTCCTCCGCGACGAAATATTCCCCCTGAACGTGCTCTACAACCTCGGGCTGAGCGGTTCGGAGTTCCGAAAGGCCCACAACTTCGACAAGACGTCCGAAGGTTTTACCTTCGAGGCGCGGCGCACGGCGCAGCTCCCCGAACGCGAAATCTATGTCTATATTATAGGTGAGGCCGCCCGGGCCATGAACTGGCAGCTCTACGGATACGAACGCGAAACCAATCCGCGCCTGTCCCGGATGGAGGATGTCGTGGTCTTCAGGAACATGCTCACCCAAAGCAACACCACCCACAAGAGCGTGCCCCTGATCCTCTCGTCGGTGGCCACCGGCGAACACGAGGAACTCTATCGCCGGAAGGGGCTGCCCGCACTCTTCAACGAGGCCGGCTTCGAAACGTGGTTCATCTCCAACCAGTCGCCACAGGGTGCCATGATCGACAACCTCGCTCACGATGCCCGCCACGTGATCTATATCCGATCCCCGCGGCAGGACATGCAGCTCCTCGATGAAATGCGCAAGGTCATCGACCGTTCCGAAGCCCGGAAGATCCTCTTCATCCTCCACTGCTACGGGTCGCACTTCAGCTACCACCAGCGCTATCCCCGCGAATTCGCCCGGTTCCTGCCCGACGACGACGTGGCCATCGCGCCCCAGCACCGGCACTTCCTGGTCAACGCCTACGACAACTCGATCCTCTATACGGACCATTTCCTGGCCGAAACCATCGGGTTCCTCCGCTCGTTAGAGGGTACCTCCGCGGCAATGCTCTACTGTGCGGACCACGGCGAGGACCTGATCGACGACCGGCGCGAACGCTTCCTCCACGCCTCGCCCACCACGACCGCCTATCAGCTCTACGTGGCCTCGCTGGCCTGGTTCTCGGAGGATTACCGCCGGTTCTTCCCCGAAAAGGTCACCGCGGCTCGCGCCAACGAAACGGCCCCGGCCACGACACATGCCCTCTTCCACACGATGGCCGACATGGCCTCGATCCAGGGACGTTATCTCACGACGAAGGTCTCGCTCGTCAGTTCCGATTTTGACTGGAATGCCCCCCGGTTCTACCTGAACGACCACAACGAGGCCGTGCCCTACGCCAAAACCGGACTCCGGGAGGAGGATTTCGAGGTGCTCGACCGCTACGGCGTAAAACCGTAGGATTCCGGCCAGGCCCGGGGCAAGCGGGGCAGGAAGAGAAGGAGGGAGAGAAGGGACAAGGATGGGCGACCGGAAGGGATCCGGAAGCCGTCTGGAGAGCAAATAAGGTTGGGGCAGCGCCCCGTTTGAGGCATCTTTTCCGACACACAACATACGGGAAAGGCCGCACCCCGTGTTGGGATGCGGCCTTTCCCGTAAATTCGGAGTCCGAATTATTTCGCAGCCTCTACGGAAACCTTGCGGAACTCCTTCATCAGCTTCGAAAGCTCCAGAGCGGACTTGCGGGCGCGCGTGCCGGCAGCCTTGTTGTTCTTCTCAACCTGAGCAGCCGCATTGGCAGCAAATACCTCGAACTCGGCATTGATCTTTTCTACTAACTCTTTCATGTCTTTTTTAATTTAATTGTTTTGGAGTTGTTTAGGGTTGTTATCAACGCAAAGATATAAAAATATTCTAAACATCATCTTTCCAAGCCCGGAAAACGCATCTTTTTTGACAAAAAAATCGCTTTGAGGGGCTTCTGCACCGCTTTTTGGCAATCCGGAACAAAAAAATGCCGTCCGACGGCCGGTTTATCCGGGTCCGGCGGGGCGATCCGTTCCGGCCGTTACCCGCAACCCGGAGCCGCGCGCCCCGAACCCCGAAGCCCGGGGCCGTACGGAGATACCCACAAATGGGGATTGCCCATGTCGGAATAATGTCGTATTTTTGGAGGCCAAATTGAAATCTGAAAAATGCGTCTTTCCGAACTCAGAAGCGGCGAGTCCGCCACAATCGTCAAGGTCATGGGACACGGCGGTTTCCGGCGCCGCATCATGGAGATGGGTTTCGTCCGCGGAGAGCGTGTCGAGGTGATTCTCAACGCGCCGCTCAAGGACCCCATCGAATACCGGATCATGGGATACGACATCTCGCTGCGCCGCAGCGAGGCCGAGATGGTCGAGGTGCTCTCCGACTCCGAGGCCGACGAATACCTCGCACGCCGGGCCGAACACATCCGGCAGAACGCCGCAGCTCCGGAGATGAGCCCCGAAGGTCTCCCCGCAACCGCAGCGGAGACCGCCTCCGAAGAGGAGGAGTGTTCGTCGATCGAGGAGGTCCTCACCCGGCAGAGCCGCACGATCGCCGTGGCGCTCGTCGGGAACCCCAACAGCGGCAAAACATCGCTCTTCAACGCCATTTCGGGCGGGCACGAGCATGTCGGAAACTACAGCGGCGTGACGGTCGGGGCCAAGAGCGGCTACTGCCTCTACCGCGGCTACCGCTTCGAGATCACGGACCTGCCCGGGACCTATGCCCTCTCGGCCTACACCCCCGAGGAGCGTTACGTGCGCCACCACCTCGCCACGAAGACCCCCGACGTGGTAATCAACTCCGTCGTCGCCTCGAACATCGAGCGAAACCTCTACCTCACGACCGAACTGATCGATATCAACCCCCGGATGGTCGTGGCGCTGAACATGTTCGACGAACTGCAGGCCAGCGGCGCACGGTTGGACTACGACAGCCTGGGACGCATGATGGGTGTGCCGATGGTCCCGGTCGAGGCCCGCAACAACAAGGGTATCAACGAACTGCTCGATACGGTGATCGATGTCTACGAAAACCGCGACGAGCGCGTCCGCCACATCCATATCAACATGGGGCCCGTGATCGACGAGAGCCTCCGCAAGCTGAACGGCGACATGAGCCTCCACCGCGGGGAACTGCCCAAGGCATTCCCGCCCCGCTACTGGGCCATGAAGATGCTCGAACGCGACGCCCAGGCCGAAACAGCCCTGAAAGGGTGCGAACGGTACCCGGTCTGGGCCGAGATCCGCGACCGCGAGGCCAAACGCATCGCCGACGCCCTGGGCGAGGATGTCGAGACCGCATTCGCCAACCAGAAGTACGGATTCATCCAGGGAGCCCTGAAGGAGACCTTCACCCCCGGCAAGAACGAGGAGGTCTCCGCCACGGCACTGATCGACACCTTCGTCACCCACAAACTCTGGGGATTCCCGATCTTCTTCGCCCTGATGGGGCTGATGTTCTGGTGCACGTTCAGCCTCGGGGCCTATCCCCAGGCGTGGATCGACGCCCTGGTCGGATGGATCGGTGCGGGAATCGACGCCCTGATGCCCGCCGGGGCCCTGCGCGACCTGCTCGTCGACGGAATCATCGGAGGCGTCGGCTCGGTCATCGTCTTCCTCCCGAACATCATGATCCTCTACCTCTTTATCGCCTTCATGGAGGATTCAGGATACCTCGCACGCGCCGCATTCATCATGGACCGCGTCATGCACCACATCGGCGTACACGGAAAGTCGTTCATACCCCTCGTCATGGGTTTCGGATGCAACGTCCCCGCCATCATGGCCTGCCGCACCATCGAAAGCCGAAGCAGCCGCCTGATCACCATCCTCATCACGCCGTTCATGTCGTGCAGCGCCCGGATCCCGATCTACATCCTCCTGACGGCCACCTTCTTCCCGGCAAATGCCGGGACCGTGATGCTCGGGCTCTACCTGCTGGGGATTCTGCTGGCCGTCGTCACCGCACGGCTCATGCGGCGGTTCCTCTTCCCCGTGGACGAGACCCCCTTCGTCATGGAACTCCCGCCCTACCGCCTCCCGACCTGGAAAACAACCCTCTCCCACATGTGGGACAAGTGTGCACAGTACCTCAAAAAGATGGGCGGCATGATCCTCGTCGCGTCGGTCATCGTCTGGGCCCTGAGCTACTACCCCCGCACGGACAAGGCCGCCGGAAGCGAATCCCATTACGAAAACTCCTATCTCGGGCGCATCGGAAAGGGTTGCGAGCCGGTTTTTGAACCCCTCGGGTTCAACTGGAAGGCCAGCGTGGCGCTGCTCTCGGGGCTTCCGGCCAAGGAGATCGTCGTCTCGACGCTCGGGGTGCTCTACGCCGAAGGCACGGAGGCGATGCCCGAAGTCACCGAAGGGCCGATCGCCACGGCGGAAGCCGCCGGAACACGGCCGGAAGCCGGGGCGCTGCCGCCCGAATCCGTCGGGATCATCGGCGGGGCGGACGGCCCGACCTCGATCGCGGTTGCCGACGGTACGGCTGCGGAACACCGGGCGGCGGAGCTCTCGGAGGAGGAGCAGAACGCCTCGCTGTCGCGCCGGCTGCTGGCCAGCGGCGACTTCTCGAAGGCCTCGGCCCTGGCGTTCCTGGTCTTCATCCTGCTATACATCCCCTGCATCGCCACGGTCGTCGCCATCGGCTCCGAAGCCGGATGGAAATGGGCCGTCGCCTCGATCTTCTACAACACGGCGGTCGCCTGGGTCATGGCCTGGGCAGTCTACCACATCGCAAGCATCTTCTGAGGGATGGAGTGGCAGGAGTGGATCGCCGGAGGGATTGTCCTCCTCGCCGTGGCGGCGGCCGTCGGGTGGTTCTGCCGCCTGCTGTGCGGGCGCCGCAGGGGCGGATGCGCCTCCTGCTCCTCGACGCAGTGCCCCTTGAGAGGCGCCAAACAAAAATAAATTTGCGTTTCCCTTCCGCCTGTACTATCTTTGCCGCCCGAAAACGGCGGAGCACCCCGAAGCCGGCTTCACTGCAAGCCGGCTTCGTCGCGGAGCGCCCCGCACGGACGACCTCGATCCTATGACCGGACTCTTCTTCATCCTCTTCTTCTGGCTCGTGGGAAATGCCCTCAGCCTGCTCACCGGAGGCTACGTCTCCGGGAACATCATCGGCATGATCCTCCTCTTCGCGGCGCTCTGCCTGCGGTGGGTCAAGGCCGAAACCGTCCGCCCCGCCGCGCGGTTCCTGCTCGGCGCCATGGCCCTCTTCTTCGTACCCTACGGTGTCGGGCTCATGGACTCCTACCGCGTCATCCTCGAAAACCTCTGGGCCATCGTCGTCTCCGGAATCGTCTCCACGATCCTCGTGCTGCTCGTCGCCGGGAAAACCTTCCAGAGCCTGAACCGAAGGGCCCGCCTCCGTCATATCAAACAACACCGCCACGATGCTTGACCGTTCATTCCTCTCCTCGGACCTCTTCCTGCTGACGCTCACCGTCGGCCTCTACTGCCTCGGCAGGCTCGTCTACCGTCGCCTGCGGATGCCGCTGCTCCACCCCGTGCTGCTGACCTTCGTCGCCGTCATCGTCTTCCTCAAGTGCACGGAAATCGACTACCCCCGCTACCAGCAGGCCACCGGGGCGCTCAATTTCGCCCTCGGCATGTCGGTCGTCGCTCTCGGCTATCTCCTCTACGAGCAGGTCGAACGCCTGCGCGGCAGTCTGCTGCCCGTCGGTGTGGCAACCCTCGCCGGATGCGTCGTCGGCGTGCTGAGCGTCGTCTACATCGCCATGGCCTTCGGCACCGAGCGGCAGATCCTGAACTCCATCGCCCCGAAATCGGTCACCGTCCCCATCGCCGTGTCGGTTGCCGGGCCCCTGGGCGGCAACGTCTCCGTCACCTCCGTAGTGGTCTTCTGCGTCGGGATCTTCGGCAGCATCTTCGGCGAATGGATTCTCCGCAGGTGCGGCGTGCGCGACCCCGAAGCCCGAGGCTTTGCGCTCGGCGCCGCGGCTCACGGAATCGGAACCGCCCGCGCCATCGAAATCGGGGCCGTCGAAGGGGCCCTGAGCGGCCTGGCCATGGCCCTCATGGGACTGGCTACCGCCCTGCTGATGCCCCTCATGGAGCGATATTTATACTGATTCGCCCGCGCCGCGAAAAATCCCGTCGGAAAAGTTTTTTAAATTTCTGCAAAAACACTACTTTTGTGGAAATCCTCGAACATTTCGGCTAAATATGGACTGGTTGTATTCCCTCTTCTTCGGAAACAGCATCGCGCATGCCGTGCTGACCTTCGCACTGGTCATCACCCTCGGCATCCTCCTCGGAAAGATCAAGATCAAGGGCGTCTCGCTCGGCATCACCTGGATCCTCTTCGTCGGGATCATCACCAGCCACTTCGGCATGACCGTCGACAGCGAGGTCCGGAACTTTGTCCAGGAGTTCGGGCTCATCCTCTTCGTCTTCTCGATCGGTCTGCAGGTCGGCCCCGGATTCTTCTCCGCATTCAAGCACGGAGGCGTCACCCTCGTCGGGTGCGCTACGGCCATCGTCCTGCTCGGCGTTCTGGCGGCCTACATCATCCACGTCGCAACCGGCACGCCGATCCCCACCATGGTCGGAATCCTCTCCGGCGCCGTCACCAACACCCCCGGGCTCGGTGCCGCCCAGCAGGCCTATGCCGACGCCTCGGGAATCAACGACCCCTCGATCGCCCTCGGTTATGCCGTGGCCTATCCCCTCGGCGTCGTCGGCATCATCCTCTCGATGATCTTCATCCGATACGCCCTGCGCGTCGATTTCAGGAAGGAGGACGAGGGACTCGCCGAACTCGCCAACGAACAGAAACTCGCCGAAAAGGTCTCCGTGGAGTTCACCAACCAGATCATCGAGGGCCGCAGCATCGAGTATGTCCGCGATCTGGTGAACCGGCAGTTCGTCATCTCCCGCGTGATGCACCCCGACGGCAGTATCACGATGGCTGACGCCGACACGAAAATCCACCTCGGCGACCGCCTCTGGGTTATCTGCCAGGCCGAGGATGTGGAGGCCGTCGTGGCCTTCCTCGGCCACCGCGTCGAACTCTCCGACGAGGACTGGGGAAACAACACCCCCAATGCCGAGCTCATCTCCCGGCGCATCCTCATCACCAAATCCTCGATCAACGGCAAGAAATTCTCAGACCTCCGCCTGCGCACCAAGTACGGAATCAACATCACCCGCGTGAACCGCGCCGGTATGGACCTCATCCCCTATCAGGGCCTCGAACTCCAGGTCGGAGACCGCGTGATGGTCGTCGGGCCCGCCGAAGGCGTGGCCAAGGTCGCCGACGTCCTCGGAAACTCCCTCAAGAAACTCGACCATCCGAACCTCATCACCATCTTCGTCGGAATCGCCCTCGGAGTCCTGCTGGGTTCGATCCCGCTGCTGAATGTCCCCCAGCCCGTCAAGTTGGGCCTGGCCGGAGGCCCGCTGATCGTCGCCATCCTCATCGGACGCTTCGGAACCCACTTCCACCTGGTTACCTACACCACCGCCAGCGCCAACCTCATGCTGCGCGAAATCGGAATCGCACTCTTCCTCGCCGCCGTCGGAATCGGCGCCGGAGACGGTTTCGTCGAGGCCATCGTCAACGGCGGGTATCGCTGGATCGGATACGGCGTCATCATCACCGTGGTCCCGATCCTCATCGTCGCCATCGTCGCACGCCTCTGGCTCAAGATGAACTACTACACCCTGATGGGCCTGATCGCCGGTTCCACGACCGATCCCCCGGCCCTGGCCTATGCCAACGCCACGGCCGGGAATGACATGCCCGCCGTCGGATATTCGACCGTATACCCCATGGTCATGTTCCTCAGGGTCCTCTCCGCCCAGATCTTTATTCTGTTTGCGTTATAACAAAAAAGCGGCTTCGGCCGTTTTTTTATTCCTATAATTTTTTAATATCACCCGAATTCCCTATCTTTGCCATCAGTACATAATCCCCAAATACTATCACAATATGGCAAAAGCAGTCAACATCGCCCGTTCGCACCGGCTGGACGGAATCGGAGAGTACTATTTTTCGCGCCGCCTGCGTGAAATCGCCGAGATCGAAGCGGCAACCGGCCGCCAGATCATCAAACTTGCCATGGGAAGCCCCGACCTCCCGCCGCACCACTCCGTGATCGAATGCCTCGGAAAAGAGGCACAGCGCCCCGATGTTCACAAATACATGTCCTATCAGGGCGAACCCATCCTGCGGAAAGCTTTTGCCGACTGGTACAAGAAATGGTATCACGTGGACCTCGACTTCAAGAGCGAAGTCTATCCCCTGATCGGGTCCAAGGAGGGTATCATGCACATCTGCATGACGTTCCTCAATCCCGGTGACAAGGTCCTCGTCCCCAACCCCGGGTATCCGACCTACTCCGCCGGCGTGAAACTCGCAGGGGGCGTCATGGTCCCCTACGCGCTCAACAAGGAGACGAACTTCTACCCCGATTTCGAGGCCATCGAAAAGGCCGGGCTCGACGGCGTGAAGATGATGCTCGTCAACTACCCCAACATGCCCACCGGACAGGTCGGCTCGATGGAGCTCTTCGAGAAGATCATCGACTTCGGCGCCAGGCACAACATCCTGATCGTACACGACAATCCCTACAGCTTCATCCGCAACTCGGCAGGCCCGCTGTCGATCATGGCCGTCGAGGGCGCCAAGGAGGTGGCCCTCGAACTCAACTCCCTCTCGAAAGGGCACTCCATGGCCGGATGGCGCGTCGGCGTGCTCGTCGGCAAGGCCGAATGGATCAAGGACGTGATGACCTTCCGCAGCAACATGGACTCGGGTATGTTCTACCCCATTCAGGCGGCTTCGGCTACGGCCCTCGCACTCGGCGAGGAGTGGTTCAAGGAGCTCAACGCCATCTACTACGGCCGCGAGCGTCAGGCCTACGAGCTGCTCAATACGCTCGGATGCCGCTACCGCGAACATCAGGCCGGGCTCTTCGTCTGGGCCGAGCTCCCCGAAGGCTACGAGGGCGACAGTTTCTCGTTCTCCGACGAGGTGATGGAGAAGACCGACGTCTTCCTCACCCCCGGCGGAATCTTCGGCTCGGAGGGCAAGAACTACATCCGCATCACGCTCTGCTGCCCCGAAGAGCTGCTCAAGAAGGCGACCGACAAGATCAAGGCCGCATTCGGGAAATAGACCGGCAGATCGAATGCCGATTCTCCTTCAGCCGTCCTCCTTCGGGGCGGCTGATTTTTTGTGTGGGGGGGCGAAGGAATCAGGCAGGGAGAGGTGGCCCGAAAAGAGCCGTCCGGAGGGAGGACGTGTGGCCGGCGTGGCCGGCACGGGCACAAAAAACCGCCCCGATGCAATCGGAGCGGTCGGTATGCGGTCCGGAGCGTCGGATTACTCCCGGACGATGCGGATCGTGAGGATGCGGTCCCCGCGGCGGATGTCGTCGATAACGTCCAGCCCCTCGACGACCTGCCCGAAGCAGGTGTGTACGCCGTCGAGATGCTGCGTATTCTCGCGGTTCATGCAGATGAAGAACTGCGAACCGCCGGTGTCCTTCCCGGCATGGGCCATCGAGAGCACGCCCCGGTCGTGACGCTGGCGCGGCGCCGAGGTCTCGCACTTGATCGTATAGCCCGGGCCGCCCGTCCCGTCGCCCCGCGGGCAGCCGCCCTGGATCACGAAATCGGGAATCACCCGGTGGAACGTCAGTCCGTCATAGAAGCCGTGCTCGGCAAGGTCCACGAAATTGGCCACCGTACCCGGCGTCGCGTCGGCATACAGTTCGGCCTTCATCGTCCCCTTCTCGGTCTCGATAATCGCGTAGGTTTTCATGTGTCGTCTCTATTTTCGTTTATTCGGTGATTTTGACTTTGGCGGCGGCGGCTTTCACACGCTCGCGGAGTGCGTCGAGGTCGCTGCCCAGCGGCTCGTAGCCCACGACGACCCCCATGCGGCGGTTGACCCGCGCCGTGGGTTTGCCGAAAATGCGGATGTCGGTGCGCGGATTGTCGGCCAGGGCCGCTCCGATGCCCTCGTAGTGCGGCGTCTGCGTGGCCACCGGCGAGAGGATCACCGCGCTGGCCCCCATCCGCTCGAAGGTGATCTCCGGGATCGGAAGCCCCAGCACCGCCCGCAGGTGCAGCTCGAATTCGCTGAGGTTCTGCGTCCCGGCCAGCGTCACCATGCCCGTATCGTGCGGACGCGGCGAGAGTTCCGAGAAGTAGACGCCGTGCTCGTGGCTCAGGAAGAACTCCACGCCCCACAGTCCGGCGCCGGTCAGCGCTTCGGTCACCGCGGCGGCCATGCGCTGCGCCTCGGCCAGGTGTTCCGGCGCGATGGGCGGCGTCTGGAAACTCTCGCGGTAGTCCCCGCCCTTCTGCACGTGGCCGATCG
>CALUKL010000109.1 GCA_944321195.1 uncultured Alistipes sp.
TGTGCGGATAAAGGGACTCGAACCCCCACGCCGTAAGGCATCAGATCCTAAGTCTGACGTGGCTACCAATTACACCATATCCGCATCCGTTTCGACAAAGGTAGATAAAAATTCACAATTCACAATCCCGAAATCCGATTTATCCAGCTTTTTTGGTTACTTTTGTAGGTAATTTTTGTAGAATGCCCCAACTCCTCACGCTCGTCCTTTCGCCCCGACAGGCTGCCGATGCCAGGTATTATACTTCGCTGGCTGCCCGCCGCATGGGAATCCGCGAAGATGAGATTGCGCTCGTGCGGGTCGTGAAACGATCCATCGATGCCCGACAGCGACAGGTCAAGGTCAACCTCTCGCTCGAAATCTATGTCGACCGCGAGCCACAGCCCGCTCCCGTACATTTCGACTATCCGTCGGTCGCCGGACGCACCGAGGTGGTGATCGTCGGATCGGGACCCGCCGGGTTGTTCGCCGCGCTGCGACTGATTGAACTGGGCCTGAAGCCCGTCATCCTGGAGCGCGGCCGCGACGTCTCGGCCCGCAAACGCGACATTGCGCAGATCAACCGCAACGGAGCCGTCGATCCCGATTCGAACTATGCCTTCGGCGAGGGTGGGGCCGGGACCTTCTCCGACGGGAAACTCTTCACCCGCAGCAAAAAACGGGGCGATTACAACAAGGCGCTGCAGACCCTGGTCTTCCACGGTGCCACGCCCGAAATCCTCTTCGAAGCTCACCCCCATATCGGGACCGACAAACTGCCGCGTATCATGCAGAACATCCGGCAGACGATTCTCGATGCCGGGGGCGTTTTTCGTTTCGAGAGCCGCGTGACGGATCTGAAAATCCGCAGCGGAAAGATCGTCGGCGTACAGTGCGGCGACGAGTGGATCGAAGGGGCGGCCGTCGTGCTCGCTACGGGCCACTCCGCCCGCGACATCTACGAACTGCTCCACCGCCGCGGAGTGCGCCTCGAAGCCAAGCCCTTTGCCATGGGCGTGCGCATCGAGCACCCGCAGGCCCTGATCGACTCGATCCAGTACCATTGCGAAACGCGCGGCGAATACCTTCCGGCGGCCTCCTATTCGCTGGTGAGCCAGGAGGCGGGACGCGGCGTCTATTCCTTCTGCATGTGTCCGGGGGGCTTCATCGTCCCGGCCATGACCGATGCCGCGCAGTCCGTCGTCAACGGCATGTCGCCCAGCGGCCGTACGTCGCCCTATGCCAATTCCGGGTTGGTTACCGAGATCCGGCTGTCGGATTTCGAGCACTTGTGCGGCGAATGGGGCGAACTGGCCGGCCTGAAGTTCCAGCAGCAGTTCGAAGAGGCGGCCCGGCGTGAGGGCGGCGACCACCAGATCGCCCCGGCACAGCGCGTGGCCGACTTCGTGGCCGGACGCGCCAGCGGGTCGCTGCCCGCCACCTCCTACATCCCCGGAATCATCCCCTCGCGGCTCGATTGCTGGATGCCCGATTTCATCGCCCGGAGCCTGCGGCAAGGGCTGACGACCTTCGGACGGCGGATGAAGGGCTATGTGACCAACGATGCGGTGGTGGTCGGGGTCGAGTCGCGGACCTCGACGCCCGTGCGGATCCCGCGCGACCCCGCTACGCTGATGCATCCCGGGGTCGACGGCCTTTTCCCGGCGGGGGAGGGGGCCGGTTATGCCGGCGGGATCATCTCGGCGGCGCTCGACGGCGAACGGATCGCCGCGGCGGTAAAAAATTATGTCGGGTAATGAACCAAAAAACATGAAACGAGTCAAAGTCGTCATACCGGTCTATTCCGAGCGCCTGTCGGAGAACGAATGGCTCTCGCTGGAGCACAATACGGAGGTTCTCAAACGGCATCCGATCGTGCTGTTGTTGCCGCGAAGCCTCTCGATCGAGGCGGTGGCCCGGCGCTTCCCGACGGTCTGCAACCACGAGATCATCCGCGTGTCGGACGGTTATCTCGGCAAGGCCGGGATTCTGGGCTACAACCGCATGATGCTTTCCGCGGAGTTCTACGACCTGTTCGTCGATTGCGAATACATCCTGATCTGCCAGACCGACGCCTGGGTTTTCCGCGACGAGCTGGAGCTCTGGTGCAGCCGCGGATACGACTATATCGGCGGGACGTGGTGGCGGGCCGGCGTCTGGTCGTGGCCCTTCATCCGCCACTTCTTCCCCCGCAACCGGCGGTTGTACGGCAAGGTCGGCAACGGGGGACTTTCGCTGCGGCGTGTGGAGTCCTTCCGCCGCGGCTGCGCAGAGTGTGCGAAGCGCATCGACTATTACCTGAACCAGTCCCGGCATATCTATTACGAGGATGTCTTCTGGGCCATCGAGCCCCATGATTTCCGCTATCCTTCGATGCGGGAGGCCATCGACTTCTCGTTCGACAATCATCCCGACCGCTGTTGGGCCGTCACCGGAGGCGAATTGCCGTTCGGCTGCCACGGCTGGCTGAAACCGGCCCGTATCGAGTTCTGGAAACGTTTCATCCCTGCCCGTTAAAATCTTTTCGCCATGAAAGCCAAGAACTACCTGTTGTTCGCCACGTTGTCCTATGCCTATTCAATTCTGCGGCCGCTGCAGGCCGAGATCCGGCGCCGCGGAGGCACGGCTGCCTGGTTTCTCGAACCGACCTGCCCCGATTCGCTGCAGGACGACGAACTGCGTCTGAAAACGGTCCGGGAGGTGATTGATTTCAATCCCGTGGCGGTCTTTACCCCGGGCAACTATATTCCGGACTTCTTTCCGGGGGTGAAGGTGGCGCTGTTCCACGGCTATGCCATTCAGAAGCGGATCGAGGCCGTCGACGACCACTTCACGGTCCGCGGATGGTTCGACATCTACTGCACGCAGGGACCGAGCAGTACGCCCGGATTCCGGGAGCAGGAGTCTAAATACGGCTTTTTTCGGGTCTACGAGACCGGATGGCCCAAGGCCGATACCTATTTTTCCGAAGAGATGCAACGCCTGCCCCGCAACCGCCGTCCGGTAGTGCTCTACTCCTCGACCTTTACCCGTACGCTGACTTCGACGCCCCATCTGGCCGATGAGATCGAGCGCCTGGTTGCGCGTTACGATTGGGAATGGATCTTTATGTTTCATCCGGGACTGACCGATCCGGCGATTCTCGGGCGTTATGCACGCATTGCTGCCGCCTCCGACCGGGTGACGTTCCTGGGGAACACCTTTGATGCCTCGGCCATGCAGCGGGCCGATGTGCTGTTGTGCGACAGTTCGTCGATCATTCTGGAGTTCATGTTCCTGGACAAACCGGTCGTGACGTTCCGCAATTCGCATCCCGGGCCGCACCTGATCGACGTTCAGCAGCCCGAGGAGGTGGGGCCGGCCATCGAGCGGGCCCTGACGCGCCCCGAGGAGCTGATGGAGGAGATTCGCGCCTATACGATGTATCACGAGCCGCACCGGGACTGCCGTTGTTCGGCCCGGGTGCTGGATGCCGTGGATGATTTTCTGGCCAAGGGTCGCGTGGGGTTGAAGCGCAAGCCGCTGAATCTGGTGCGCAAATGGAAACTCCGGCGGCAGATGCATTACTGGCCCTTCTGGGAGCGGCTGCGGGGCCGGTAGCGGTTGTCGGGTCGGCTTTTGTGAAAGTGGCTGCGGGGCAGTAGCCGAATGGAGGAAGGCCGCTTCGGTCCATCTCTTTTGGTCCCGCATCCTCATTCACCCTTCACCCCCCCCCGGATCGACGGGTTATTGGTGGAACCCCTTGATCATCAGCTTGACCCAGAATGTCGACTTGATCGAACAGATCAAACGTCCGAGCAGGAGAATTTTCCGGTCGTAAAAACTCCGGCAGAATGCCGGCCGGTAGTATTTCCGCAATACTTCCCAATTGCACAGAATGCTGTAGGCGAGGATGTTGGCCGTCTCGGAGTTCCATCTCTCGCAACGTCTCATTTCGCGCCGCAACCGGGAGAAGAGGGCCCGGTTGGCCAGGTAGAGGATCTCGTTGCTGTATTCGAGACGTTCGAACAGCCGGATGATCTTCAGCCGCGTGCGGATCAGGGTCTGCGGTTCGATGCGGCGGTGGAGCAGGCTCCCCGGCACGAACCGGTAGTGGTAGGTCGGGTGGCTGAACGTGACGATGTGGG
>CALUKL010000110.1 GCA_944321195.1 uncultured Alistipes sp.
CTTGTCGGCCAGCGAGCGGACGAGTTGGATTTCGGCTTTTGTCATGGCTCCTTTTCGATGGTATAGGTGACCCCTTCGGTGGCGGGATACGTCTCCGGGAACAACGCCCGGGCTTCGTCGACCAGCAACCCTTCCTCCTTGTAGCGCGACGAGTAGTGGCCGATCACAAGCCGCCGGGCTCCGGCCTTCAGCGCCGCTTTCGCCGCGTCGGCGGTCGTCGAATGGCCCCGGTCGCGGGCCGAGCGCTGTTCGTCCGCGGCGTACGTGGCTTCGTGATACAGCAGGTCGACCCCCGCGCAGAGCCCGGCGGCGCGGGCCGAGAAGTTCGTGTCCGAGAGGTAGGCATACGACCGCGCCCGGTAGGGCCGGTAGGTGAGTTCCCCGTTGGGAATCACCTCGCCCGACTCCAGCACGACCTCTTCGCCGCGTTTCGCCGCGGTGATCTGCGCGATCGAGAGCCCGTATTTCCCGATCTTGAACTTGTCGACATTCAACGGCGGCTCCTTCTCGCGGAAAAGGAACCCGGCGCACGGCACCCGGTGGCGCAGCGGGATGCTCCACACCTCGACCGTGCGGTTCTCGAAAAGCAGGGCGTGCTTCGTGGTCTGCACCTCGTGCCAGACGACTTCGTAAGGCAGCTCCGCGTCGAAGAAACGCAGGTGTGCGGCCAGCATCTCGCCGAACGGCGCCGGGGCGTAGACATCCAGGGGCGTGCGCCGCCCGTAGAGCCCCAGCGTGGAGATCAGCGGGAAGAGCCCGAATACATGGTCGCCGTGAAGATGCGAGATGAAGACGGCGCGGATCTTCAACGGGTTGATGCCGTAACGGATCAACTGCTGCTGCACACCCTCCCCGGCATCCACCAGATAATATTGCTCGTGGATGTTCACCGCCTGCCCCGAGGGGTGGCGGCTCGGCGTGGGTTTGGCCGAGGCGCAGCCGAGGATGGTCACCGCAAAGCTCACCGCAGCAGGAATCGTTCGCAGTCCAGGGCGGCCACGCAGCCCGATCCGGCGGCCGTGATGGCCTGGCGGTAGTTCGGGTCCTTGACGTCGCCGGCGGCGAAAACCCCCTCAACCGACGTTTTCGACGTATTGCCCTCGACCTTGATGTAACCCTCCTCGTTGAGTTCCAACTGTCCGGCGAAGAGCTCCGTGTTGGGATGGTGGCCGATGGCGAGGAAGAAGCCCGCGATGTCGATCGTGTGCTCCACGCCGTCGTTGCGGCGCAGCAGGGCGCCCGTCACGCCGGAGTCGTCGCCCAGCACTTCGACGGTGTTGTGCTCGAAGAGCACCTCGATGTTGGGGGTGTTGAAGACGCGCTCCTGCATCGCCTTCGAGGCGCGCAGGAAGGGCTTGCGGACGATCATGTAGACCTTGCGGCACAGCGAAGCCAAATAGGTGGCCTCCTCGCAGGCCGTGTCGCCGCCGCCGACCACCGCGACATCCTTCTTGCGGTAGAAGAACCCGTCGCACGTGGCGCAGGCACTCACGCCCTGCCCGCGGAATTTCGTCTCGGAGGGCAGCCCGAGGTATTTGGCCGTGGCGCCCGTCGAGATGATGAGGCTTTCGGCCAGCAGTTCCTTTTCGCCGTCGACCTCCGCGCGGAAGGGTCGGGCCGAGAGGTCGACCTTCGTGATCGTTCCCGCACGCAGGTCGGCACCGAGGCGTTCGGCCTGGGCCCGCATCCGCGACATCAGTTCCGGGCCGTCGATCCCTTCGGGGAATCCCGGGAAGTTCTCGACCTCGGTGGTCGTGGTGAGTTGCCCGCCCGGCTCGATACCCTCGTAGAGTACCGGCGCCAGGTTGGCACGCGACAGATAGATGGCGGCGGTATACCCGGCGGGCCCGCTGCCGATGATCAGCACTTTGATCGTCTCCTTGTTGGTTTCCATATCGTTTCGTGTTTTATTTTGTTTGTCCGTTTTGTCTGTCCGGAGAAGTCCGTGTGGCGTCGTTTCGGGGCGGGACAGCGGCGTCTGCCGTGCGGGCACGTCGTCGGGACCCCTGCCGTACCGCCTCCCTCCCCGCCGGGGTCAGGTCCGGGCCTCGCGCTCGCCGAAGTCCGACTGTTGGCGCCCCAGGTAGTCGAACTCGGCCCAAAGCCCGCCCTTGCAGACGTAGACGTTGCTCTCGACCGGATCGTAGTCGACGATTTCGTAAACGGGCGGGATGACCCACGCTCCCCGGCGGTCGATCAGCCCCATGCCGGTTGCGGTCTTCACTTCGGCGCGGCCTTCGTGGAAACTGTCGGCCCATTCGAAGATGGAGGGGATCACCACGCGGTTCTCCGGGTCGACGTAACCCCATCCGGAGTCATCCTCGACGCAGGCCAGCCCCTCGCTGATCGGGTGTACCCAACGGTGTCCGGTGAGTTTCAGCAGCGGGTTGTACGCTCTGCCGACGTCCGAAACCACCATCGGTCCGGACTCCCGGAGAATCCGCTCCCGCAGGGTCTCGAATGCCGGGTCGTCGATTTCGGGATGCCCGAAGCGGGCGTCGTGATAGCGCAGCGGGATGAAGCGTCCGCCCGCCCAGCAGAGATTCGTATCCCGGAGGTTGCCATGCGCAAAATCCAGGCCGCGGAGCGCCTCGCGAAGCGTGTCGAGGGCGGAAAGAAGCCGTTCGGTCGACTCCCGGCAGAGAGCCTCCCGGAAGGAGAGCCCTTCGGGCAGGTGCTGCAGGACCAGATCGCAGCGCAGCTCCGCACCCGTCGGGGTGCACCACCGCATTTCGCCCGGCAGGATCCGGTAGGGTGTGAGCCATTCGGTGTTGAGGCGTCCGATCCGCGAGGCGACCCGTTCCACCGTGTGGATGGCCGACGACGAGAGGGGCAGCGACAACAGCCAGTGCCGTCCCTGCCATTCGATTTCGGCCTCGGCGAAGCGCGTCGTGCGCATCAGTTGCGGCAATCCCTCCGGGCCGGTGACGGCCCGGGCATCGGCCAGCTCTCCGAAGGCGAGGTCGGGCGTCAGCAGCGCCCGGGTGAAAGTCTGGATTGTAGGTGTCATGGCGGTCGTTATTCGGTCTTGACACTGATCGAGCCGATGTTGAGCATGGCGATGAGTTGTTCGGCCGAGGTGTTGTAGCTCATGCCGCGGAACGGTGGCAGCGCCCCGGGGCCTTTGGCTTCGCGGATTGCCTCGTTGAAGACTTCGGGCATCGGACTCGAACAGTCGTAGAGCACCCCGGCATAGCGGTTGGAGTAGGCGGCCTCCTCCTCTGTGGGGAAGAAGACGGCGTGCTGCGACTCGTCGGGAGCGATGTGGATGTTGATCAGCAGCACGTGGCCGTCGCACGTGCGCAGGCTTCGGATCCGTTCGCAGATGGTGCGCAGCTCCTCTTCGTCGCAATCCGTGGCCTCGCCGTCGGTGATGTTGAACACCGTGGGCGGGAAACTCTCGGCATGGGCCGGGTTGCGGCACCACGCCTCAGCGATTTCATACGCATGGTCCAGCGCCTGGTACATCGGCGTCTGTCCCGCAGCTTCGGCGGCAATCCAGTCCGGAACGGGGAGTTCGCGCAGCGACGTGCTTCCGTCCGGCATCCGGTATTCGACCAGTTCGCGCTTCATGGGGATCTCCCCGGCGGCGAGCTCCGCCACGGAGAACATCTCCCGACCTTCGGGAAGCAGCGAATAGACCTCGTTGTCGCCCGAATAGGTCAGGACCGAAATGTCGTAGTAGTCGCGAACCCCGTCGCTGCGGCGTGCCCGCTCGACCAGTTCGAACAACATGCCGTTGGTGATCGAGGCCACGGCTTCGGCCTTGGTCATCCGCTTCCCGTGGAAGAGGATCTCCTCGTTCATCGAGCCCGAACCGTCGATCAGCAGGATGAAGGCCGTGCGGTGCGTTCGCGTGATGCTTTGGGTATACATGGTTTCTTCGGCGTACTATTTCAGACCCCGGACCGCATAGTAATCCTTGCGGCGGTCCTCTTCGTTGTTGCAGTCGAGGCCGTAGCTGACGGCCATGTCGAGCGAGCAGTCGCGCTCACGGTCGGCATCCGTGGTGCTCCGCATCGCGGCATGGGCATTGCGTCCGGCGGCGATGGCGTCGTTCAACTCCTCGGTCGTCGGCGTATGGCCCAGCATCGAGGCGTAGACCCCGAGCGCCCAGCTGTGGGCATAGTCGTCGTAGTGGACCTCGAAGACCCGGAAGCGGTTGTCGATGGCCGCCATGTCGGTGAGTTCTCCGCGGTCCACGGCGTCGAGGATCTCCCCGACGGCCCGTCGCGTGATGTACTGCCCGGCCAGGTCGAGCCAGCGTCCCGAACCGTCGTAGTGCGGGTCCGACTCCCCGCGGTCGAGCATCGCCCCGAGGGCCGCCACGATCGCCTTGTTGTAGAGTTTCAGCCCGCGCTGCAGCGACGAGGCCCTGATCAGCGTCTTGTTGTAGGTATAGACCGCCGCATCGGGGTCCTGCTCCTGGAGCGTGTGGAGGATGTTCACGGCGTCGAGCATCGCGCCCGTGACGTAGGGGTTGTACTCCGCGAAGTCGATGACGTCGCGTTTGACCTTGCGGCGGTCCCGGGCCGGCCACTTCTCGATGTCGCGCACGGCTCCGTAACTCGTTAGGTTGGAGCCCGGCATAAGGTGGCTCCGGCCCTCCTTCTCGATCAGGTAGGAGTAGGGGAAGGCCGAAGTGTCATGGTGGTAGGAGTGGTGCCCCATAACCATCGTGAAGGCCCCTTCGAGGGCCGGGGACATGATGTAGGCGCTCGATGCGAACTTGCAGCCCCGCAGGTGGACCGACTGGTGTACGGCGCCGCTCTTGAAGAGGTGGTTGCTCTGGTTCGAGCCGCTCCCGGCGTTGAAGAACGAGAACATGCCCGCGATGAGCAACGACGACTTGTGGTGCGAAACGGTGTAGGGCCCGGCGAAGATCGAGGCTGCCTCGCCGTTCTCGCAGTGGGAGTTGGCGAAGAAGAGCGATTCGGCGGCCGTGAAGCCCTTGTCCAACCGGCAGCTCTCACCCACGAAACAGCGTTCGACGGTCGAGCCGTTGGTAATCAGCGCCCCTTCGGCGGCGATGAAGTCGTAGGCCTTGACGTCCACGCCGATGAAGGCGCCGTCGCAGAGCGTGGCGTTCTCCAGGATCGAGGCGCCGTCGACCTGCACGTCGTTGCCGATGCGGACCTCGCGGATGAAGCGGGCACCGACGATCCGGCAGTTGCGGCCCACCTCTCCGATCTCCGCCGAGCGGCTTTCGGTATAGGCGTCGATCAGGCGCTCCAGGGCGGCGATGGTTTGCGGGCGGTGGCGGTAGACGGCCATGACGTAGGCCACCTGGGCCGACATCGTGTCGAAAATCTTCACCGTGCGGCCGCCGCATTCGTTCATCGTGGCCACGCCGACGCCGTTTCCGAATGCCGAGCGGCGGCGGCATTCGAGAGCCGTGACGCCTGTGATGAGCGAACCCTCGCCGATGCGGTAGTTGCAGACGCGCGAGCGGATCACGCGGGCTCCGGAGGTGATTTCGACAATCCCCTCGAAGTGGTTCTGAAGGAGCTGATGCGGCTGGAAGTCCTCCGCAACCCGAATTTGTGCCCAATCCTCGGCCGTATTGCCGAGGGATTCGAGGGTGGAGATTTCCGCCTGTGTCAGCGTTCTGAGTGAAGTCATAGTTCGTGGTTTCTGTGCCCTGTCGTTGCTGCGGACCTTTTGCCGCGGTGCGGTGACCGGGCCATGATCCTGCAAATATAACGATTTGATGTTAAATGTCAAATTCCCGGCCCTCGGGATCGATCTCCCTGCGGATCCCGCCGCGGACGATGCGCGCCCGGCCGTTGCGGAACGGCTTGACCGATTCGCAGCCGGGACAACTGAGCCGGGTATTCCCTTCGAGGTCGATGAAGTGCCATGTGCGGCCCAGCAGCACGGCGGCCAAACCCTCCGTGAAGTCAAAACCGTTGTCGTAGAGCGGCGGGATGACCACCTCCCGGGCGGTGCGGTAACCCCAGCGTCCCTGTTCGACGAAAAGCTCCGGCATCTCCGCTTCCGTCGCCTCTGCCGCCGTTACCTTCGCCGCTTCCGCTGCCTCCGCCTCCGCTGCTTCGGCAGGTTGGCCCGCAGTTTTTGCGGCTGGGGCTGCCGCTTCCCGCTCTTTTTTCGCCGCCCGGCCGGCCCGGCCGGCCCTCCGGACCGCTTCGGACAGCAGCGCGGGAAGCCCGAAGAGTTCCGGGCGCGGGGCGTAGAGCAGTTGCGCGATGCGGTATTCCACGGCCATTCCCAACTCCTCGAACCGGCTCAGGCTCTCCTGCAGGGCCCGGTCCGCAGCGATCTTTCGCGGATCGTAGAGCAGCGTGTCCGGATCCCCGTAGCGCTCCCAAAGCTCCGGGGCAACCGACAGGGCGTGCAGCGCCGTGGAGATCAGCGCCGCAGGGTAGTCGTCGATCCGCGCGTTGAAATCCTCCGCCGTGCGTCCCGGATGCTGGTAGGCTGCCGTCCCCAGTTCGGGGCTCCGTTCGCCCGCAAAGCAGGGGAGGTAGGCGGCATCGAAATCGATCGGGTGGAGCGCTCCGGTACGGTCGACCAGGATGTTTTCGGGTTTCAGATCGCCGTGCGCTCGGTCGTCGGCAACCAGGACGGCCGCCAGACGGTCGAATGCCCTGGAGAGGAACGTCAGCCGCTGCGTGTCGCGGTCCGTGGCGGCCCGGGCGATTGCATCGTACAGGTTCTCGCCCTCGATCCACTCCCCGATGACGACATCCACCCAGACGCCCTCCTCCGGCGAGGTGTAGAGGAAAAGCTCCTTTTCGAGCAGTCGTTCGCCGTAGATCTCCCGCAGGTGGCGCTGCGGCCGGAAGTAGCCGCGCAGCGAACGGATCCGACCCTCGTGGCGGATGCGGAAGACTGCGGCGGAGTTCCCGACGCTGAAGCACATCCGTCCCGCCGCATCGCGGCATACCTCCACCTCGCCCAGCGTGCGTGTCAGCCCGCAGGGGTCGGAGAGGGTCGTCAGGTATTGGCGGAGGGAAAACATGGATGGGGGCTTACATGGTGATTGTTCGGGTGGAAAAGGGCGGGATGCGTCCGGCCCCCCCCCTTCTCCTCCGAACGGAAAAAACCGGATTTTCAATCCGGTTTTTTTGCCTTTCGGAACGAATCCGTATGGATTAGTGGCAGTGGCAATGGCCCTCGTGGTCGTCGCAGCAACCGTCGCCGCAACCATCCCCGCAGCTGTGGTCGCCGCCGCACGAACCGCACGAGCAGTGGCCCTGCAGATCCTCGGGCGTGACGTCGCGCACCGTGACCACCTCGACCTCGAAGTTCAGCGTCTTGCCCGCCATCGGGTGATTGAAGTCCATCTTGACGTGCTCGTCGCCGACCTTCTTGACCGTACCCATCATGCGGTTGCCCTGGGCGTCGCTCATCGGTACCTGGCTCCCTTCGAAGAGGATGTCTTCGGCCAGCTTGCCGTCGACCATGAAGATATTCTTCGGCAGGTCGACGATCGCTTCGGCGATCACCTCGCCGTAACCGTCCTTGGGCTCCAGCGTGAAGGCTACCTTGTCGCCGGGCTCCTTGCCGAGAATCGCCTCCTCGAATTTCGGAAGCAGCATTCCCGTGCCGAAGATGAACTCCAGCGGCTGTCCCGGACGCGACTGGTCTGCGATCTGTCCGTCGACGGTGAGCTTGTAGTCCACGCCGACCATTTTGTTCTGTTCTACTTTCATATCCTTGTCTTTGAGTGTTTGTTGCTCTTGGGTTTGCAGCGCCCAAAGGTACGCACTTCGGCGCGAGTTGCCAAATTCTCGGGCAAGTTTTTCTTGGGACAAGCGCCTGAAAACATCGTGCCGAAATGCACGGAAAAGGGCGACGAATCGTTTCGTCGCCCTTTTCGTGAGTTGGGATTCTGCGAAAAGACTGCCGGAGCCTCGCGGAAAAGGCTATCGGAGCAGCTGCCGAAGCCCCGCGAAAAAGACCGCCGGAGTTGGTCCGGAGTCCCGTTCCCCCCCCCGTCAGTCGCAGTTGCGGCAGCAGAGGTTGCGGTCGCCGTAACCGTTGTCGATCTTCGTCACGTAGGGGAAGAACTTTGCCCGGCGCACCCACTCCAGCGGGAAGACGGCCTCCATGCGCGAGTAGGGGTGCCCCCACTCTCCGGCCAGCTCGACGGCCGTATGCGGGGCGTTGGTCACCACGTTGTCCTTCTCGCCCGCGGCGGCCGCCGCCTCGCATTCACGCTTGATCTGGACGAGGGCCTCGATGAAACGGTCCATCTCCTCCTTGGGTTCCGACTCCGTGGGCTCGACCATCAGCGTCTCGTGAACCGGGAATGAGAGCGTCGGGGCATGGAAGCCGTAGTCCATCAGGCGGTGGGCGATGTCGCCGCAGTCGATGTCATAATCTTTCTTGAAATGCGTCAGGTCGAGGATCATCTCGTGGCCCACGCGACCCGTCTCACCCGAATAGTAGGTGCGATATTCGTTTTTCAGCGCCGAGGACATGTAGTTGGCGTTGACGATGGCCATTTCGGTAGCCTGTTTCAGCCCTTCGGCTCCGAGCATCTTGATGTACCCGTAGGTGATCGGCAGCAGCATGGCCGAGCCCCAGGGAGCCGACGAGACGGCCGTGATGCCCTCCTCGCCGCCCGTGGCGACGACCGGATGGGTCGGCAGGAAGGCCTTCAGGTGCTCGGCCACGCAGATCGGCCCCACACCCGGGCCGCCGCCGCCGTGGGGCATGGCGAAGGTCTTGTGGAGGTTCAGGTGGCAGACGTCCGCCCCGATGTAGCCGGGGTTGGTCAGTCCCACCTGGGCGTTCATGTTGGCGCCGTCCATGTAGACCAGGCCTCCGGCGTCGTGCACCGCATCGACGATCTCGCGGATGCGGCTCTCGAAGACGCCGTGCGTCGAGGGGTAGGTCACCATCAGCCCGCACAGCTCCGAGCTGTATTCCCGGGCTTTGGCTTCGAGGTCGGCGACGTCGATGTTGCCGCGCTCGTCGCAGGCCACCGTGACGATCTTCATCCCGGCCATGGCTGCCGACGCGGGGTTCGTGCCGTGGGCCGAGGCGGGGATCAGCACGACGTTGCGGTAACCCTGGCCGCGGCTCTGGTGGTAGGCGCGGATCACCATCAGTCCCGAATACTCGCCCGCAGCGCCCGAATTGGGCTGCAGCGAGCAGGCGGCGAATCCGGTGATCGTGGCCAGATCGTGCTCCAGTTCGTCGATCAGTGCCAGATAGCCTTCGGCCTGGTCGGCCGGGGCGTAGGGGTGCATGTTCTGGAATCCCGCCAGCGACAGCGGCTGCATCAGCGCTGCGGCGTTGAGCTTCATGGTGCACGAACCTAACGAGATCATCGAATTGGCCAGCGAAATGTCTCTCAGTTCCAACTGTTTGATGTAGCGCATCAGGGCGCTCTCCGAGCGGTAGCGGTTGAAGACCGGCTCCTCAAGGTAGGCCGACTGGCGGCGCAGCGCCACCGGGATGCAGCTTTCGGTCGCGGCCTTTACGGCCTTGGCCTTCCGGCCCTTGGCGGCGGCGAAGATGCCGATGACCGTGGCGATCTCCTCGGGGGTGGTCACCTCGTCGAACGACATGCGCACCTTCCCTTCCGAGGGGTAGAAGAAGTTGATTCCCTGCTCCAGCGCCAGCGACTGCACGACGGCCGCTTCGGCCTCGACCTCCAGCGTGTCGAAGAACTCCTTCGAGGTGAGTTTGTAGTCCAGCGCCCCGAGAGCGCGGGCGACGGTCGCGGCGGCCAGGTGGGCCGTCCCGGCGGCGCGGCGCAGCCCCTCCGGACCGTTGTAGACGCAGTAGAAACCCACCATCGAGGCCATGAGCGCCGAGGCCGTGCAGATGTTCGACGTGGCGCGCTCGCGCTTGATGTGCTGCTCGCGCATCTGCAGCGCCATGCGCAGGGCGCGGTTGCCCAGGCGGTCGACCGAGACGCCGATGATGCGTCCCGGCATGTTGCGCTTGAAGGCCTCGCGGGTGGTCATGTAACCGGCGCTCGGACCGCCGAAGCCCATCGGGGTGCCGAGGCGCTGGGTGGAGCCCACGGCGATGTCGGCGCCCCATTCGCCCGGAGCCTTGAGCAGCGCCAGCGCCAGCGGGTCGGCCACGGCCGTCACGAGCGCCCCCTTGGCGTGGGCCGCGGCCGTAAAGTCGCCGTAGTCGCGCACCGTGCCGTCGGCGGCCGGGTACTGCACGATGGCTCCGAATTCCCGGCCAGTGAATTCATATTCGTCGTATTCGTCGATGATCAGTTCGATGCCGAAGGGCTCGCTGCGCGTGAGCAGCACGTCGAGCGTCTGCGGGAAGAGGTTGCGGTCGACGAAGAGCTGGTTGCGGCCCTCCTTGACGGCCTCGCGCGAGCGCAGGGCGAACATCATCAGCATGGCTTCGGCCGCCGCCGTACCCTCGTCCAGGAGCGAGCAGTTGCCGATCTCCATGCCGGTCAGGGAGATGAGCGCCGTCTGGAAGTTGAGCAGCGCTTCGAGCCGTCCCTGCGAGATCTCGGCCTGATAGGGCGTGTAGGAGGTGTACCACGCGGGGTTCTCGAAGACGTTCCGCGCCACGGCGGCCGGTACGGCACACGGGTACCATCCCATGCCGATGAACGAACGCAGCGTGCGGTTGCGGTCGGCCAGCGCGCGGATGTGGGCCGCGAACTCATATTCGCTCATCCCCTCGGCGGGCAGTGCCAGCGGTTTCTTGAGCCGGATGGATTGCGGGATGACCTGGGCGATCAACTCCTCGACCGATTCCACGCCGATCACATCGAGCATGGCCCGGAGGTCCTTTTCATGGGTGACGCCGATGTGGCGTCCGGAAAATTTGTCGAACATATTTTTGGTGTTAGTTGTTTGTTGTTTCCGTCGTTGTCTCGTCTGTTCTTATTTTATATATATGCCGCCGTTTTTTGCCGTTCCCGGCTGTTTTCCCGTTTCCTGTCCCTCCCGCTTACCGGGTGGTGCGGAGGAGTTCGTCGGGCCACGGACAGGGCGCACCCGTCGCCCGGAACGAGGGGCGTTGGGCGTCGGCTTCGCGCAGCCGCTGCGCGAGCCGTCCGGCCAGCCGCCGCACCACCTTCGGATGCTCCTCCGCCAGATCATGCTGCTCGCCGATGTCGCGGCGGATGTCGTAGAGCCGCAGCCGTCCCGTCTCCCAGGTGTAGATCAGGTGGTAGTCTCCTTCGAGCCAGGCCGAATAGGCCCCGTAGCCCTCCTCCTGATTCTGGGTCTCGCCCCAGAGGTTCGGGAAGTGCCAGACGATCGGACGCTCATACCGTTTGGCGGGGTTGCGCAGCACGCCGGCGAAACTGTGCCCGTCGGTCTTCTGGCGGGTTCCGTATCGCTTCACGCCGGCCATTTCGAGGATTGTCGGGAAGAAGTCCTCGATCATCACCGGCTGGTCGCACGTCGTGCCGCCCCGCGTCACGCCGGGCCAGACGACGATCATCGGCTCGCGGACCCCGCCGAGGAAGGCCGAGCCCTTGCCGGCCCTTGCCGGCCAGTTC
>CALUKL010000111.1 GCA_944321195.1 uncultured Alistipes sp.
CCGGGCAGGACGATCGGCGGGAAGAGCTCCGGCGAGAGCCCCATCCGCTCCAGCAGCCGCCCTTCGATGCGCTTCGTGCGGGGGTTCAGCAGCTGGGAGGTCGACGCGATGGTGTACTCGGTGACCATCTCGTCGGTGAGCAGGTACGACAGTGCGTCGGGCATGAAGAGCAGCCGACGGGCGGCTGCCAGTTGCGACGAATGTTCGCGCTGCAGGGCGTAGAGCTGGTAGAGCGAGTTGAAGTTCATGATCTGGATGCCCGTTGCGGCATAGACCTCCTCGCGGGAGAGCACTTCGGAGAAGTAGGCTTCGGGGATTCCATCGGTGTGGGGGTCGCGGTAGGCGTAGGGGAGCCCCAGGAGGCTGCCGTCTTGTCCGACGAAGGCGAAGTCTACACCCCAGGTGTCGATGCCGACCGACGTGATTCCGACCCCTTCGCGGGCAGCGGCGCGGAGGCCTTCGCGCAGGTGTTCGTAGAGCGAGAAGATGTTCCAGTGGTAGTGGCTGCCGAGGCGGAGCACGGCGCTCGGGAAGCGGGTCAGCTCCTTGAGGGCGAGCTCCCCGTCGCGGAGCGAGCCGAGGATCGTCCGGCCGCTGGTGGCCCCGAGGTCGAAGGCGATGAAGTGTTTGGGTTGCATGTTTCGGCGTGTGGTTTTGTCTTTACAAAAGAACGCTTTTTTTTGTTGTTCCGACGTGGAAATATGACGGATGAATTGAACTTTTTGATTTTTGTCCCATTCCGCGATTGCGGAAGCCTGGCTTTTGCGTATATTTGTAGGTAGAAAACCTCGTTTTTGCCCGGATGGCCTTGTGAATGAAACCTGAAAGCGGATATAAATATCTGGTTAACAGCGATAAGGATCAGATGTGGGGCATTACCGTCGATACCGTCGGGAGTGAGACCGTGCCGCCCGGCTACGAGGTCTATCCGCCGCGGGTGGGACACCCTTCGGGTTTCTATTTTGATGTTGGGAAAGGCCGTGTGCTGGAGAGCTACCAGCTGCTCTACATCACCTCCGGGCGGGGGGTCTTCTACGGGCGTCGGCGCGAACGCACCGTGATCGGGGCCGGGGACATGATCCTCCTGCGCCCCAACCGCTGGCACAGTTACATGCCCGACCGCGAAACGGGATGGCACGAGTACTGGATCGGATTCCGGGGTCCGAACGTCGACGCGCGGTTCCGCAACGACTTCTTCGCCGACGACCTCGAAATCTTCCGTGTCGGAGTCCGCGAGGAGATGGTCGACCTCTACGACAAGGCCCGCGAGGTGGCCGAGGACGAACGCTCCTCCTATCAGCAGTATCTGGCCGGGATTGCCAACCTGTTGTTGGGCATGGCGATGTACTACCATGCGAACCACCAGTTCGTATCGCAGGAGGTTGTCGGGCAGATCGACCGCGCCCGGCGGATCATGCGCGAGGAGTATTCGACCGGCATCTCCCCCGGGGAGGTCGCCCGGCGCGTGAACATGAGCTATTCGTGGTTCCGGAAGATGTTCCGCGACTACACGAACCTCTCCCCGGCCCGCTACATGCAGCAGCTCCGGCTGCAGGAGGCCTGCCGCCTGCTGTCAGGTACATCGCTGAGCATCAAGGAGATCGCTTTTCGGGTCAACTGCGTCGATGCCTCCTATTTCTCGAATCTCTTCCGCCGCCACCTGCGCATGACGCCCGTCGAGTACCGCAACCGTTTCGGGGTCGGACGCGAACCCTCCGAGGCGGTGGCGGTGGACGAAGTTCCCGAAACGTGAAAAACAATCCATCATTCCAAAAAATACGAAAACCCGATGAATGCTGAAATGATCCGAAAGGCCGGGTATGGGCTCTTGCTCGGCTGCCTGACGTTGGTGTCCGTCTCCTGCGGATGCCGGGTCGTCATCGGCGACCTGCGTTGCGAATACCAGGTCTCACCCCTTTGCGTCGATACCCCTTCTCCGCGCTTTACGTGGGCCTATGCGGGCGGAGAGGAGTTCATGCAGGCCGCCTGCCGCCTTTGTGTGGCGACGGAACCCGGAAAACTCGATGATCCCGATATTTGGGATTCGGGGAAGATCGTGGCGGAACGCCCGCTGGCCGTGATGCCTGACACCGGGGCGCTGAAGTCCCGGACTGTCTATTGGTGGCGCGTGGAGGCCTGGAATGAGGCCGGGGAGCGCTTCGTCTCGCCCGTCGCGACGTTCGAGACCGCCCTGCTGGAGAGCTCCGAATGGCAGGCCCGCTGGATTACGGACTCCTGCGGCCGCGATTGTGTCCCGGCTCCGATGTTCCGCCGCTCCTTCCCGGTGAAGGAGGGGGTCGTCCGCGCCCGGCTCTACGCCTCGGCTGCGGCCTACGGCAAATTCTCCCTGAACGGTGAGCCCGTCTCCGATAACCGCCTCGATCCCGGCTATACGCATTACGACCGCCGCAATCTCTATGCGGTGCACGATGTGACGCCGCTGCTCCGCGAAGGGGAGAATGTCCTTGCCGCTGTCCTCGGAAACGGTTTCTACAACGCCCTCCAACCCCTTTCGGTGTGGAATTTCGAGAATGCCCGCTGGCGCAATCGCGCCCGGATGCGCTGCGAACTCCATATCGACTACGCCGACGGTGGGCACGAGGTGGTCTGCTCCGACTCCTCGTGGCGGACCTCGGCCGACGGACCCTACCTCTCCAACGACATCTACAGCGGCGATACCTACGATGCCCGGCGGGAGATCCCCGGCTGGGACCGTCCGGGATTCGACGACGGTGCATGGGCGCAGGCCGTGGAGGTCGAGGCCCCCTCGCCGCGGCTGAAGGCGCAGGCGATGCCGCCGATCCGGGCGACCCGCGAGTTGGCGCCCGTCGAGGTGCGGTCGTTCGGCGATACGGTCTGGGTCTTCGACTTCGGAACCAACATCTCGGGGGTCTGCCGCCTTGCGGTCGAGGGCGAACGCGGTACGAAAATCTCCCTGACCCATGGGGAGCTGCTCCAGCCTTCGGGGCGTATCGAGATGCGCAACATCGATATTTATTTCCACGCCCGCCCGGGCTACGCCTTCCAGACCGACACCTACGTGCTGCGCGGCGGGGAGCGGGAGTGCTGGGCTCCGGATTTCACCTACCACGGCTTCCGCTACGTGGAGCTCGTGTCGAGCGCCCCGCTGAAACTGGATGCCGGGAGCCTCACGGCGCTCGCCATGCACACCGACGTGGAGCCGGTCGGGGAGTTTGCCTGCTCGAATCCGCTTCTCAACCGCATCTGGAAGATGACGCGCCAGAGCTACCTGAACAACCTCATGTCGATCCCCACGGACTGCCCGCAGCGTGAGAAGAACGGCTGGACGGCCGATGCCAGCCTGGCGCTGGAGATGGCCCTGCTCAACTACGACGGCATCACCTTCTACGAGAAGTGGCTCGACGACTTTATCGACAACCAGACCCCCGAGGGACGCATTTCGGGAATCATCCCCACGGCCGGGTGGGGTTACGACGACTGGATCGGCCCCGTCTGGGACGCTTCAGCCTTCATCATCCCCTATACGCTCTACAACTATTACGGCGATCTGCGCCCGATCGAGAAGATGTGGCCCCTCTGCGAGCGTTATCTGGATTTCCTGGCCGCGCGTGAGGAGGCCGACGGGAGCGTGACCTACGGAATCGGCGACTGGCTCTCGTACCGCGCCCAGACTCCGACCGACTACACCTCGACCTGCTATTACTATTACGATCAGGTGCTGATGGCGCGCTTCGCCGAACTTTTGGGTCGGGACGGAAGCCGCTATGCACGGAAAGCCGCCGAGTTGCGCGATTTGATCAACGCGAAGTATTACGATGCCGAACGGGGCCTCTACGCCAACGGCTCGCAGGCGGCGCAGGGCGTGGCGCTCTACCTGGGGATCGTCCCCGAGGCGGAGGCGCAGCGGGTGGCCGACAACCTCAATGAGATGATCGTCGCCAACGACTGTTTCCTGGATTTCGGAACGATCGGCAGTAAAACCGTATTGAGAATGTTGACCCGCTACGGACACGTCGAGACGGCCTACCGGATGGCTGCGAAGACCGAGGCTCCGTCGTGGGGCTGGTGGGTCAAGCAGGGCTTCACGACGCTGGCCGAGACGTGGGTGTTGTCACCCGAGTGGCGTGACGCCTCGATCGACCACGTTTTCCTGGGCGATGTGGCGGCCTGGTATGTCAATGACCTGGCGGGGATCAATTTCGACCCGCAGGCCCCCGGATTCGGACACGTGGTTTTTGCCCCGCACTTCGTCGCGGAGCTCGACTGGGCCGGGGCCTCCTACCGTTCGATCCGGGGCGAAATCCGTTCGGAGTGGCACCGCAAGGGTGGCAAGGTCTTGCTGAAGGTGACCCTTCCGGTCGGGACGACGGGCGAGGTCCGCTTGGATGGGGAGACGATTGCCTCGGTCGGCGGCGGCGTGCATGAATTCACCCTCTGACGGAAGCCTGCCCCTCCCGTCTTTCGCAAAAAGCGGAGGCCCGGATCGTTTCCCGGGCCTCCGCTTCGTTTGGACGGTTTTCCGCAATTTCCACCGGGCCGTATCCCCCGGATTCCTTGCCCGAGGGAGCGGGCGGTGCGGTCACTCCTGTTGCTGCGGGGGAATTCCGGTGCCGATCTCGGC
>CALUKL010000112.1 GCA_944321195.1 uncultured Alistipes sp.
TTGAGGGTCTCGTCGTGGTTGTCCAGAAAGAGATACTGGTTGTAGATGTGCGAGCATCCGAGCAGCAGCCCCGCAGGGGCCGCGAACGAGAGTCGGCACTCCGAACGGTCGGTCGAGAGCCGCTCATAGCGGAAATCCGTCGCAACGCTCTGCGGCAGGAGATCCAGATCGGAGAGCGTGTGCATCGAGAGCAGTTTGTCGCCGATGCGCATCATGCCCGGATCGAGGCGGATGTCCTCGTTGACCGCTGCCTGCCGCTCGTCCGTGAGGGCGAAGTAGCGGGCCAGCAGCCCCGCATCGGAATCCGAGCCGACGATCTCCGCCTCCGTGAGGCGGTCGACCCGCAGCAGCCCCGAATCGTTCAGGATACGCTCCATCTGGGCGACGCTCTCCAGGAAGCGGGTCACGGCCTCCCCGTCGCGAATCTCCTGCGGGATGATGAAGCCCCGGCACAGCACGGACGCGGCACTCGTCTGCCGCAGCCGTTCGGGGGTGCTCTTCGTGATGAAGAGGTGACAGGTGTGGCGCAGAAAGGGGCGTTCGTTGAAGTGACGCTCATAGGCCCGGGAGAGAAACGTGCGCTCTGCCTCGGGATCGGGTGTTTCGTAACGCTCCTCGATGAAGAGGTCCTGCTTGTGGACGACGGTGTGGTCCGGGAGGACCTTCAGCGCCTTGACCCAGGTGGCGTGCAGTGCCTCGTACTCTTCGGTCGTCAGGGTGAAGAGCTCCGGGAGTGTTACGCAAAAGGCGGCCGTCACGTCGGCAAACTTCGAGAGGATACAGTTGCCCTCGACGGCCAGCAGCGGGAATTTCGACTCGAGGGTCGAAGTTTTCAGGGTTCCTCGCATGACATCAGCGTTTGGGTAGGGTTCGACGTTCGAGCAGGCGGCGCACACTCCGGCGGTGGATGATGCGGCGCGGATGCTGCCGCAGGGCGAGGAGCTTCATCAGACCGTGGGGTCCGAAGCGGCGATTCAGATAGAAGGTCGCCCAGGTGAGGCCGCTGCCGCCCGCGACGGCGAAGAGGATGCAGAAACCTTGCGGACCCCCTCCGGCGTAGAGGATGACAAAGAGCAGGAAGATGCCCAGCAGCCCGACAACAAAGAGGATCAGATAGTGCGAGGTCAGCCCCTGGAATTCGACCTGTCGGTCGACGCCCTTGTGGATGGTGTACTGTGCCATGTCAGAGGAAGAAGGAGCGTAAGACAGTGCCGACGATAACCAGAAAGACGCATGAGAGGAAGAGTGCCGTGGCGGACTTCGAGGCGTCGGGATCGCCGCTGTTGAACTTCGAGTAGACGCGGACGCCGCCCACCAGTCCCAGCACGGCAGCCACGGCGAAGATCAGTTTGGTGAGCGGATCGAAATAGGAGGTGACCATGTTGGTCGCCTCGCTGATTCCGGCCATGCCGTTGCCTTGTGCGAAGGAGACAAGCGATGCGGACAGCATCAGAATCAGGAAGATTGCGCTTTTTTTCATCGGTTTTGTAGTTTGGTAATGGGTGTGAAAAAGGCCGCAGCCCGCCTTTCGAGGCAGTCTGCGACCGAGACGGAAGCAACCAGTTGCTTCCTGTGGCAAATCATCAGGGCGTCAGCCGTAATTCCGATTCCAGTTCATTGTGCATTCGTTTTTTGAGGGTCAGATATAGTTTCGCAGGTCAAAATTTTCGATCTCGCGGCGCTCCTCCTCCGTAACATCCGGTGTAAGGACACGCTCGCCTGCTTCGGCACTCCGGAGCAGCGCTTGTACCTCCGGATCGTGCAGCTCGCCGTTGTCTTGCAGGGACGGAAGCCGCAGCAGCGGCCGGGGCTCTCGCGGCTCTACGGTCTCGCCGTTCTCGCGGATTGGAGCCTGGAGGACCAACTCGCCCCAGCCCTGCATCGAGGTCGGCTTTTCGGCCGGGGGCGGAACAAATGTAGCAGCATCTTCGGGCTTTGATTCCGCAGGTGGCGGAATGGCCTTCCGAGGCCGCAGATGGCCGGTAACAGCATAGTGTTTCGGGATTATCAGTGAGGGCGGTTCTCCCCGGCGGGGCTCGACGGCCTGTTCCGAATCGACCTTGCTGCCCGGCCTGTTAGCCCGGGATTCTGCAGACTTTCGCCACCGCTGCGGAAGCCACCGCCAATGCCATCGTGCAATTCGCTCGAAAAGGGAACTCGGGAAGCCCATTTTCAAAACAGATCTTTCTTGCCGCGTTCCTCGTAGATACGGTTGATCTCCTCCTTGTATTGGGCAAGGTGTTGCCGCAGGATATGTTCCGCATAGGAGGTGACGGTCATTCGTTCGCCACCGACCTTCCGGACAATCTCCAGAATCTTCTGCTTGGTGGCTCCACTGACGTAAATGGCGCTCCGTGCCCGAATGGTGAGCGGCGTCATGAAAATCCGCTCAAACTCGGTCGCGGCCTTTGGCTGGTCGGAATCTTCCTGGTCGGAATCCGAGATCCGGGCTTTTCGCTTCGTTCGCCAGAAATACCCGATTTGAATGGCAAGAGCAATTCCGAGGAAAACGATTGCAAGTAGGAGATAAGATGGGTTGTAAAACATAACTGTAAAATTTTTAGGTTAAACAATGGTTTCCTTATTGCGGGTTTTGTAGATCCGGTTGATCTCGTCCCGGAAGGTGGTGATGTGGTGGCGCAGAATGTTGTCCACGAAAGAGGTGGCCGTAAGACGCTCGTTACCGATCTTTTTAACAATCTCCAGAATCTTGAGTTTGGTGGCACGACTCACATAGAGGGAGGCCCTGAGATCGTAGTTCACGGGTTGCAGGAATGTCTGCTCGTAATCGGGAAGAGGCATGGTGCGCCGACGACGATTCT
>CALUKL010000113.1 GCA_944321195.1 uncultured Alistipes sp.
GTGGAGATCAACTTCGACCGGACGTTCGGCAAGACGGGCTACCTGCGCTACCGGACGACGATCTACTCCTTCTACGGATGGATTACGGACATCAGCCAGCAGAACCGGATCCGCGACTATACCGAATACCGCCACGCCTACGAGGCGTGGGAGCAGGAAGGCAAGGATCCGGCGACGAAACCGCGCTTGGCGATCCACCCGACGGTCCGCTGGACGAATACGGTCGACATCAAGGCCACGAAGTTCCTTACGACGACGCTGAGTTTCCAGCTCTACTATAACCGGGCTCAGAATACCGAAGTACAGACCCAGACGCTGCTGAGCGTGGGCCTTACGTATACTTTCAAGAACAAGTAATGTATCGCAATTCGAAACAGACGATTCTTTTTCCGCTGCTGCTGGCGGCGGGCGTAGTCGCGGGGCTGCTGCTCGGGCAGTATCTGGGCCGCAACACCACGGCTTCGCAACTCAAGGGGGTGCTCGACCGCATGACGCTTCCCACAAACAAACTCACCTACACGCTCTCGCTGATCGAGAACGAATATGTCGACTCGGTGTCGATGGATTCGCTTTCGGAGCATGTCATTCCACTGCTGGTGCGCGAGCTCGATCCGCATTCGGTCTACATTCCGGCGTCGGAAATGGCCGAGTTGAACGAACCGCTCGAAGGGGAGTTCGACGGCATCGGCGTGGTTTTCAACATGGCCACCGATACGGTGATCGTGCTGAACGTCATCCCGCAGGGCCCGAGCGACAAGGCGGGCGTAAAGGCCGGAGACCGGATCATCGAGATCGACGATTCGCTGGTTGCCGGGCGCCGGATTCCGCAGAACCGGATCGTCAAACTCCTGCGCGGGCCTCGGGGATCGAAGGTCCACCTGGGGCTCGAACGGCAGGGGATCTCCGATCTGGTGCGGGTCGAGGTCGAGCGGGGCGTGATTCCGATCAAGAGTGTCGAGTCGGCCTTCCGGATCGCCGACAGCATCGGTTATATCAAACTGGGTCAGTTCGCACGGACGACCCACGAGGAGATCCGTCAGTCGCTGGCGAAGCTGCGCGAGGAGGGTATCACGAAACTGATCTTCGACCTGCGTGGCAATTCGGGCGGTTTCCTCGACCAGGCAATCGGCGTCGCCAACGAGTTTCTGCACGAAGGCCAGCTGATCGTCTATACGGAGGACCGCCGCCACCGCCAGTTGCGGGAATACGCCGACGGGACGGGTACGGCCCAGGAGATGGAGGTTGCGGTGCTGATCGACGAAGGGAGCGCCTCTTCGAGTGAGATCCTGGCCGGGGCGTTGCAGGACAACGACCGGGGTACGATCATCGGCCGACGGTCTTTCGGCAAGGGGCTCGTGCAGCGGCAGATCCCCTACAGCGACGGCTCGGCGCTGCGTCTGACGACGGCGCGCTACTATACGCCGACGGGCCGCTCGATCCAGAAACCCTACACGATCGGCGACGACGCGAGCTACGAGGAGGACCTGGTGAACCGCTACCGGAACAACGAGTTCTTCTCGGCGGACAGCATCCATTTCGTCGACTCGCTCAAGCGGGTGACGCCGGGCGGGAAGGTGGTCTACGGCGGTGGGGGCATCATGCCGGACGTCTTCGTTCCGGCCGATACGACCGACGTGACGAAATACTTCATCGAGGTGGTGGGACGGAATATCCTTTACCGCTATACGATCGAGTATGCGGACCGCCACCGCGAGGCCTTGAATGCCGTGCAGACGCTCGACGACCTGGAGACGCTGCTCGACAGCGACCGGACGCTGGTGGATGATTTCATCGGCTATGCGGCCCGGAAGGGCGTTGCGCCGCGCTATGGCGACATCGCCCGCTCCCGGCGACTGATCGAGGCGCAGCTCCGGGCCTATATCGGCCGGAATACGCAGCTTGAGGACAACGGATTCTATGCGAACATCTATCCCGTGGATAACGTGATCGTGCGTGCCATCGGGATTCTGAAAGGAGAGGAGGACGAACGATGATCAAGCGACTGATCGGCAGTCTGGTGACCGTAGCGGTCCTTGCCGTGGTGGTGATGACGTTCCTGCACCGCGACCGTTTCCGGACGCTGTTGCCCTTCGGTGAACCGACGGAACAGTCCGTTCCGGTTCGGGAGCCCCGGCCTGTCCCCGTTGAGCCCGCTTCCGGCGGGCCCGCTGCGACCGTCGATTCGCTTTCCGGGGTGCCTGAACTCCCGGATTCGCTCCGGGAGTAGCGGCCGCAATCGGACGGAGTTCCGTTTCCCGCTTATTTTACAAGCTACCACCGATTGCTCCTTGTATCTCCCATCGAAAAAGGCAGCCCCGCAAGGGCTGCCTTTTTGTCTGTCCGAACAGACCGACTGCCGGATATACTTAATAATACTTGACGCTTTTCCCTTCGATTGCCGAGAGGATGTTGTTCGCGGCGGATGAAGCCCCGATGCGGAAGAGATCCGTCGTGAGCCACTCCTTGCCGAGAATCTCCTCGACAATCGTGTAGTAGAGGGCTGCATCTTCGGGGGTGCGAACTCCTCCTGCGGCCTTGAATCCCACCTTGCGTCCGGTCTGCTGGTAATAGTCGCGGATGGCCTGGCACATCACTACGGCAGCCTCGGGCGTTGCGGCGACATCGATCTTTCCGGTGGATGTCTTGACGAAATCGGCCCCGGCAAACATCGACAGCAGCGACGCCTTGCGGATAAGTTCAGGGGTTTTGAGTGCTCCGGACTCGATGATGACCTTCAATACGATGTCGCTGTCCATCTCCGATCGGATCACCTCGACTTCGTTGGCCGCTTCATCGTATTCACCCGTGAGCATCCGTCCGACGTTCATTACGATGTCGATTTCATCGGCCCCGTTTTCCACGGCCATGGCCACTTCGAGTGCCTTCACTTCAAGGAATGTCTGTGCTGCGGGAAAACCACCGGCTACACTCGTAATGCGCATCGGGGTCCCGTCTACGGCCAATCCTACGGTATCGACGAATGCGGGATAGACGCAGATCGATGCGACATTGGGGATGTGCGGGTATTTCTCGTAGAATTCGGCCGCCTTTCGTGCGAATTCCGTAACGGAGGTGGTCGAGTCGTTGCACGACAGGGTTGTAAGGTCAATGGCCGAATAGCAGAATTTGTATACTTCGGTGTTGTGGTTGCGGGATTCCGCGATTTTGCGGATGCGTTCTACCTCCTCGTCTACCTGTGCAGGACTCCAGGCCGGGGCGTACTCTTTCAGATGGTTGGCGTATTCCATACTTTCCTTGGTGGTTTTGTACAAAAATAGGAAAATAATTCGAACCCGCAAAAAAAGCCCGGATCATTTGATCCGGGCTTTTCGGTATTGTGAAGGAACCTTATTTGTTCAGCGCCTTCAGGTTGACATCCTTTGCCGCCTTCTGAGCGAGTTCGGGATTCTTGGAGACAGCGCTCTTGAGCTGAGCCTCTGCGGTCTTCAGATCGCCTTCCTTGGCAGCGATCACGGCACGCAGATAGTCAGCCTCTGCGGAGTTGTCCTTGGCGATGGCCTTCTTGGCTCCGGCCAGGTCGTTGGCCTGAACCAGGGCGATAGCCTCGTTGTATCCCTTCAAGCCCTTTGCAGCAGCCTTGTAGTCACCTTCGGCAGCAGCCATGGCAGCCTTCGACTCGGCGTCGGCGGCAGCAGCGTACTTCTTGGCCTCTGCGGTCTTACCGTTGGCGAGGTTTGCGAGCAGGAGGTTCTTGTTGAGTTCCTTCGAGGAGTCGAGTTTGGCAGCCTTTTCGAAGGACTTCAGCGCCTCAGCCTTGTCGCCAACCTGGGTCTGGGCAACTCCGAGGTTGTTCCAGATGCGAGCATCGTTGTACTTCTTCGATGCGGCGGTGAGGATCTCTACCTGCTCGGCAGGATTCTTTGCAAGAACCTGAGCCGCATAGAGGTAGTGCTCGGCGGTCAGTTCGCCGCCGTTGCGGTAAGCCTCCATGATTTCGGCATCGGTCAGGCCCTGGAGATCAGTGCTGTTGACGATCTGCGAACGACGGAGTTCGGGGAGGATCTCCTTCTTCAGCTCCTCGAATACGGAGGACATGTTCTTGATTTCGGCCTCACGCTCTGCGGGGGAGTTGTAGAGGCTGAGAACCTGGAGAATGAGGTTCTTGTCCTGAATATCGGATTTTTCAACGAGTTCCTTGAAACCGTCCCAGTCTTCACCGTAAGCTGCGGCGTCGATCTCCAGACCGGCATCCTTGAGGAGTTTGGCCACGACCTTCTGTCCGGACTCGCTGCGGGCCTTGGAGAGCTTGTCGTTGAACTTCACCGGTCCATCGGGGGAAGCATAGCCCTTCACGGCGATGTTCTGGGTTGCGCGATCGTTTTCGAGGTTCTTGTCGACGTTGGCCTTGAATGCGTCGAGGTTTGCGTTCTGCTCGTTCTTCTTCGTTACGACGGAGGAGTTGATGGCATAGAGCAGGTCCGTTTTGTCAACGACGGTGGTAACCTTCTTGTAGTCGTTGTTCATCTGCTCCATCAGGTCTCCGTACTTGAGGTCCTTCTGGAGGGTGTTGAGTCCGTAGGCGACGGTCAGACCGAACTCCTTGGCGATAGCGGCCTTTGCTGCGGCATCATTACCTGCGAGTACAGCAGCCTGCTCCTTGGTGGGGATTGCGCCGTTGTTGAGGTTCACGAGCGTGAACTCCTTGCACTTGCCCTTGGGGCATTTGATTTCGGCACGGAGCTGGAGCTCGCACTGATCCATGCGGGGATCGTATGCGAATTCCACGTGCTGGGAGAAGTTCCCGCCGTTGGTCTGATCTACGACCGCGTAGTTTTCATCGACTTTCGAACCCTGATAGTATTTGGTCGTTCCGGCCACCTCTCCGCCTTCGAACACGATCACGGGGGTTACCTTGATGACGGCCTTTTTGTTGAAATACTCCTGCGGGAAGGTGACATTGATGTCTGCGGCCACGACGCCGTTGTTCAGTGTCAGGATCTCGGGGGTCACCGTCAGCTTGATGTCGTCCCGATTCTGGGCCATCTTCTTGAAGCAGTTACAGCTCGAAAATGCCAAAGCGGCAGCCACGAGCACAACGCTCAATTTCATGATGTTTTTCATAATTAGGTAAAAGTTAAAGTTGTTTATTTAATTGTTTGCCTTATTTGTCAGCTTCTGTCGTTTTTTTCTGTCCGGTCTCGCTTACTCTCTGCTACAGTCTCATTTTTACGCGTTGGTCGGCCTCCGCTTCCGTTTCTTTCCGCTTCGGTCTCTCTCAGTCTCTGTCGGTCTCATTCTCACACACACTCTCTCTTCCTCTCTTTCTCTCTTCCTCTCTTTCTCTCTTCCTCTCTTCCCTTCTCTCTTCTCTCTTCTCTCTTCTCTCTTCTCTCCCTCTTCTCCCTGCCCCCCCCCTCCCTTTGTGTTAGGGGACACTGGAACATCGCAAATATAGAAAACTCTGACAATATATGCAATATTTCGGACGGAATTCGTTGATAAAATTCCGGTCCGAAATATCACAAAAACAGAAGCTTTTTATTCCTCCTTGTGCTCATGCCGTTCGCGGCGTTCGCGACGCTCCCCGCGTTCGGGCCTGGGGCGCCGCTCCCGCTCGACATAACCTTCGGGTTTCGGCAGCAGGGCCTTGCGCGAAAGTTTGAGCTTGTTGGTCTTGGGATCGAGTCCGATGAGTTTGACATCGATCTCGTCACCCTCCTTCAAGCCGGTCTCCTCCATGGTTTCGAACCGCTTGTAGTCGATCTCGGAGATGTGGAGCAGGGCATCCTTTCCGGGCATGATCTCGACGAATGCGCCGAATGCCACGATCGAGCGGATCTTTCCGTGATAGGTCTCGCCGACCTCGGGGATGGCCACAATGGCCTTGATGCGGGCCAGAGCACCGTCGAGAGCCTCCTTGTCGACACCGAAAATATCGACGATACCCTTGTTGTCGACCTCGGTGATGGTGATGGTGGTGTTGGTTGTCTTCTGAATATCCTGAATGACCTTTCCACCGGGGCCGATTACCGGACCGATCATATCCTGCGGGATGGTGATCTGGACGATTCTCGGTACGCATGGCTTGTAGTCGGCACGCGGTTCGGCGATGCACTCGGTGATCTTGCCGAGGATGTGCATACGACCCTGACGGGCCTGCTCCAGGGCTGCAGCGAGGACTTCGTAGGAGAGGCCGTCGACCTTGATATCCATCTGTGTGGCGGTGATACCGTCCTTCGTACCGGTTACCTTGAAGTCCATGTCTCCGAGGTGGTCCTCATCCCCGAGTATATCGGAGAGAACGGCCCACTTGCCGGTTGCGGAGTCGGAGATCAGTCCCATGGCAATACCCGATACGGGCTTCTTGATCTTCACACCGGCGTCCATCAGGGCGAGGGTTCCTGCGCAGACGGTTGCCATCGACGAGGAGCCGTTGGATTCGAGGATGTCCGACACGACGCGTACGGCGTAGGGGTTCTCCTCGCCCAGCGGAATCATAGGCTTCAGGGCGCGCCATGCGAGGTGCCCGTGTCCGATTTCGCGGCGCGAAAGACCGCGTGCGGCCTTGGCCTCGCCGGTGGAGAAGGGCGGGAAGTTGTAGTGGAGCACGAACTGCTCGGTGCCCTGTACGAGCACTTCGTCCTTGACCTTCTCGTCGAGTTTCGTGCCGAGGGTTACGGTAGCCAGGGCCTGCGTTTCACCGCGGGTGAAGATGGCCGAGCCGTGAGCGGCGGGCAGGTATCCGACCTCGCACCAGATGGGGCGGATCTCATCGGTGCGGCGTCCGTCGAGACGCTTCCCTTCGTTGAGGATCATGTTGCGCATGGCCTTCTTCTGGACGTCGTCGTGGAAATACTTGTGGATGAGCGGAGCCTTTTCGACGAGCTCCTCCTCGGTGTAGCGCGAAGCGAACTCGGCTTCGAGTGCGTTGAAGAGATCTTCGCGCTCGTGCTTCATGGTGCCGCTCGTAGCGATGGCGTATGCCTTGTCGTAGAGTTCGCGGATGATCGTCTGGCGGAGTTCCTCGTCGTTGACTTCGTGGCAGTAGGTGCGTTTCACATCCTTTCCGAGCTCCTTCGAGAGTTCGATCTGTACGGCGCAGTGCTTCTTGATCTCCTCGTGGGCGAACTTGATGGCCCCGAGCATGACCTCTTCGGATACCTCCTTCATCTCACCCTCGACCATGAGGATGTTGTCGATGGTACCTCCGACCATGATGTCGAGGTCGCATTCGGGCATTTCGGAGAAGTTGGGGTTGATGGCGTATTGCCCGTTCCGGCGTACGACGCGGACTTCGGAGATGGGGCCTCCGAAGGGGATGTCCGACACGGCGAGTGCAGCCGATGCGGCCAGACCGGCCAGGGCATCGGGCTGGATGTCCTTGTCCGCGGAGATGAGGTTTACGGTGACGTATACCTCGGCGTGGTAGTCGGCAGGGAACAGGGGACGGAGGGCGCGGTCGATGAGGCGGGCGACGAGGATCTCACTGTCGTTCGCCTTTCCTTCGCGCTTCATGAAGCCTCCGGGGTAGCGGCCGCAGGCGGCGTATTTCTCCTTGTACTCGACCTGGAGGGGCATGAAATCGGTGTCGGGTTTTGCATCCTTTGCGGCCACTACGGTAGCGAGGAGCATGGTGTCGCCCATCTTGACGACGACAGCTCCGTCAGCCTGTTTGGCCAGCTTGCCCGTTTCGATCTCGATCTGGCGACCGTCGGCCAGGGTGATGATCTTGCGGACTGCGTTGTACAGCTTCTTTTCTTCCATAAAAATTTAAACCTATGATGTTTCGATTGTTTGTCGCAAGAAAATGAAGGCAATCCCACGCGGGAATTGCCCTCATTTTTACCTCGGGATTACTTGCGGAGATTGAGCGTCTTGACGATTGCGCGGTAGCGCTCGATGTCTACCTCCTTGAGATACTCCAGCAACTGGCGACGCTTGCCGACCAGACGCAGCAGTGCGCGCTGGGTACCGAAGTCGTGCTTGTTGCTTTTGAGGTGTTCAGTAAGGTGGTTGATACGGTACGAAAACAACGCGATCTGGCTCTCGGGGGAACCGGTGTCGGTGTTAGACTTGCCGTACTGGCCAAAAAGCTCCTGCTTTTTTTCAGCTGTTAAATAAGCCATTTTGAAAAAGTTTATTTAAGTTCCACTCTACGACGCATCCCCCTTACCGTGGATAACGCCAGAGCGTTCGGCAAAGGTACGAATATAATTAGGATTTAGGAATGAAAAGTTAAAAATTCTTCGCCTTTTGGGCGGAAAAATGAAAAGTTAGCGGGGAAAATCGTATTTTTGTGGCTAAACGTGTGAAAATTATGGGATACAAGGGAGTTTTCGGAGTGCTGGTTCTGCTGCTGTCGGGTCTTTTTGCGGGGTGCGGGAGCGGCCGGCACTATACGACGGTCGACGGGGTGATGCTGGGCACGACGCTGCACGTTGTTGCCGACGTGCGGAATACGACATCGCAGGAGCTCTACCGGGCGGTCATGGATCTGGACCGTGAGGCGAAGGCTTCGATGTCGATTTTCGACGCGGGGTCCCTGCTGAGCCGCCTGAACCGCAACGAGACGGATACGGTCGACCGCCATATCGCCTTCAATCTGCGCCTTGCGGACAGTATCGGGGCGCTGAGCGACGGCCGCTACGACGTGACGGTCAAGCCGCTGGTCGAAGCGTGGGGTTTTGCCGGGAAGCAGGCTGTGGCGCATCCGAACATCGATTCGATCCTCGCCTTCGTGGGCCGCGACAAGGTGCGCCTGGAGGGCAACCGTCTGGTGAAGTCCGATCCGCGCGTGCAACTGGACTTCAACTCCGTGGCCAAGGGCTATACGGTTGACCTGCTGGCCGAGCTGGTCGAGGGGTTCGGGGCCGAGAACTACATCGTCGATATCGGGGGAGAGGTGCGGTGCCGGGGCGTGAACCGTCAGGGTCAGCCGTGGCGCATCGGGGTCGAGACCCCCTTCGACGGGAACATGACCGACGGAGAGTACCTGCAGCGCCGGATCCGGCTTTCGGAGGGGGGCTTGGCCACGTCGGGCAACTACCGCCGTTATTACCTCGATGCCGACGGCAACAAGGTGGCCCATACGCTCGATCCCCGTACGGGCCGCAGCGTGGTGTCACGGCTCTTGTCGGTGACGGTTGTCGCTCCGACGTGCGCCGAGGCCGATGCCCTGGGGACGATGTTCCTGGCCCTGGGGGCCGATGATGCCCTGGCGACCGCCGGGCGGTTGCCCGACGTGAAAGTCTATTTTATCCTGGCCGGAGACGGCGACTCCTACGAGGAGTATGTCTCCCCGGCGATGAAACCCCTGATCATGGAGTAATCCACAACGAGCCGAATTGTTCTATGAAGAGAGCCGTTTTTCTCTATAATCCCGAGTCGGGGCGAGGCCGGGTCGCCCGCGAGGCCGAACAGATCGACGAGATTTTTCGGACCAACGGATACAGGGTAGTCCCGCAGCCGATCGATTTCGGCGTGAATCCCTTCGACGGTCACGAGACGATCGACCTGATGGTCGTGGCCGGGGGCGACGGGACGGTCAACTTTGCGGTCAATGCGATGAAAAGCAAGGGCCTGGATATTCCGCTGGGGGTGATTCCGGCCGGTACGGCGAACGACTTTGCCGGGGCGCTCGGCATGTCGAACGAACTGTTGGAGGCGGCCCGTCAGATTGCTGCGGGAAGCATCGACCGGGTCGATGTCGGGCGGGTCAACGACCTGTGGTTCGTCAATATCTTTTCGTTCGGGATCTTCACGACCACCTCGCAGCGGACGCCCAATTCGCGGAAACACCTCATGGGCAAGCTGGCCTACATCATCGAGGGGGTGAAGGAGTTCCGGACGATCCATGCCGTACCGCTGGAGATCGTGGCCGATGGCGAGCATTTCGATCTTCGGTCGCTGATGGCGCTGATCTTCAACGGCGAGACGGCCGGCGGCTTCCGTCTGGCGCGCACGTCGTCGATCCGCGACGGCCTGTTCGACTGCATTCTGCTGGAGAAGAAGGATTTTTTCCGCTCGACGCTGGCCATGGGCCGTTACCTGCTCGGTGGGAATCCGAAGATCGTGCGTCACTTCCGGGCGCGTCGGATCGACATCCGGTCGACGGTCAACGAACCGACGGATGTCGACGGACAGCCGGGCGCCGAATTCCCGTTGCATATCGAGTGTATGGCGGGGGGGCTTCGGGTGATTGTCCCGAATCGGGCGGATTCCTGATCCCGTTTCAACGGGAGTTTGGGGCTCTCACTTCGGCTTCGCTTTGTGAGGGCTTCGTTTTTTGCATCCCGGTTTGCGATTTTACGGGGTAAATGTTATTTTTGTCAAAAAACAGGGCGCTATGGCTGAAACCGGCAAAACGACGTGCGACGGGCGGGACGGCCTGCACAAAGTCTCCATCTCCCGCATCAAGAAGGAGATGAACGATGTCTTTTACCTTTCGGATGATTTGGTTATCACGACGTTGACTGCCGACAAGAATACGACGGCGGACTATCCGACGTCGGTAGACGGTTTTACGGCGATCATCATGATGACGGGGGAGGCCGTCGTGTCGATCGACATGCAGAATTACGCGGTCCGTCCCAACTCGATCGTCTTTTTCAATCCGGATTCGGTCATCCGGACGGTGAAGTGTTCGTCGAATGCCGCGGCCTACCTGCTGGCCTTTTCGAAATCGTTCGTGAACGAGATCCAGATTGACCTGTCGACGTCGCTGCCGGTCTACATGCGTTTCGGCAAGGCTCCGGTGCTGAAGGCGAGCCAGCAGGACGTGGCTGAGATCCGTCAGCTGTTCCAGCTGATCAAGACGATGCTGCGCAGCGACAAGGAGCGCTACCGTCACGAAATCATCCGGACGCTTTTCACGACGGCCTTCTATATCATTACGGAGATCAACCAGCGGGACCAGCCCGGGGAGATGAAACAGGGCCGATGCGAGGTTCTGTTCGACCAGTTCATCTCGCTGCTGCAGCAGTATAACAAGCGGGAGCGGAACGTAAGTTTCTACGCGCGCCAGATGAACATCACGCCCAAATACCTGTCGTCGGTGGTGAAGGAGGTGAGCGGGAAGACGGCGGCGCGGTGGATCGACGAGTCGGTGATTCTCGAAGCGAAGACCCTGCTGAAGTATTCGGGGATGAGCATCCAGGAGATCGCCTACCATCTGAACTTTTCAACGCAGTCGTTTTTCGGGAAGTATTTCAAGCAGCATACCGGCACCTCGCCATCGCGTTACAAACGCAGGGGGTGACCGATACCGGCGTCCTGATCTCCCGACCGGTCTATGCCGAGGTTTCGCCTCGTATCGGGTATCGTCTCACGGATCTGGATGCGAGCCTGTTACCGCCTATTTATGGGCTGGAGGAGTGGACCCGAAAGACAAGCCTAAACTCGCACTTGCCATCAGCGGGCTACTGATTGGCGGATGGTTCAAGGAGCCGTTCGACAAGTTGTTCCCATCCATCAGAGGGACAGTTGCACCGCACAGAAAGGCAAAGGCTTGGGATTGTAAACAAAGCCAACGGGAGGGTAGCCAGTTTGTGTTTTGGGCAGATCAAGACCGATTGCTGTCCTTACTATAATCGTGCTATTCCTTATTGGCTTTTCTTCTATCTTTAATAATCGCATCTATATTCTCCAATGCCCACTCTATCAATGCATTGATGTGTGGTAACAAAGAGCGCGCCCGTTCCGTCAGCGCATACTCGACCCTTGGAGGGACTTCGGGATATACGGTGCGGGTAACATAACCGTCATCTTCCAATGTCCTCAAGGTAACCGTCAGCATCTTCTGCGATATGTCAGGGATTTCACGCTGCAACTCCTTGAACCGCACCGTTTCCTTGCCGGCCTTGTCCAGCGTGTATATGACCAGAAGCGACCATTTGTCACAGATTCTGGCTAAGATATTCCGTATCGGGCAATCCGGAAACACCGCATCTTCTATCGTTGTTCTATCCATAATATTGTGTATTTCAAAGCGCTCTACAAAGGTAATCAAATTCCTTTCACGCTGCAACAAACTTTTTTCAAAAATATTTTTGTCTGTAACCGGCTCATACACAATAATGGTTACCTGTGCGTAAGTATGTGACATTCAGGTGCCTACTTGCAGGATTAAAAAACTCTTTCTTACTTTGCAGCATAAAAGAAACAAAGATACTTTTAGTAAGCAAGGCGATTGAAAACCCATTAAAACAAAAAACAATGAAGAAGGTATTATTCATTTTGTTGAATCTTTTAACAATCACAGCTATGGCACAGACTAAAGGTCGTTTCGAGGTACATGACCTCGGCAATTACAGACTGCATGTTTATTACACCAACGATGCTCTCGGCGACGCAAGCTACATCATCGAGGGCAAGGATGCACTTGTCACGATGGAGCAGCCGCTGTTCAAGGACAATGTGGCAGAGTTCGACACTTATCTCTCCAAACTGTCCAAGCCCGTGGAGAAACGTATCACGGACTATCATGTGGGAGGAACCGGAAGCCACGATGTGGTGATGGCCGAGGGTATGCCCGAATTTACCAAAGGCGAGATCTATGGCGGCATGATGAAAGGCTTTGCCCAGGCATTCGGTGACACTCTGACAGACATGCCTACGGGCAAGGCAACTGAGGTGGCATTCGGCACTACTCAGACATGGGCTGGGGTTACCTTCGAGTTCCGTCCCGGTGCAAGTTCCGATTTTCCCGGTGCCAGCATCCTGATTGGAGGTAAGGCATATTACACCCACTGGACTCCTGCAAAGGCCCATGTCAGCCACCTGCAAATCTCTTCCTCTGCCGCTATCGATGCAGAAATCGCGGAAGCTGAAAACTCATTGGCTTCGGGTGCGGCGCTGTTCATCGGCGGGCACGGCGGTGCGGCTGCACGCGATGCCGTAGAGTTCAAGATCGCCTATCTGAAAAAGATGAAGGAGCTGCGTGCAGCCAACAATACGGCACAGGCTTTTGTGGATGCCATGAAACAAGCCTATCCAGGACTGCCCGGAGAAGCCGGATTGGAAGATTTGGGCAAGGCACTCTATAAATAAGTACAAGGCATACTGGACAATAACGCTTCGGACGGCACCTGAATGTCGTACCGTCCGAAGCCATTTTTTGGCGTATCGGACGATGTAGCCCGTGAAATCTCGCGGATAATCCGGTTCTGCCACGCCTGTATAAGCAATATACCGATTGGGCTTATTTTCGTCTGCCTGTCGACTGTGCCTCAGAGGGTTCCGAGCCGGTGGCCCGATGTCCGGATCGTGAACCGTTCCGATCGAAAAACGGGCCCTTCCATCAGGGAAGGGCCCGTTTCGGCCTGCTTTGGTTGGCAGATGTCCTTTGTTTTATTTCCTGGCGTTTTTGGCAGCTACGGCCTTGTCCAACTCGATGATGAAGTCCGAGAGGACGTTCATGTAGTTGATGAAGGCGTCATAAGCCGAGTCGTAGGGGTTGAAGTAGGAGTGTACGTCCCCGTCGGACAGCCACTTGGTCGCCATGTAATAGAAGTGGTCGGAGGTCTGCATGAAGCTCCATACGTAGTCGAAGTCGGGATTTTTCAGGGCCTTCACCTTCTCCTTCTGGGCATAGAGCTTCGAGAACGCCTCGTTCTGGAGTTCGTTCCCGAGCCAGGCGGTGATGTCACGCTCCTCGTCGGCCCAGGACATCACGTGCGGGCAGTGGAGCACGGCAACGGGCTGATACTTCTTGGCGGCTTCGGTTACGGTGGCGAACTCCAGCCCGTTCTTCTTGGCGAGAATGGCTTTGGGCAGGGCGCGCATGAACTCGAAGATTCCGGTATCGGCGGTCTGGTGTTCCCCGAAAGTTTCGTAATCCATAAAGAGGTTGATGACCTCTCCGGGGGTTTCGTCCGATGCGAGCCACTGTACGTACTTGTCGGCGGTCAGGGGCCACTGATCCCAGCTTTGGTTGGAGAATCGGAATGCGATGTCATCCGAGAGCTTGTAGTTGCGCAGCAGGAGCCGGAGTTTCTGATCGATGGCGTTTGCGTAGACGTAGTTGGGCGATTTCCAACCGAGGATATGCTTGGCACCCTCGGCGAGCATCGTGCGGAATCCCATTCCGGCGACCATGGCTCCGATTTCGTCGGAGTAGATCAGCTCGGTATTCCGGAATGCGGTGGGTTTCACGCCGAACTCCTTCTTGATGAGGTTCGTGTGGAGTTTCACCTGCTCTTCGAAATCCTCCTTGGAGGCGAGCGCCGCGAGGGAGTGCGAGTAGGTTTCGGCGAGGAATTCCACACATCCCGTAGCTGCGAGTTCCTTGAACGAATCGAGGACTTCGGGAGCGAAGGCTTTCATCTGTTCGATGGCGATGCCTGTGATCGAGAACGAGCAGCGGAACTTTCCTTTGTTCTCCTTGATGAGCTTGAGCAGCAAGGCGTTCATCGGGAGGTAACACAGGCGGGCGACCTTCTGCATGATAGCGCGGTTCTGGAGGTCGTCCAGGTAGTTATGGTCCTTGCCCATGTTGAAAAAGCGGTACTTTTTCAGACGCCAGGGCTGATGTACCTGAAAGTAGAGGCAAACGGTTTTCATGGTGGTGTATTTCTATTTGGATTGATTCTTACTCTCTTCGATCACGTCTTCGTAGACCTTTTTGATTTTGGCTGCTGCGTCGTTCCACTTGAGGTTGGTGACCTCTGCGAGGCCTTTCGAGGCGAACATTTTGGCCAGGGCCGGATACTCGATCAGGCCGTAGATGGCATCGGCCAGGGCATCGACATCCCAGTAGTCGACCTTGACGGCATAGTCGAGGACTTCGGCGACGCCGCTCTGTTTGGAGATGATGACGGGGACGTTCGAACGCATGGCCTCCAGGGGCGAGATTCCGAAGGGCTCGGATACCGACGGCATGACATACACGTCGGAGAGCTGGAACATCTTGTGGACATCTTCTCCGCGGAGGAATCCTGTGAAGTGGAAACGGTCGGCGATTCCGAGCCGTGCGACCCGGCGGATGACGTGGTTCATCATGTCTCCGGAGCCGGCCATGACGAATCGGACGTTGGGGAGGCGCTTGAGGACCTTGGCCGCGGCCTCGACGAAGTAGTCGGGTCCTTTCTGATAGGTGATACGGCCCAGGAAGGTGACGATCTTGTCCGAGACGCCGCGTTCGGGGACGGCGGTATCATTTTCCGCGAATCGCACGGCGTTGTGTACGGTGACGACCTTCTCCGCGGGGATTCCGTAACGGTTGATAACGATATTGCGGGTCAGGTTGGAGACTGCGATCACGCGGTCTGCAGCGCGCATTCCGTTCAACTCGATTGCGTGGACCTGTGTATTCACGTTTTCACCGCTTCGGTCATACTCCGTTGCGTGCATGTGCACGACGAGGGGTTTTCCGGAGACACGTTTGGCGGCGATCCCGGCGTAGTAGGTGAGCCAGTCGTGAGCGTGGATTACATCGAACTGTCCTTCGAGGTCCTTCGCCACCTGTGCCGCCACGACGGCATAACGGGCGACCTCCTCCATCAGGTTGGCCCCGTACTTTCCCGAGAAGGTGTAGCGTTGCTTCCATGCGTCGGTCGTGGACCAGACGCGCTGTCCCGATTTGACGTATTTCTCGTGGTAGGATTCATACTCTTCGGGGGAGATGTAGGGGACCATGTTTGAGTCGATGTGTATGAACGACATCTTTTCGAGGATGTCATCGGCGCCGCTTCCGGTAGAGCCGTAGAGGGCCTCGACCTCGCTGGCATTGAGGACATGCGTGAACCGCTGGTCCTCATCGCCGTATGCGTGGGGTACGACAAAGGTTACGTCCACGCCGTTTCGCGCCAGTCCCCGGGTCATTCCGTAGCAGGCTGTTCCCAAACCACCCGCGATATGGGGAGGGAACTCCCATCCAAACATCAATACTTTCATGTCTTATTTAAATTTTGTCTTGTGTATCTTGTGTTTCGTCACATTGTCGTTCAACATCCTGTGCGGTCGTTGCTCCCGGCCTCTCTTTTCACTTCAGCCTTCTCTCACGTGTCTGTTGCGCGTTTCCACGCCTTTCCCCCCCCCTCTTTCTTGCGCCTCTTGCTGGCTCCTTTTGGCCCGTCCTCCCCAAGTGCTTAGCCTGGGGAGGAACGGTCCCGGGGTGTTGAACCGAGTTTTTGCTCTTATTTTGTTGCGGCCTTTTTCGCCGTGGCCTTTTTCGCCGTGGTTTTGGTCGCGGTTTTCTTTACGGCTTTTGTTTCGGCCTTCTTTTCGCTTTTGGCTTCCGCCTTTGCGGCTGTTTTGGCGGCTGGTTTCCGGGTCGATTTCTTCTTCGGGGTTTCGGCCTTGTTCGCCTTGCGCGCCTGGATCATGGCGTGGATGTCCAGTACGGAAGCGACGCTCCATGCCTGCGAGATAGCTCCGCGGGGCGCATAGGGGGGATCCGCATCGAAGAGTTCACCGATGGACCCGATTCCATAGGACTGGATGTCCTCTTCAAACCCTTCGAGGATCTCCTCGGCCTGGGGCAGGAAGGCATCTCCGTTGATGTCGAAGCAGGCCTGGACGTAGAACTCCAGGAGCCAGGGCCAAACGGAACCGTTCTTTCCTGCGAAATCGCGCTCTTCGGGCGTACCCTCCTGCGAACCCTTGTAGAGGGGGTTGCGGGGTGATAGGGTCCGCAGTCCCTTGGGGGTGAGGAGGTGCTGGCGGACGGTCTGGATGACTTCGAGCTGCGCCTGTTCGTCGAGCATCTTGTAGGGGAGCCCGCAGGCGATGATCATGTTGGGTCGGATCTCCTTGACGGGGCCTTCGAATCCCACGGAGTCGGCCAGATAACCTTCGGCGAGGTGGAAGAGCTCGTTGAAGGAGGCCTTTGTCTTTTCGGGGAGTTTCTCCCAGGCCTTGACGAACTTCTTGTCTCCGTTTTCAGCCGCGAGTTTCAGGGTGTAGCATACGGCATTGTACCAGAGAGCATTGACCTCCACCTGGTATCCGTTTCTCGGGGTTACGGGGAATCCTGCGATCACGGAGTTCATCCACGTCAGTGGCGTCCGTTCCGCGGAAGCCCAGATCAGTCCGTTGTCATTGAGGATGACCCGTCCTGCGACTCCCTGCTTGTATGATTCGAGGATCTGCTTCATGGCCTCGCCGTATCGTTCCCAGATGGCCTGGGCTCCGATCTGCGCTTCGAGCTGCTGGAGGGTCCAGAAGAACCAGAGGGGCGTATCCGCGGCCGCGGCCGCGGAGAAGTCTCCGCAGAACATGCCGTTGCACATGTTGCGGACCTGGGTGTCGAGGGCATCGATGCAGTCCTCTTTGTGGTTCTGGCGGAGCGTGATTCCGGGCAGCGCGACAAAGGTCTGTCGTCCGGAAACCCCGTGCCAGGGGTATCCTGCGATCACCTCGGTACGGTTTCCGGGGCGGCGGATCAGGAACTGGCGGGCGGAGTGTTCGAGACAGCTGATGAAGTCGATCTTGTGCGTGCGTCGGGCGATGGAGCCCTGGAAGAGCTCCTCGATGGTCTTTGCGGATCCCATTTCGTCGAGCGACGCGGAGAAGATGATGCTTTCCCCCTTCTTGAGTTCGGTCTCGAAATATCCGGTCGTCATCAGGTCCTCGTATCCGTCATATCCGCGTGCGATGTCCTGGAGGTACTCGAAGTTGTAGTACCAGTCGGGAGCGGGCACGAACTCCGTATCGGGCTTGTTGGTCTGGAGATAGAGCCAGGGGAATGAGCTGTAGAGTCTGCATTTCACACCGTTTACGGCGGGATAGGAGTGGCCGTCGGCCTCCATGTTGGCATGGGTCAGGGCATGTTTGTCGCGGAACGCGAGGAACGGCCGGAGCCTGAGCCGGGTTTCGGAGTGAGCATCGACAAGCGTGTAACGAATCATGAGCTGGGTCCGCTTGTGGATCCAGAGCATCTCCTTTTTGAGGATTACGCCTCCCACGCGATAGGTAATGGTGGGGGTGGGGGTGTACTCGAAGTCGGTGATGTACTTGTGCCCCCGGGGTTCGTAAGTCCCCTTGAAGCGGTGGAGCGCCAGGTTGAATGTCTGGTCGTGCTGGATGATGGTTTCGTCGAGCGCCGACAGGAGGACATAGGTCCGGTCTGAGGTATCGATCGGGGATACGATCAATCCGTGATATCGGCGCGTATTGCAGCAGACGATAGTCGTGCTCATGTATCCGCCGATTCGGTCGGTAGCGAGCATTTCGCGCTGGAGGGAGTACTCCAGGTTCCCGAGTTCGCTTTTGTCGAAGGTTAATGCTGACATATGCTTAAAAAAATGCTATTCGACATTAAAGATATTCAAAAAATCGAAAAACAACAATAGGGTTGCTGAAAATCGATCGTTTTTTCTCCCGTTTTTTGGTCGCAAAAAGAGTTTAAGCCCATTTTACAAGCGCGAAATCCATCCGGTGCGGGAGGTTCGGGTTTGAGGGATATATTCTCAATGCGACATCGAACGTTCCGGCCTCATCGGGGGTATAGTCGAGAGCGTAGGTCACCAGGCTTCCTTCGGTCTTTACCCGTTCGAGCTGAATGGTTTTCGTTACGTTGACGGACTGCCCTCCGACGATCTGGCGAGCGAGGACCATTTCGACTCCGATATCTTCGGGCCGGAGGTTTGCGATGTCCACGGTCACGGAGAATCGATACTTTTCACCGACGTATACGGCCTCCTTGTCGATCTTGACGCGCTGTACATCCACGGCGCGGACCTGATCCCATGCTGCGGAGACCTTTCGTTTCCAGGCCGCGATTTCGCGGGCCATCCGGTAGGCGTTGTCGGCCATCCGGCGTTTCCGTGCCGCGAGTTTGTTGTAGAAGCGCTCCTCGTAGTCGATCAGCATCCGGTTCGTGGTGAAGTTGGATGCGATGTCAGCGATACACCTCTTGATGGAAGCGATCCACTCGTGGGGGATACTGTCCGTATTGCGGGCGTAATATTTCGGGGCGATCTGCTCCTCGATGGTATTGTAGATCATCTCGGCGTCGAGTTCGTCCTGGAAGTGCTGGTCCGTGAAGGTCCGTTCCATGGGGAGTGCCCAGCCGGCTCCCTCCTTGTATCCTTCGACCCACCATCCGTCGAGGACGGAGAACTGCATGACGCCGTTCATGACGCACTTTTCGCCCGAGGTGCCCGAAGCCTCCAGGGGCCGGGTGGGGGTATTGAGCCAGACGTCGACACCCTGTACCATGCGGCGGGCGAGTTCCATGTCGTAGTTCTGGAGGAAGAGGATCTTTCCCACGAACTGCGGCATGGCGGCCACTTCGACGATGCGTTTGATGAGGTCCTGGCCGGGCTTGTCGTTGGGGTGGGCCTTGCCCGCGAAGATGAACTGTACGGGGCGCTCCTTGTTGTTGACGATGGCGGCGAGGCGGTCGAGGTTCGTGAAGAGGAGGTATGCGCGCTTGTAGGTTGCGAACCGCCGTGCGAATCCGATGGTCAGGACGTCGGGGCGCAGCCCCTCGATGACCTGGAGCATCTGCTTCGGGGAGTCGAGGCGCACCTGTTTGGGGTCGCTGTAGCGTTTGCGGATGTGCTTGATGAGTCGGTTCTTAAGCTTCATGCGCTCCTCCCAGAGTTCGGCATCGGGGATATTGTGGACCTTCTGCCAGGCGGGAATATCATAGGTATGTCCTTCGAACCCGTCGGCGAAGTAGCGGGCGTAGAGCCGGCGCAGGGAGGTTGCGATCCAGGTCGGGAAGTGCACGCCGTTGGTGACGTACCCGATGTGGAGTTCGTTCTTGAAATATCCGGGCCACATGTTGCCGAGAATATCCTTCGAGACTTCTCCGTGGAGCCACGACACGCCGTTTACCTCCTGGGAGAGGTTGCAGGCGAGCACCGACATGGAGAATTTCTCGTTCGGGTCGTTGGGGTTCGTCTTTCCGAGGTTGATGTACTGTTCCCAGGTGATTCCGAGCACGTCGGGGTAGTGGGACATGTATTGGCGGATCATCGACTCGGGGAATGCGTCGTGTCCGGCCGGAACGGGGGTGTGGGTGGTGAAGAGCGACGACGAGCGGACGACCTCCAGGGCCTCCGAGAAGGAGAGCTTGCGGTGGTTGACCAGGTCGCGGATTCGCTCGATGCCGATGAATGCGGCATGGCCCTCGTTGCAGTGGTACACGTCGTGCTTGATTCCGAGTTTCCGGAGGGCACGGATACCGCCGATACCGAGCAGGATCTCCTGCTTGAGCCGGTTCTCCCAGTCGCCGCCGTAGAGGTAGTGGGTCACCTGACGGTCCTCTTCGAGGTTGTCCTCGATGTCGGCGTCGAGCAGGTAGAGGTCGGTACGGCCGACCTGGCATTTCCAGATGCGGGCCAGGAGCGTGCGTCCGGGGAATGCGATGGATACGGTCATCCAGTTCCCGGCCTCGTCGCGCACGGGCGAGATGGGGAGTTTGTAGAAGTTCTGGGCTTCGTAGGTTGCCTCCTGTGCGCCCTGCGAGGAGAGCCGCTGGGTGAAGTATCCGTAGCGGTAGAGCAGTCCTACGGCAACCATCGGGACGTTGCGGTCCGAGGCCTCCTTGAGGTAGTCACCGGCGAGGATTCCGAGGCCTCCGGAGTAGATTTTCAGCGAGGAGTGCAGTCCGTACTCCATCGAGAAGTAGGAGATTGTGGTGGCCTTGGGATCGGGCTTCTCGTTCATGTAGTCGCGGAACTGGGTGTGTACGGCATCCAGTATGGCGAGGAAGTTCGTATCCTTTTCGAGTTCGCGCATCCGCTCGACGCTGAGTTTGTCGAGGAATGCGATGGGGTTGCTTTCGCATTCGGCCCAGAGCGCGGGGTCGATGCCCTCGAAGAGGTCGCGGGCTCCGGGGTTCCAGCACCACCAGAGGTTCCGGGAGAGCTCCTCCAGGGCGTGGAGGCGTTTGGGGAGGGTCTTGTCGACCATCATGCGGCTCCAGTTCGGTTTTTCGACGAAGAGCTGCTGGCGGACGAAGTTGATCTGTTCGGTTTTGGCGCCTCCGTCGTCGAGTATGGCGCGGTTGGTGCGGACGATCGAGCTTTCGACGGCTTCGGAGTATGCCTGCTCGTAGGCTGCGAAGAGGTGTTCCCAGAGAGCGGTCATCGAGATTTCGAAGGCCGAGGTCCGGATTTCGTTGACGTGCTTCTCATCCAGGAGGCTGAAGTGCAGGAGGAATTCTGCGATTTTATTCTCGACTTCGGAGTCGTTGTAGTCGTCGCGGCGGATGACCTCGACCCCGGCGTGTTCACGCTGCTTGTCGACCCAGAGGCCGAATCCGGCGAGGGTCGTGGTGACGGTCGGGACGGAGAAGGCCACGGACTCCAGCGGGGTGTATCCCCAGGGTTCGTAGTAGGAGGGGTATACCGTGAGGTCCATGCCGACGAGGAGCTCGTAGTAATCCTTGTTGAAGATCCCGTCTGCGCGGTTGAGGTACGTGGGGACGAAGATGACCTTTACTTTCGAACCGGGCTGTGTGAGGGGGCTCTCCTTGAGGGCGTTCACGATGGGGTCCCAGGTCTGGTTTTCCAGATAGTGGGTCGAGTATTTGTACTGTTTTTCGTCGATGGGGTTCGCGGGGTTTGCCAGGTGGGCCTGGAGGTCGACGCGGGGGCCGCGGTTCCCGGCCGGGACGGTGATGTACGCGAGGATTTCACGCTGGAGTTTGTCCGACTGGGCGAGGAGCTTGAGCGACTCGATGAAGACATCGATGCCCTTGTTGCGGAATTCGTACCGTCCGCTGGTTCCGACGATCAGGGGATCTCCGTGGAATTTCTCGCCGAGGCAGGCTTCGGCGACGGAGATCATGGCTTTCCGGGCTTCGTCCCGTTTGGCGTAGTATTCGTCGCCGGACCAGACGAAGTCGTTTTCGAAACCGTTGGGGGTTATGGCATCGGGTTCGCGTCCGAGGAGGTATTTGCACTCGTTTGCGGTGATGTCGCTGACGGTAAGGAAGGCGTCGTGGTATGTCGCGGCCATCTTTTCGATGGAGTGTTTGGCCACGACGTTGAAGCGCCGGGCAAGTTCGTCGGCGTTGAATTTCGTGAGGTCGTTGTAGAGCGGGAGGCGGTTTCCGGCGATGCATCGGCCCATGACGGTTGCATGGGTGGTGAATACGGTTGCCACATAGGGGGAGTGGTTCCGCAGGTAGAGGCCTCCGGCCGCGGTCTGCCACTCATGGAAGTGAGCCACGGCCTTTTCGGTGGGGGTTCCGAAGGTGTCGGCGTAGGACGCGATCACGACGCCGGCGGCCCAGCCGAAGAGTACGGGTTCGACATAGTCCCACTGTCCGGAGATGGAGTCCACGTGATAGGATTCCCAAAGGCTTTTGAGGATTTCGTCCTTGCGGGGGATCAGCGAGGAGAAGTCGACGAGGAGGACTTTGGGCTCGCCCTTTATTTTCCAGTGTCCGGCGCGCACGCGGATACCTTCATTGTAGAGACCCTGTCTCCAGGCTTTCAGCAGATTGGGGTCCTCTTCGAATTCGGGGTTGACGCCTTCGTGGGAGAGGTCCGGTCCGATCAGGAGATATCGGTCTGCGAATTTTCGGGTTACGGTTTGTGCCTTGGTGGAGATGACGGTGTGGATTCCGCCCACCTTGTTGCATACCTCCCAGCTTACTTCGAACAGGAAATCGGGAGTGTGTTTAGCGTTGCTCATATACTTACTTAATCGCTTGTTTGTAATTCGTGACGAACGGAATTGAATCCGGCCGCAAAGGTAATACTTATATTTAGATAAAACAATTCCAATTTTAGTTTCTAAAAATATTTAAGAATAACTTAACATTTCTGTTTCACTTGGTTGCATCTTCGGTTACGTTTCGAAGAGCGCTTCGATCACGGCATCGGAGAGGAGCATTTTCGGGGCCGGAATGTTCAGACGCCGGTCGGAAAAGACTACGGTTCCTGATTGCAGCCAGGCGGAGGCCAGTTTTTTCAGTCGGTCGGTCCGTTCCGAACCGAAACGGGCTTCCGCGTCGCGGAGGTCGATCCCCTCGGCGGTTCGCAGCCGGGTCATGACATATTCGTTGAAGCGGTCGCGGTCGGAGAGGGTTTCGGTTTCGGGGGCTTCGCCGTTGATGTAGCGTTCGACGGATGCAACGTTCCAGTGTCGTTCCCGGCCGTCGAAGGAGTGGGCGGCGGGGCCGATTCCGAGGTATTTCGAGCCGTTCCAGTAGGCGGCGTTGTGGCGGGCGCGGCATCCGGGGCGTGCGAAATTCGAGACCTCGTAGTGTTCGAATCCGGCTCGGGTGAGGGTTTCGTGTACGAGGGCGAATTCCGCCTCGCTGACCTCCTCGTCGACCGGGGCGAAGGTCCCGCGTTCCGCCCGGCGGCCGAAAGCGGTTCCGGGCTCGATGGTCAGGTGGTATGCCGAGATGTGCTCCACGCCGAGTTCGAGGGTGCGGTCGAGGGTCCTGCGGAGCGAGTCTCCGCCGAAACCGGGGATGCCGAAGATCAGGTCGACGGTGATGTTCTCGAATCCGGCATTCCGGGCATCCCGGACGGCCTGAAGGGCCTGTGCGGCGTTGTGTCGGCGGTTCATCAGGCGCAGGCAGTCGTCGTCGAAGGACTGGATGCCGATCGAGAGGCGGTCGATGCCGATGCGCCGGAGGGCGTCGAGGTATGGGGAGGTGAGGTCGTCGGGGTTGGCTTCGAGGGTGGTCTCCTCGACGTGTGAGCAGTCGAAGATCCGGGCGGCGTGCTCCAGCAGTCCGCCCAGGAGTTCGGGCGGGCAGAGCGAGGGGGTTCCGCCTCCGAAATAGCGGGTCCGGATCGGCTCCTGTCCCAAATATTCCCTGCGGTGCTCGAGTTCGCGGTGCATGGTGTCGGCGAGGGCGGGCATACGGGCTGTCCCGACCTCCTTGAAGAAGTCGCAATAGGCGCAGATGCGCTTGCAGAAGGGGATATGGAGGTAGAGTCCGGCCATAACATCCAAAGTTAATAAAAATAATCGGATCGGCTGAAATTTTTTTCGGAATGGAAGATTTTTCTTTTCGGGACTGTCATTTCGGAACCCCGGGGACGGGAATTCGGATTCCGGCCCGGTTTTCGCAGGGGTTGTTTCCAAAGGTTCCGGCGGGTGTTCCAGGGGAGCGGAGCGCTTTCGGAAGGGGCCCCGTGAAGCCCGGGGCGTGATAATAAAAATTTTTCGTAATTTTGACTGTTATTTTCTTCACAATTCTAAAAGTTTTTTTACCTTTGTGCCGTCCGGGTGTGTACTATTTTGGAATCTCCGGACGTTAGGTTACGGATTGAGGTTTAATTAAAAAATAAAAAAGTTATGGACAAGATGGATCTGAGAAAGTACGGGATCACGGGTGTTACCGAGATCGTGTACAACCCCTCCTACGACGAACTGTTCCGTGAGGAGACGAAGAAGGGCCTTCGCGGCTACGAGAAGGGCCAGCTGACCGAGACGGGCGCCGTGAACGTCATGACGGGCGTCTATACGGGCCGTTCGCCCAAGGACAAGTTCTTCGTAATGGACGAGACCACGAAGGATACGATCTGGTGGACGTCGGACGAGTACAAGAACGACAACAAGCCCGTGACGAAGGCCGCTTGGAAGGAGCTGAAGAAGATTGCCGCCGAGGAGCTTTCGAACAAGAAACTCTACGTGGTCGACACGTTCTGCGGCGCGAACGAGAACTCGCGTCTGAAGATCCGCTTCATCATGGAGGTAGCCTGGCAGGCCCACTTCGTAAAGAACATGTTCATCCGTCCGACGGACGAGGAGCTGGAGAAGTACGGTGAGCCGGACTTCGTGGTTCTGAACGCTTCGAAGGCCAAGGTGAAGAACTACAAGAAGCTGGGTCTGAATTCGGAGACGGCCGTTGTGTTCAACCTGACGGAGAAGATGCAGGTGATCATCAATACGTGGTACGGCGGTGAGATGAAGAAGGGTATGTTCTCGTACATGAACTACCTGCTTCCGCTGAAGGGCATGGCTTCGATGCACTGCTCGGCGAACACGAACGAGAAGGGCGAGACGGCGATCTTCTTCGGACTGTCGGGCACGGGCAAGACGACGCTTTCGACGGACCCGAAGCGCCAGCTTATCGGTGACGACGAGCACGGCTGGGACGATGACGGCGTCTTCAACTTCGAGGGCGGCTGCTACGCCAAGGTGATCAACCTCTCGCAGGAGAACGAGCCGGACATCTGGAACGCGATCCGCCGCAACGCGCTGCTGGAGAACGTGACGGTTGACAAGAAGGGCAAGATCGACTACGCCGACAAGTCGGTAACGGAGAACACCCGCGTATCGTACCCGATCTTCCACATCGAGAACATCGTAAAGCCGGTATCGAAGGCTCCGGCTGCCAAGAAGGTGATCTTCCTCTCGGCCGACGCATTCGGTGTGCTGCCTCCGGTGTCGATTCTGACTCCGGAACAGACGAAATACTACTTCCTGTCGGGCTTCACGGCCAAGCTGGCCGGAACGGAGCGCGGTATTACGGAGCCGACTCCGACCTTCTCGGCTTGCTTCGGTGCCGCCTTCCTGTCGCTGCACCCCACGAAGTACGGTGAGGAGCTGGTGAAGAAGATGGAGAAGTCGGGCGCCAAGGCTTACCTGGTGAACACGGGTTGGAACGGCACCGGCAAGCGTATCTCGATCAAGGATACGCGCGGCATCATCGACGCGATCCTCGACGGTTCGATCGACAAGGCTCCGACCAAGACGATGCCGATCTTCGACTTCGTGGTTCCGACGGAGCTGCCGGGTGTCGATTCGAAGATTCTGGATCCGCGCGACACCTATGCGAATGCCGCCGACTGGGATGTGAAGGCCAAGGATCTGGCTGGCCGCTTCATCAAGAACTTTGCGAAGTTCACGGGCAACGAGGCCGGCAAGGCGCTTGTTGCTGCCGGTCCGAAGCTCTAATCTTCGATACCGAAAATCTTGTGCGGGAGGTCGATGTCGGCCTCCCGCTTTTTTTGTGCGGTCGGGGACGACAAGAACCGGAAATTTTCGTAATTTTGGCGGAAACCGTTCCTGCCGGAATCTCCCTTTTCGAGAATTACGCTATGATAAGAAAGTTGCAATTGCTGGTTGTTTTGTTGCTGTTTCTGCCGTTGGGCAGTGCGGCGCAGGAGCCTGCCGGGGTCTGGGAGGGCACCCTTTCGATGGATGCTGCCAGCCTGCGGCTCGTTTTCCGCATCGCGGCATCGCCCGACGGCTATACGGCGACGTTGGACAGCCCCGATCAGGGGGTGCGGGGAATCCCGGTCGATTCGGTCGCCTTCCGCGGCGGGGAGCTGGCGTTCCGGATCGGGGCCCTGAACGCTTCGTTCCGCGGGAATCTGCTGCCGGGCGGGATGCTGATGGGGGAGTTTGTGCAGTTCGGACGCTCTTCGATGCTGCTGTTTACGCGACGGGAGGCTCCGCGGCGCCCCCAAACCCCGCAGCCGCCCTTTCCGTATGCGACCCGGGAGGTGACCTTTCCGAGCCGGGCGGCGGGAGTGACGCTTGCGGGGACGCTGACACTTCCCGACTCGCTGCCGCTGCGGGCGGCGGTTGTGCTGGTGACGGGCAGCGGCCTGCAGAACCGCGACGAGGAGCTTTTCGACCATAAGCCGTTCTGGGTGATTGCCGATTACCTGACCCGCCGGGGCATTGCCGTGCTGCGTTATGATGATCGGGGCTTCGGGGCTTCGGAGACGGAACAGCGGGCGCTGCTGGCGGATGCTACGACGGCGGATTTCGCGCTTGATGCCCTGGGAGCCGTCGACTGGTTGCGGGCGCAACCGGGTTTCGATGCGGTGCGGATCGGAATCCTCGGCCACAGCGAGGGCGGAACGATCGCCTTCCTGGCGGCTGCGGAGGAGCCTGCGGTGGCGTTTGTAGTGTCGCTGGCGGGCGGTTTGGTGCCGGGCGGCCGTCTGAGCCTGCTCCAGAACCGCCGGGCCATGGAGTTGCAGGGGCTGGATGCTCCGATGATCGATGTCTGCTGCCGCCTGATCGGGCGGTGCCACGCGATGCTGCGGGCGACACCACTGGCGGAACTGCCGGGGCGGTTGTCGGCACTGAAGGCCGAACTTTCGGCCGATCCGGAGGTGCAGGCCCTGCCGGAGACGCTCCGCACGCATATCCTCCGCCTGCTGGACGGAGCTGCGGCGTCGCCGTGGGTGTACCATTTCCTGACGTTCGATCCTTCGGAAGCGATCCGCCGCACGGGTGACCGCCCCGTATTGGCCCTGAACGGGGCTTTGGACCGGCAGGTCGACGCCGGGGTGAATCTTGGGGCGGTCCGGCGGCTGCTCGGTGACTCGGAACTCCTCACGGTGAAGGAGTACCCGAGTTTGAACCATTTGTTCCAGCACTGTACGACGGGTGACGTCGCGGAGTACGAGACGATCGAAGAGACCTTTTCTCCCGCGGTGCTGGCCGATCTGGCGGCCTGGATCGGGTCGCTCCGGCCGCTCGGCGAGTAGGCGGGGCGGGGACCAACCGGAGGCGGGACTGTCCTGTCTCCGCCTTTCCCGACGCTACTCCGTTTCCACCGCTCATTCTGTCGTCCGCCTTGCCCCCCCCCTTGCCTTTTGTCCACAAACTCTCAGCCCCCCCCCTTCTTCACGAAAAATCCGACCGCGGGCAAGCGGTCGGATTCTTTCGTAAAAGGCGGTTCGTGTCCGGGTCTCAGACGGTCATGATCTCCTTCTCCTTTTTGGCGAGGATTTCGTCCAGCGTCTTAGAGAATTTTTCGAGGAGTTTCTGCGACTGGTTTTCGCCGTCTTTCGATTCATCCTCGGGCATCCCCTCCTTCTGGGCCTTCTTGAAGGCGTCGACGGCATCGCGCCGGGCATTCCTCAGGCTGATGCGGGCGGTTTCGGCCTCACCGCGGACCTGTTTGACCAACTCCTTGCGGCGCTCCTCGGTCAGGGGCGGGATCGTGAGGCGGATGGTTTCGCCGTTGTTCGAGGGGGTGAGTCCGATGTTGGAGTCGAGGATGGCCTTTTCGATGGGGCGGAGCATCTTCTTGTCCCAGGGCTGGATCAGGATGGTCTTGGCGTCGGGGACGGTGACGCTGGCGGCACCCGATACGGGCACCTGCGAACCGAAATAGTCGACCATAACGCCGTTGAGGACATTGGGCGAGGCTTTTCCGGCGCGCACGTTGAGGAGTTCCTCTTCGAAATGGTCGATGGCCTTCTGCATCCGGGACGAAGCGTCGTTGAGAATAGTCTTGGTATCCATATTGCAAGTATCGGTTTGATTTATTGTCGTTTTCTCTCGGTCGGTGGATTATTCGGCCTTTTCGAGGGTGGCTTCGATGGTTTGGATCAGCTCCTCGAATTCCAGGTTGTCGAAACCTACGGTTGCCGTGACGACCCTGCCCTTGGCATCGATGAGGAAGTTGCGGGGGATGTAGTTCGATGCGAAGCGATCATAGACGGTGCGTGTGGGGTCGAGTCCCATGGGGAATTCGTATCCGGTCTTTTCGCGGAATGCGGCGACGTCGGCCCGGCTCTCGCCGCGCGAGACGGGCAGGAAGACGAAAGGTTGTCCGGCGAACCGGTCGATGATCTCCTTTTGGACGTGTGTCAGCTCCTCGCGGCAGGGCGGGCACCATGTGGCCCAGAAGTTGAGCAGGACGACCTTTCCGCGGAGTTCGGCGAGCGAGACCGTGCTTCCGTCGAACATCTCGACGGTGAAGTCCGGGGCCATGTCTCCGGCCTTGACGAGTGTTGTGGCCTCGATTTCGTTTGTTTCGCGGGCGGGTTCATTGCCGGAGGGAAGCAGGGCGATGACGGCGATGATGACGACGATCAGCGCGATCATGATCCACAGCTGGCGGTTGCTTTTTCTGCGGGGTTTTCGGATGGGCATAGAATCAGTGTTTTACGAGGGTTCCGATGGGTTCGCCGGCGAGGACCCGTTCGAGGTTGCCGGGGGTATCCATGTTGAATACGATGATTTCGAGGCCGTTTTCGCGGCAGAGGGTGAAGGCCGTAAGGTCCATGATTTTCAGACGGCGGTCGAGTACCTCCTCGAAGGTGATTTCGGCGAATTTCGTGGCCGTGGGGTCCTTTTCGGGGTCGGCGGTGTAGACCCCGTCGACGCGGGTCCCCTTCAGCAGCACGTCGGCTTCGATCTCGATGCCGCGCAGCGCCGATGCGGAATCGGTGGTGAAGTAGGGGTTGGAGGTGCCTCCGCCGATGATGACGACGTATCCGGCCTGGAGGTACTCGATGGCGCGGGCCTTGGAGAAGTATTCTCCGATGGGTTCCATGCGGATCGAGGTAAGGACCTTGCACTTGACCCCGTTGTCTTCGAGTGCGGATTGCAGGGCCAGGGAGTTGATGATCGTGGCGAGCATTCCCATCTGGTCGCCCTTCACGCGGTCGAAGCCCTTTTTGGCTCCGGAGAGTCCGCGGAAGATGTTGCCTCCTCCGATGACGATTCCGATCTGGACGCCCGTAGCGGCCGTGGCCTTGATCTGTTCGGCGTAGGATTGCAGCACTTCGGGCGAGAGACCGTATTTCTGAGCACCCTGGAGCGATTCGCCGCTCAACTTCAGGAGTATCCGTTTGTATTTCATCGCGCGTATGATTTAACCGTTATGCGAAGATAGGAAATTTTTCGAAAAAATTCTCTATTATTTCGTATCTTTGTCTCCCAAATGTCGTGCGAAGATCATAAACTGCTGGACCGGATTTCGTCGCCGCGGGAGCTGAAGCAACTCACGCCGGAGGAGTTGCGCCGTTACTGCGACGAGTTGCGGCACTACATCATCGAGGAGTGTTCGGTGAATCCGGGACACCTGGCATCGAGCCTCGGGACCGTGGAACTGGCTGCGGCTCTGCACTATGTCTACGATACGCCGGAGGACCGGATCGTCTGGGACGTCGGACACCAGACCTACGCCCACAAGATCATCACGGGACGCCGCGAAGCGTTCCATACCAAACGGCAGTTGGGCGGGATCAGCGGTTTCCCGCGCATGTCCGAGAGCGAGTACGACGCTTTCGGGGGCGGTCATGCCTCGGTGTCGATCTCGGCGGCTTTCGGTATGGCCAAGGCGGCCGAACTGCGGGGCGAGAAATACCACGTCGTGGCAGTGATCGGCGACGGTTCGATGACCGGCGGCCTGGCCTTCGAGGGGCTGAACAACGCCGGAGCCTCGAAACGGACGAACCTGCTGGTGATTCTCAACGACAACAACATGGCCATCGACCAGGCCACGGGAGCGCTGAAAAACTACCTGCTGAAGATCTCCACGTCGGTGCACTACAACCGCTTCAAACAGCGGCTGTGGGACATCCTGTCGCATACGCCGCGGCTGCTGCGCCTCTGCCAGAAGGCGGGCAACGCCGTCAAACAGGGGCTGCTGAACAAGAGCAACTTCTTCGAGAGCCTCAATTTCCGCTACTTCGGACCGGTGGACGGCCACAACCTCAAGGAGTTGGTGCGGACACTTCGAGCGATGCGCGACATCGAGGGTCCGAAACTGCTGCACGTCTTGACGGTGAAGGGCAAAGGCTACCTGCCCGCCGAGCACGACCAGCCGGTATGGCACGCTCCCGGACGCTTCAATCCCGATACGGGCGAGCGTATCGCACCCCCGGAGGGTCCGGCCCGCTACCAGGATGTCTTCGGCGAGACGCTGCTCGAACTGGCCCGGCGTGACAAGCGGGTCGTGGGCGTCACGCCCGCCATGCCGACAGGCTGTTCGATGAATATCCTCCTGCGCGAGATGCCCGACCGCTGTTTTGATGTCGGAATTGCCGAGGGGCACGCCGTGACCTTCTCGGCGGGACTCGCCGCCGCGGGGATGGTTCCCTTCTGCAACATCTACTCGACCTTCATGCAGCGCGCCTACGACAACGTGATTCACGACGTGGCGATCCAGGACCTTCCGGTGGTGATGTGCCTCGACCGGGGCGGGCTGGTCGGCGAGGACGGCGTCACCCACCACGGCGTCTTCGACATGGAGGCCTTCCGGGCCATCCCGGGACTGACGATCGCCGCTCCGATGAACGAACCCGAACTCCGCAACCTGATGTATACGGCACTCCAGTCCGGCCATCCCTTCATGATCCGCTATCCGCGCGGGTGCGGCGAAGGACTGCCGTGGCGCGGTGTGGCGTTCGAGGTGCTGCCGGTGGGCCGGGGACGGAAACTGCGCGAGGGGAGCGATGTGGCGCTGGTGACCGTCGGAACGGTCGGGAATGCCGCGGCCCGTGCGGCCGAACGCGCTGCGGCCGCGGGCGTCGAAGCGGCCCATTACGACCTGCGTTTCGTGAAACCCCTTGATGAGACGCTGCTCGACGAGGTGGGGCGCCGCTTCCGGCGGGTCGTCACCGTCGAGGACGGCTGTCTGTGCGGCGGGGTCGGCGAGGCCGTCACGGTCTTCTTCACCTCTCGCGGATACGACGTGCAGGTTACGCGCCTCGGCATCGGCGATGCGTGGGTCGAGCACGGAACTCCCGCGCAGTTGAGGGCCCTTTGCGGCTATGACGAGGAGGGAATCCTCCGGGCGCTGCTTTCAGCCCGCTTTCCGGGACCGTCGGCCGAACGGGAATAACTCTTTTTTCCTTGCTGTATATGCTGCTCCGAAGGGGTGAAAATCCCTGTCGGACGGATTTCCTGCGTGTTACATCGTGAACACCCAGTTGTCGTCGCGGCTCCGGGCCGCATCGAACTGGAATCCCTCCCATTCGAAGGTTTTCAGGGATTCGGGATCGTCGATCCGGCCTTTCAGCGCAAAACGTGCCATCTCGCCGCGGCACATCTTCGTATAGACGACGATGGTTTTCAGCCGGTCGCCTTCGTGGATCCGGAACTCCGGGGTGATGATCCGCACCTCGCGGGCGAGGCGCCGCCAGTCGAAAAGGCGTTTCATCTCGCCGCTGGCCAGATTCAGCAGCACGCCACCGTCGGCCTGGATTTTGCGGATGAAACCGTCGGTGAGGCGTTGCCGCCAGAAGTCGAAACGTGTCTGCTCCTCCTCGCCCGGCAGGATGGTGTCGCCTTCGAGCCGGTAGGGTCGGATGGCGTCCAGCGGGCGGAGCAGCCCGTAGAGAAACGAGGTGATGTTCAGATGCTCCTGGGCATATTCGAAATCGTCGTCGGTGAAACTCCCCGGGTCGAGCCGCTTGAAGACGATTCCCGTGTAGGCCGCCAGGGCCGCGAGGCTCTCGGCGTCGTGGAACGAGGCGTAGCGGCGTCGGTTTTCAGCGGCGATCGTGCGGTTTACGCGCAGGATCCGGGCCAGGTCGTCGGCCGGAAGCGAGGCCAGGGCTGCGGCCGCCGCATCGGCCTCCCGCTGGAAGCGGGGTTCGGTGGTGCGGGGCGTGCGGATCGCGGTGTGGTCCGCCATCGTCTTGGCACAGGAGAGCAGGATTTGCATGGCGGTCCGGATTTTGCGGTTCGGAATCGGACGGCTGCTCAGGCGACGGAGCAGGAAATGCCCAGCGCCTCGACCCGGGCGGCAATGCGCTGCAACTCCTCGCGGGAGACCTTTTCGAGCGTCGGGCAGGGGGTGTCGCGGTCGAGCGAGTAGACCATCACCTGCCGCGGGCGGATTTCGGCGACGAGCCGCAGCCAGGCCGAGACCTCCTCTTCGGTGGTGTTGTCGATCGTCTCTCCGTGGCAGGTGCCGCGCAGGAACATCGTCTGCAGGATCATCCGCCCCTCGAAACGCTTCATCCGCTCGACGATGTCGCGGACCGCATAGGCGGGATTCTGCGGGTTGTCGATCCGCCGCACGGTGGCGTCGAAGGCCGAGTCGAGTTTCAGGATGTTGTTGTCTACGCGCAGCAGCGCCCGCCGGACCTCCTCGCGGTGGATCTGCGTGGCGTTCGACAGGACGGAGACCTTCGCTCCGGGGCAGTAGCAGTCGCGCAGCGCCAGCGTGTCGTCGATCACCCCTTCGAAATCGGGGTGGAGGGTCGGTTCACCGTTCCCGGCAAAGGTGATGACATCGGGCGGCGTACCGGCTTCGGACATGCCTTTCAGGGCGGTTTCGAGGTGCGTGCGCACCTCCTCCCGGGCGTTGAAACGCCGCCCGCCGGGGTGCTCGGCATTCCAGCCGCACTCGCAGTAGATGCAGTCGAACGAGCAGAGTTTCGACTCGGTGGGCAGCAGGTTGACCCCGAGCGAAAGGCCCAAGCGCCGCGAATGCACCGGGCCGTAGATGATGTCGTGATACAAGGATGTCATACGGCAAAAGTAGCGAATTTTTTCGTACCTTTACAAAAATTGTTCTCCGATGAAACGAAAATTCGGTCTCTTGCCGCGCGTGGTGCTGGCCATCGTGCTGGGAGTTGTCTGCGGCTGTTTCCTGCCCGGATGGGCCGCCCGGGTGGCGTTGACGTTCAACGCCGTTTTCGGACAGTTTCTGGAATTCGTCATTCCGCTGCTGATCTTCGGACTGGTGGCTCCGGGGATCGCCGATCTCGGACGCAGTGCCGGGCGGCTGCTGGCCCTGACCGTAGCGCTGGCCTACGGCTTTACGCTGATCTCCGGATTCGGCACCTATTTCGTCGGAAAGGCCCTTTTCCCGTCGCTGCTTGCCGGGGCGGAGGTGGAGCTGCCCGAGGCCAGCGAGGCGTTGGCGCCCTATTTCACCATCGAAATGCCGCCCGTCATGGGGGTGATGTCGGCACTCGTCCTGGCCTTCGTCCTCGGACTCGGCATGGCCTCGATCCGCTCCGTGACGCTGAAATCGGCTCTCGACGACTTCAAACGCATCATCGAACTGGTTGTCGTGCGGGTCATCATCCCGTTGCTGCCCTTTTACATCTTCGGCATCTTCCTCTCGATCACGCAGTCGGGGCAGGTCGCCAGCGTCCTGGGCGTCTTCGTGAAGCTCATCGTGGTGATCTTCCTGCTGACGGTCGTGTTGTTGCTTTTCCAGTTCTCGGTGGCGGGGCTCGCGGCCCGGCGGAATCCGCTGCGGATGCTGCGCACGATGCTGGCGGCCTACGTCACGGCCCTCGGGACGCAATCCTCCGCGGCGACGATTCCCGTGACGCTCGAACGCACGCTGCGCCTCGGCGTGCGGCCCGAACTGGCGTCGTTCGTCATCCCGCTGTGTGCCACGATCCATCTGTCGGGCTCGATGATGAAGATCACGGCCTGTGCCCTGGCCGTGGCGATGATTGCCGGACTGGAGTTGTCTGCGGAAACCTTTGCGGGTTTCATCCTGCTGCTGGCCGTGACGATGGTTGCGGCGCCGGGCGTGCCGGGCGGGGCCATTATGGCGGCCCTGGGGCTGCTGGAGTCGATGCTCGGGTTCGACGAGACGCTCTGCGGGCTGATGATTGCCACCTACATCGCCATGGACAGTTTCGGCACGGCAACCAATGTCACGGGCGACGGCGCCGTGGCTGTTATCGTCGACGCTATCGACCGGAAAAGGCGAAAAGAGAGATAAATACGTATAAATCCGCACTTCTATAATCAACTAATTGATTGCCATATTATTACCTTATTGAACCCTATGTCCGGGTAACAACCAGGTAACAAAAATATCTAAATTCAAAGAATTTGTAAGGAATATAAGAACTTGATTTCTTGAATTTTACAGAACCCGATTCATCGCGAATCGGGTTTTTTATGTCGTGTTCCTAATCGAAATGAGATTCCGATGATATACTATATAGATCGTGGTAGTACGACGAAAAATAAAAAAAATATCAAAATATGGTGAATATATTAAACGCAGAGTTGAAGGAGATCAAACATCTCCTGTTGATGAATTCCAAGAATGTTTTGACCTCGACTGAGGTATCCATGATGTACGGAATCAGTCCGGATTATCTGTACCACCTTACCAGTGACAAGTTGATCCCCTACTACAAACCCAACGGAAAGAAAATTTATTTTCTCAAAGAGGAGATCGAAACTTGGTTGTTGCGGAATCGACAGGATACCGTTGACGAAATGCAACAACAGGTAGTAATACGAGATTTAAAAAATAACAAGAGATAATTATGGAGGATATATATTATAAAAAGGACGTATCGACAACCTATGACAACCTGTGTTACACCTATTCGATGGATTCATCTCGGAGGTTATCCCGTGATCTCCGAGGGGATCTTCGATGTAATATTAATATGGTTTTAATACAAAAAATTTGTTATAGGTTATGTTCGATACCATTCAATTTAATTTAAAATATAAGGATGTGAACCAACTGAATGTTCTGAAAACGATAACAAGAGATCATTGTTTCGAAGAGACAAGAACGTGTAACGGAGTAGTATTTACAACCCGTCTCGAAAATTTAACGGTGAGATCCACGGAAACTACGTTATCGATCGGAAATGGGAGTCTGTGCAAGTTCCTTTATGGGAATAACATGGTCAACTTTACCCGGGATGACACGTTTCATGCAATCGAAAAACTATCGGATCTGTTACACGTCTCATTGAATCATGCAACCGTATCCCGAATGGATGTCGCATATAATTTCGAAGTCAAGAATCCTCCGGAGTCTTATTTTTATTATCTGGGACCATTGTCCCGTTACAAACGGTTGGAGCAAACCCATCACAGTTTGGAGGGGTTATATTATAACTGTCTGTCGGATAAGAAACAATTGGTGTTCTACGATAAGATCAAGGAGTCATCCTATCGAAAAGATCGGATTCCGGAAGGATATTCGGATCGATATTTATTGAGATACGAACTCCGGTTGAAGAATCATGTGAATCGCATGTTCGGGGTGGACAAGATTACCGTTCCGATGTTATACGATGTCCAGTTCTATCGTCGTATCGTGGACTTTTGGAAGGGTGAATATCGCAAGATCGTTAAGGTTAACGAATACGAGATTGACATCAATGGATGTAAGGGGATTCGAGATTTGAACAAGATGGGGATGTTGATGTTGGTGGAGAGATACGGAGGAATGAATGAATTTTTTAAGACGTTTGACCATCAGTTCGAGTTGGGAGTGTTAGATAAGAGACAGTTGTCGGAAATCAAAAGACAGACGAAGCAATTATTGGAGAATCGTTCGTTGGGAATCGTCCGGAATCCGCAAATCGAAGAGTTGAACACCCTTGTTGGACAAGTGGAGTAAAATTATATAACGACATAGAAAACCGGGAGAAAATAGCTTAAAAAAGAATGATTTTCTCCCGGTTTTCTAATGTTATTTGTAGATAATCTCTGTATGATCATCTTTTAATAAAGTTGCAACAGATTGTCCTGTTTTCATGAATAATGATGACATGGTTGGATTTCGATAACATTTAAGAGAGGTTATGTTGGGGCAGAAACTAATATCCAAAGACGTTAATTGATTGTCAATACAAGATAAGGTAGTTAATAATGGGTTGTTACTAACATTTAGATTTGTAAGTTGGTTATTCATACAATCTAAATCCATTAAGGATTGATTTTGTGATATATCAAGGTTTTGTAATTTGTTATTATAGCACCATAAAGTGGTCAGAGATTTGTTATTGCTGACATCGAGTATAGTTAAATTGTTCCCAGCGCAATTTAATGTTATTAATTCTTTATTATTTTGAGTGTTTATGTGGTTAAGTTCTTGGTTTCCAGAGCATATGAATGCAGCGAGTAATGTATTGTTGCTAATGTCTATTGATTTTAGTTGATTACTTGAACATACCAATCGTCTTAATGATGTATTTTTTGTAATATTAAGAGATGCTAATTTATTGTTCCCGCAATCAAGTTCATAAATATTGGGATTAGATTCAATATTTAGATTGGTCAATTTATTATTATTGCAATAGAATGTGGTTAAATTGTTACATCCTTTTATATTCAAATCTGTTAACTCATTTGATGTACAGAAGAGATCTTTTAAGAATGTCAGATTCTCAACATTCAGTTCTAAGATTTTGTTATTACTGCAATTTAGAGATTTGAGATTATTAAATCTTTTTATTTCCGCAATAGATGTAATATTTAGTCCCTGACAATTAATATTTGTTATTGCATTTGCTTCTGATAGACTTATTGCTTTATTATTATCTAAGTCAAAGTTGGAAAGAATATATTCTTGAAAGTTTTTGTCTTGAAAATAAATGACAGAATATACTTTGACTGCAAATGAGAATATCGTTATGCTGTGTGAATCATTTCCAATTGCAGTAAATGAAATTGTCCCACCATCTTCTGCAAAAATATTATTTTGATTAGGAGCAATAACTGTTAAAACATCGCCGTCTATGGATGTCTTCCAACCGTCTGGTTTAGAGATTGATATGGTTCCTACATTTTTTTGGACAATTTTAAAAGTTCTGGTTTCTCCATATTCAAATTTTTGTTCAGACGAGGTGTTTTCAATTGTAAATATAACACCTTCAAATAATGGAATAGAAATAATTTTCTCATCATCGGCAAAAGTAAAATGAACAGAATCGTCATCATAAGTTACATTTGAAAAAAACGAATCTCCATCTTCTCCTTTTGCTTGAATATCGTTTCCGTTTTCGTCTTTTAATCGTTCTACTCCATTCCCTTTGTCGATCGTCCAGTATCCTTCGGAATCTACACCCAAAATAGGAGTGATACCATCTATTCCGGAAACTTTCAATTTGTTTCCGTCATGATCCAATAACCATGTCTTTTCTCCATCCGTTGTAATTGTCCAATAATAGACACCTTCGTAAAGATCGATTCCGATGATGGGTGCATTTTTCCCATCGTTACCATCTTTCCCGTGTTTGATGGTGATCGTATTCCCTTTTGCAAACGTAATGGAATATCCGCTTTTGTCTGTTAGTTCCTCGATCTTAACAATGTAATCCCGATCGTTGATTGCATTGACAATACTTTGAATCGAACCGATCTCCGAATTCATTGTTTGTACGGTTTTCTCCAATTTTGCAATCCGATCTTTTAAATCATTAACGTTTCCCCATAGTTCACTGTCATCGTATTTATTACAACAACCAACAAACAAGAAAACTGTTAAACAACAGAAAGATAGAATTTTTTTCATAGTAACTTTTATTTGAAGGATTAAACAATCAAAATTCAGTTACCATCCAACTCCTTAATGGTGTTTTATTAAAAAAGAAAGTGTGGAGTTGTTTGTCTATCTGAGAGAAGGTTGTGGTAGGACCCGAATACAAATAAACAATACCCCACACCTGTATGATATGTTGAGAAATAAACATACCAATACAAGTGATGAGTGTTGTTGGTTCCCCTTGTATTCTTGAAAACTACCACATTTTCTCTCAAGGA
>CALUKL010000114.1 GCA_944321195.1 uncultured Alistipes sp.
TTGAGTACCTGTTCCTTGATCTTCTCCAGCTCGTCCTTCATCTTGACGACGAGGATCTGGATGTTCGTTTCGTTGGCCTTCGAGCCCATGGTATTGATCTCGCGGCCCATCTCCTGGGCGATGAATCCCAGTTTGCGGCCCACGCCCTCCTCCTGGGCCGCCACTTCGCGGAAGTAGCGGCAGTGGTTCGTCAGGCGCACCTTCTCCTCGGTGATGTCGAGTTTTTCGAGGTAGAAGATCATCTCCTGCTCCAGGCGGTTGCGGTCGACCTCGACGGCCAGTTTCGAGAGGTTTTCCAGGATGCGCGCCCTGATGGTCTCGGTGCGGGCCTGCTCGAAGGGTACGACCTCGTTTTTGTACTGTTCGATCAGGTCGACGCGCCGCAGCAGGTCGGCAATGAGCGTGGCGCCCTCCTGCGTGCGGAAGGCGTCGAGTTGTGCGGCGGCAGCCTCCGTGGCGGCCAGCAGTGCGTCGTGCTCCTCGTCGGAGATCGTCTCGGCCTCGGTGGCCACAACATCCGGCAGGCGCATCAGCGTATGGGTCGCTGCGGCATCCCACTCCGGGGTGTCGGTCGTCAGACCGGCGGACCTCGCCGCTTCACGCAACTGGGCGGCATAGGCGGCGAAGACTTCGCGGTTGATGTGCGCCGAGGTCTCCACGACCTGCGATTCGACGTTGACGAAAACATCGACCTTGCCCCGCTGGAGCAGGCGCGTCACCAGGTTGCGGATCTCGTATTCCGACTGCCGGTAGACGGCCGGGAGTCTCAGGGCGAGGTCCAGCTGCTTGGAGTTCAGGGAACGGATCTCCACGGTGATCTTCTTATTTCGGAGTGCGGCTTCTCCCTTCCCGAAGCCGGTCATGGACTTTATCATGGCATTGCATGGCTTGAATTCGGGAACAAAAGTAGTAAAAACAAATCAAAAAGGAGCCGATTCTTGCCGGGGAGTGAAATTTATTTGGCGAAGATTGTGTTTATAAAATTTTTTTATTTATATTTGTGTTAGCAAACTAACAGATTGGGACCGGATATTCAAAATCACATAACAAATTATTATGAAAAAGCACAATTTCAATGCGGGACCGTCCATTCTGGCGGACGAAGTGATCGAAAATGCGGCCAAGGCCGTTCTCGACTTCAACGGATCGGGACTTTCGATTCTTTCGATTTCGCACCGTACGAAGGATTTCGATGCCGTGATGGAGGAGGCCGATGCGCTTTTCCGCGAGTTGCTCCACATCCCCGACAACTACAAGATCATCTATCTGGGCGGAGGTGCGAGTACCTATTTTTATGAGATTCCTGCGAACTTTCTGGGCAAGAAAGCCGGTTATGTGAATACGGGCGTCTGGTCGAAGAAGGCCATCAAGGAGGCCAAACGTTACGGCGAAGTCGAGGTGCTGGCCTCGTCCGAGGACCGCAACTTCACCTACATCCCCAAGGGATTCGCCATTCCCGAGGATCTGGACTACGTACATATCACCTCGAACAATACGATCTACGGTACGGAATACCACGAGGATCTGACCTCTCCGGTGCCGCTGATCGCCGACATGTCGTCGGACATCCTCTCGCGTCCGGTCGACGTGACGAAATACGCCATGATCTACGGCGGCGCGCAGAAGAACCTCGCCCCGGCGGGCGTCGCCTTCGGCATCATCCGCGAGGAGATGCTCGACCGCATCGTGCGCGACCTGCCGACGATGATGTCCTACCGCACGCACGTCGAGAACAACTCGATGTTCAACACGCCTCCCGTCTTCCCGATCTACGTGCTCAAGGAGACGCTGCGCTGGTTGAAATCCATCGGCGGCGTGCCGGAGATCTACCGCCGCAACCGGGAAAAGGCCGCCCTGCTCTACGACGAGATCGACCGCAACCCGCTCTTCCGCGGTACGGTCGAGAAGGAGGACCGTTCGCTGATGAACATCTGCTTCGTCATGCAGGAGGGCTACGAGGAGCTGGCTCCCGAATTTCTCGAATTCACCAAGAGCCGCGACATCGTCGGCATCAAGGGCCACCGTCTGGTGGGCGGATTCCGCGCTTCGTGCTACAACGCCCTGCCGATCGAGAGTGTCCGCGTGCTGGTGGAGTGTATGCAGGAGTTCGCAGCCAAGCACGCCAAATAACCCGCTGCCATGCCGCTCGTTACGCGCGTCCCGACCGGTTACGATGCCCTTACCGGTGAGGTGAAGGCCTGGGACATCCAAGAAATGTTGAATACGGAAATTTTGAAACCCATGAAGATTCTGGTAGCAACGGAGAAGCCTTTTGCCAAGAAGGCGGTCGACGGAATCCGCGAGATCGTCGAACAGGCCGGTTACGAACTGGCACTCCTCGAAAAGTATACCGACAAGGGCCAGCTGCTCGAAGCCGTGGCCGATGCCGACGGCATCATTATCCGCAGCGACAAGATCACCGCGGAGGTGATCGCCGCGGCGAAGAACCTCCGCATCGTGGTGCGGGCCGGCGCGGGCTACGACAACGTGGACCTCGCGGCCGCCACGGAGCGCGGCATCGTGGTGATGAACACCCCGGGCCAGAACTCCAACGCCGTGGCCGAACTGGCCATCGCCATGATGATCTATATGTCGCGCAACCGCTTTACGCCCGGCACGGGGTCGGAGATCCAGGGCAAGACGCTCGGGATCCACGCCTACGGCAACGTCGGCAAGCTGGTCGGCCGCAAGGGCAAGGCCCTGGGCATGAATGTCGTGGCCTACGATCCGTTTATCACCGACCCGGAGGTCTTCGCGGCCGACGGTGTGGAGCCGGTTGCGTCGGTCGAGGAGCTCTACAAGCGTTCCGACTTCCTCTCGCTGCACATTCCCGCCACGCCGCAGACCGTCGGCTCGATCGGCTATGACCTGCTGATGTCGATGCCCAAGGGCGCCACGCTGGTCAACACCGCCCGCAAGGAGGTGATCGACGAGGCCGGGCTGATGCAGGCGCTGACCGAGCGTGAGGACCTGAAATACATCACCGACATCGCGGCCGGGAATCAGGCCGAACTGGACGAGAAATTCGGCAAGCGGGTCTTCGCCACGCCGAAGAAGATGGGCGCCGAGACCGCCGAGGCGAACATCAACGCCGGCCTGGCCGCCGCCCGTCAGATCGTCGACTTCCTGAAAAACGGAAACCGGAAATTCCAGGTCAACAAATAGGAAGGACCGGACGAGCGGAGAAGGCGGGTGCGGTGTGAACGGGCCCGCCTTTTTCGATGGAACGAGTGAACCAACCAACCAATAATCGAAAACAACCGAAAGACTATGGTACGAATCAAACCATTCCGTGCGGTGCGTCCGCCGAAGGAGCATGCGGCCGAGGTGGCGTCGCGTCCCTACGATGTACTGAACTCCGCGGAGGCGAAGGCCGAAGCCACGGAGCGTTCGCTGCTGCACATCATCAAACCCGAGATCGACTTCGACCCCATTGCCGACGAGCATTCGCAACCCGTCTACGAGAAGGCGGCGGAGAATTTCCGCAAGTGGCAGCGGGAGGGCTGGTTGCAGCAGGATCCCGAGGAGTATTACTACATCTATGCGCAGACGATGGAGGGCCGCACGCAGTACGGACTGGCCATGTGCTGCCACTTCGAGGACTACCTCTCGGGAGCGATCAAGAAGCACGAGCTCACGCGCCCCGACAAGGAGGAGGACCGCATGATCCACGTGCGCAACCAGCAGGCCAACATCGAACCGGTCTTCTTCGCCTACCCGGACAACGCCGAGATCGACGCCATCGTCTCCGCCATCGTGGCGAACAACGCCCCGGAGTACGACTTCACGGCGTCCGACGGATTCGGGCACAAGCTGTGGGTGATCCGCGCCCGGCAGACCAACGACCGCATCACGGAGATCTTTTCGAAGATTCCGGCGCTGTACGTTGCTGACGGTCACCATCGCACGGCTGCCGCCGCGCGTGTGGGCGCCGAGTGCAAGGCGAAGAACCCGAACCACACGGGCGAGGAGGAGTACTGCTACTTCCTGGCCGTGACGTTCCCGGCCAACCAGCTGCGGATCATCGACTACAACCGCGTGGTGAAGGACCTGAACGGCCTGACCCCGGCGGAGCTGGTCGAGCGGCTCAAAGAGTCGTTCGAGGTCGGGGACAAGGGCACGGAGGAGTATCGTCCGACGGGCCTGCACAACTTCTCGATGTACCTCGACGGCCGCTGGTGGAGCCTGACGGCCAAGCCCGGGACCTACGACGACAACGATCCGATCGGGGTGCTGGACGTCACGGTGCTCTCGAACCTCGTGCTGGACCGGATCCTCGGCATCGAGGACCTGCGCACCTCGAAGCGGATCGACTTCGTGGGCGGCATCCGCGGTCTGGGCGAGCTGAAACGCCGCGTCGACAGCGGCGAGATGAAGGTGGCCTTCGCGCTCTACCCCGTCTCGATGCAGCAGCTGATCAACATCGCC
>CALUKL010000115.1 GCA_944321195.1 uncultured Alistipes sp.
TATTGTCCCGGTAGTAGACCTGCGTCGGGCCCGCATCGTAGGTCACGCCGCCCGTCGTATAGGCGCAGTCCACCTGGTAGAAATACTCGCGGCGGTGGCCCGTATCGGTTCCCTCCTTGCCGCTCGTACTGATCGTCTTCCCGAGGCCGTTGACCGACGCCGGGCCCCACTTGTAGTAGTTGCCCACGAAGTTGATGCGGGCACCCTCGCCGCCGTAGGCCGGGTAGTTGCAGAAGTTATAGACCACGTTGTTGCGGAAGTCGATCATCCGATCGTCGTTCGAGAAGCCGCTCGCGCCCGTATTCGTCCCGCTGACCCCGCTGATGAGGCCCGTAAAGTCATAGGCGTTCGGTTCGTCGAAACGCGGGTTGCGCGAGTCGTGGTGCGCCAGCAGGTTGTGGTGGAACGATGCCGGAGCCCCGCCCCAGATGCCGCCATAGCCGTGCGAGCCCTTCGAGTGGCCCGAATTGTGGAGGCTCTCACCCAGCAGACACCACTGCATCGTGAAGTTCCGGTTCGCATAGAACGACGCGCATTCGTCGACACACCACGACATCGAGCAGTGGTCGAGGATGATATTCTGCTGGTAACGGCCCCAGATCGTATCGTCGCCGTCGCTCACGTTCGCATCCCCGAGCCGGAAGCGCAGGTAGCGGATGATCACGTTGTCGGCCTTGATCGTGACGGGGAAGTCCCGCAGGCAGATGCCGTCGCCCGGGGCCGTCTGCCCGGCGATCGTCACGTCGCCGTTCTTGATCTCCAGGTCCTTGCTCAGCGCGATGGTCCCGGCGACGTCAAAGACGATCGTCCGCGCGCCCGACTGCCCGACCGCATGGCGCAGCGTGCCCTCAGAGCCGTCATCCGTGAGTTTCGTCACATGATAGACCTTGCCGCCACGGCCGCCCGTCGTGTACATGCCGCCTCCCTCGGCCCCCGGGAAGGCCCGCACCACGCCGTCGTCCTCGTTGGCCAGCGGAAGCCCGAAGTCCACCACCGACGGAGTGCCCGTACCCGGAGTCCCGCCGCCGGTGCCGTTGTCCGTCGAATCGTCTGATGTCGTATCGCTGCTGCAGCTTAGGAAAGCCATGAGTGCCAGCGCCAAAAGAAGCGTTCGCTTCGATATTGCATTCATAATGTATCGCTGTTTTATCGTTTGTTTTCCATTATTCGATCGTCACGGCCGACTCCGAACCGTCAGACAGGCGGCTGTTCGAGGCCGTGATCCCCTCCGCATGGAGCTTGACGGCCCGGTTCCGGCTGCCCGTCACCGTCAAGGCCGTCGGAAGCCCCGCCGGGCAGGTGAACGACTCCGCCGTGAGGTTCTTCACGTTGTTGAGCTGCAGCGCCGGGCCCTCCTCCGGCACGATCTCCACGTTCCGGAGCACGACGTCCGTCGATTCGTTGATCTGGGCGCCCGTCTGCGCGTAGATGTGCGTATCCGCCACCGTGACCCGCTCGACGTTCATCTCCGGAAGCCCGTTGAAGAACATCGCGCGGCGCGCGCCCCGGCACCAGACATTTTCGATATGGATATCCCGGAAGGCCGGGGTCGTCTCGTCCACCGGAAGGGCCGGAAGATCCGTCGACGCAGCTGTCGACGCGCCCTCGGCATGGACTTCCGAAGCCGATTTCCCGCCGTAGAACAGGTCGAAAAGCAGGGGCTCCTGGACGATGTTGCTCATCGCGATGTTTTCGATCCGGATATGCTCGACAACTCCCCCGCGGCCCCGCGTCGACTTGAAGCGAAGACCCACGTCCGTACCCGAAAATACACAATTGGAAACCAGCACGTTACGAACACCGCCTGACATCTCGCTCCCCACGACGAACCCGCCGTGGCCGTGGAAGACGGCACAGTTGTCCACATAGATGTTCTCACACGGAATCCCCCGGTCGCGCCCCGCCTGGTCCTTGCCGCTCTTGATGCAGATGCCGTCGTCGCCCACGTCGAAACGCGAGCCCGTCAGCACCACGTTCTTACATGACTCGATGTCGATGCCGTCGCTGTTCTGCGCGTAATCCGGGCAGCGGACCGTGATGTCCCGAACGATCAGGTTCCGGCACATCGCCGGGTGGATGTTCCAGCAGGGCGAATTCTGGAACGTAACCCCTTCGAGCAGCACGTTCTCGCAGTGGTGGATCGAAACCATCACCGGACGCAGGAAATCTCGCATCCGCTCGAAATCCTCGCGCGTCTCCGCCCACGTCGAGACATTCTGGTCGGCGCCCGTCGTGGCACCGAACTTGTAACTCTCCGAAGGATACCACGTCCGCCCGTCGTCGGAGAGGACCCCGCCGCTCTTCACCTTCGCCTGCCATTCGCGGTCCGTGAGCTTGTCACGCTTCACGGCCCGCCAGGCATCGCCGTTGCCGTCGATCACCCCCTCGCCCGTAATGGCGATCTCCTTCGCCCCCCGCGCCGAGATCGGAGATTGGCAGCGGTAGGTGTCGAGACCCTCGAAGGTCGTCTCGACAAGCGGGTAAAGCGACTTGTCGTCGCTGAAAACCACCACGGCATTCCGTTCGAGGTGCAGCTCGATCCGGTCCTTCAGCACGATCGGGCCCGTATACCAGACGCCCGCAGGAACCGTCACACGGCCCCCGCCCTGCTCCGTAAGCGAGGCAATCGCCGCAGCAAAGGCTTCGGTATTGAGCGTGTGGCCGTCACCGCGGCCGCCAAAGTCGGCGACACTCACCGTGCGTGAGGGGATCGCCGGGTCCGACAACGCCGGCATCCAGGAGGGAAGGGCCCCCATTCCGGAATCGGAGGCCGAAGAGCCGAAACATGAGACGGTCAACAACAGAACCGCCATTCCGGCCATGACTCGTTTCAGGTTCTTCAGAAGAGGTCGTTTCATTTCGTATCCGTAAATTTTCGCAGTTTCAGGTATACAAAAGTACGGCGACTCCTCCGTTCCGACCGGGATTTTTTGTCGCAAACGATGTATTTTTCGTCAAATCTATTTCAAACGCCGTACTTCCGCCTCCGGGGCCTCCGCGTCGAGGCGTTCCAGCATCCGTTCGGGGAACTCGCCGTCGGGGATCTCCTTCAGCCACGAGCTCCGCCGCCACCACATGTCGAACACGTAGTCGATACGCCCCTCGGCGTCGGGCACCAGCTGAAACAGGTAGCTCGTCCGGTCGTCGATGCGCGAGACGATCCGATCCGCCGGAACGGCGATCGACAGTCCGACCCGTTCGCGCTCCCACTTCAGCGTGTCGTTCTCCGGGAAGTCGCAACCCACGGCCGCAATCGCCGTCTCCGTGCGGCGCACCTCGTTTTCGGCCATCTTCATCACCCCGGTTGTGAAGAGCAGGCCCGAAAAGTCCCCCTCGATGCGGTTCTCGACCCGAACGTCGCTGTGGCCCGCATAGAGGATGTAGCGCGATGTCATCGCAATCTCACGGCCGCCGTAGCGCCAGCCCTCGACCCGCATCTCCACCACCGTACGCACGGGTCCCTTCGCCAGGATCCGGGCCTCCCGCCGGGCAAAGTCCGTGATGTGGGTCATCTTCCGCTTTTCGGCATCCCAGCCCTTGAGCGCCCCCACGCCCACCGAACCGAAGACCCGCAGGTTGTCGTAACCATAATCGGCGGCCATCTGTGCATCGCTCGGATACCACATCGTCCCGGCAAGCTCCAGACGCGGGAGTTTCTTGCCGTAGGTGTCGATCGTCTGTTTCTTGTCGAAGTAGATCCGGTAGGCCGCATACTCCGACTCGAAGGCCGGGCCGTGGTGGTGCAGCTTATGGTACATGTCGTCCTTCGTCGAGGAGACCGTATCCGCCGCCCGCAACGTCTTGTCCGGATTTTTCAGCCACATCTGCGCGTGGACCCGGCTCGGAAAGCGCGGCTCCGCCGGTTTCGACGAGTAGACAACCTCGAAATCCCGGCGGCCGCAAATGTCGGCCACAAAAGCCGCCTCTCCCAGCGGCCGGTCGAGCTGCGACGGAATCTCGGCACCCTCCGCCAGCACCCGAACACTCCGGGCCCACGTCGGAACATCGCGCAGAACAACCGGGCAGGAGGTTCTGTTTCCGGCCGTCGTCACCCGGTAGCGGGTTTTTAGGCTCCGGGCGGCCAGTTCACCGCCCGTCAGGCACAAAAGCAGCAAAAACAGGGAAAAGCGTCTCATATCATTTCAGTTTTTCGATGATCCGTTCCAGCTCTTCACGGCTCCGCAAGGCCCGCTCCGGGAGTTCGCTCCCGAAACTTTGCAGGGCCGATTCGGGAAGCAGCGTCACGCGGCTTTCATCCGCCTGCGCGATGTCGAGACCCAGGGTCTCGGCAAAGAAGGCGTAGACCGCCTGCCGTTTGTTCACGCCGTAGTCGTGGCGTTCGTCCGCGAAATGGACATTCCGCACCGCCGCCTCCGCCCCGTAGAAGCCCCAGATCCGCCGCAGGAAGGGGTATTCCAGCGTCGGGTAGGTCGAAGTCCAGTCGCCGCCGTCGCTGACGACCAGCGTCGGGCGCGGGGCCATTGCCGCGGCCAGCAGCTCCGGCATACAGCTCCCGCCGCCCGCCAGCGTCACCGGGCGCCCGCTCTCGCACGGGCAGCCCCCGTCGAAATGCGAAACCAGGTGCACGACCGGGGCCAGCGCCGCAAAACGATCGTCGAGCAGTGCCAGCTGCAGCGCATGCGTCGCACCGCCCGAACCGCCCGTCGCGGCCATACGCGTCGTATCGATGTCGCGGCGCGAGGCAACCATCCAGTCCGTCACGCGCTTTGACCACAGCGCCTGGAGTTGCATCGAGTAGTGTTGCGTATGCGCCTCACGCCCCACCTGGCGTTCCGAATCTCCCCAGCCGAAAATATCCATATCGACCGCCACGGCGCCCATGCGCGCGAAGGTCGCCATGCGCAGCTGCTGGTCCGGGCGGCAGCGGCCTCCCTCCCAGTGGCCCGCGGGCGAGACGATCAGCGGGTGCGGGCCCTTCGCAAGCGGGGCGTAGATCGTACCGCAGACGTAGAGTCCCGGAAGGGTTTCGAGGGCGTAGTTCTGCATCGTATAGCCGTCGTGGCGCACTTCACGCCCCAGTCGCACGTCGGGACCGGCAACAACGCCCCGCAGAAAGGGATCGAGCGCCAAAGCCTCGCGCGCCTCCGCCAGCAGGCATTCGCGCCGCCGCTCCCACGAGGCGCTGTCGGGGGCAAGCACCGCCAGCCACCGCAGCAGCCGTTCGCCGTCGGACGGTGTACGGCGGTAGTATTCGTAAGGCTGAACCGTGATTCGGGTCTCTCCGTCGGGTGCCGTCCGGCGGTTCCACACCAGATCGGCGGGCCGGAGCAGGTTGTCCAACGTCTCGTCAAGCGAATAGGGCCGGATGCGGAAGGCTCCCCAGTTGACCTGAACCGTATCGGGATTGAAGCGCTTGCAGGTGATCCGCACGTCGAAGCGCCGTTCGGCTTCCTGCAAAAAAACGGTCAGCGGATGCAGGCGCATCGGATCGGAATCAGAAGATGCAGCAACCCATGCCGGAATCAGGCAGCAAAGGGCGAATAGGCATCGAAGAGGAATACGTGTCGGAAGTCGCAGCAGCATGGGAAGTCTCTTTTCATGCAAAAATAGGAATTTTCGACCGCATTTTTTTGTATTTACCCAAAAAGATTCTATATTTGCACACCCTTTCGGACGGAACAGTCCGCGAAGCGTGCCCGGAGAGATGGGTGAGTGGCTGAAACCACCGGTTTGCTAAACCGACGTACGGGGCAACCCGTACCACGAGTTCGAATCCCGTTCTCTCCGCCAAGAGGGGGGGAGTGAAGCAAAAACCTCCCGAATCCCTGCAAACACCGGTTTGTAGGGATTTTTATTTTGGCCGATATGCAGAAAAAGGCATCGAAAAGCGGGTTACCTGTGGCCTATTCGGTGTACTTTTTTCCGGGCCGAGAAAGTACACCGAAAGAAGATTAACTTGCGTCATCTGATAAAGTATGATAATGCTTATATTAATCATTTACAACCTACCAAATCTTATTTTCCCAGCTCTTGTTTGCACCAAACATCGTCTTAATTCAACGAACGCTTGTACTTATTAGGTGCCGTATTTGTTACTTTTTTAAACAACAGGCTGAAATATTGCACATTAGGATAAC
>CALUKL010000116.1 GCA_944321195.1 uncultured Alistipes sp.
TTTGCAATTGCAAAATAAAGTTCTACTTTTGCATCACCAAAACGTCATTGAGCTATGGTGTAATGGTAACACAACAGATTCTGGTCCTGTTATTCTTGGTTCGAATCCAGGTAGCTCAACACCGAAGGCCGCTCCGAATTCCGGGGCGGTTTTTTGTTGGGAAAGATTCACGGCCGCTTCGGGTTCCGGGGTGTTTTTGGGTTGACAGGACACAGCCAACCGGACTCCGGAACGCTCTTTCGGTTAAGGTCTCTCTGCCCCCTCCCGAACAATAGTGCCGGAAAAAAGCGGCCCCGCCCGAAGGCTGGAGCCGCTTTCTGCATTCCGGAATCCCGCTCGCCGGGTCCAGAGGAATGGCTATTTCCCGAGCCCCATGCGCTCGATCAGCGCCCGGGTTTCGGGCTTGTGGCCGCGGAAACGCACGTAGAGCTCCATGGGATGCTCCGTACCGCCCTTTTCGAGGATATTCTCCCGGAACGACGCGGCTACCTCCTGATTGAAAATACCCTTCTCCTTGAAGAGCGAGAAGGCATCGGCATCCAGCACCTCGGCCCACTTGTAGCCGTAATACCCGGCGGCATAACCGCCCGAAAAGATGTGCCCGAACGAGGGGGCCATCGCCGTGCCCGACACGACGGGCAGGACCTGCGTGGAAGCCATCGACTCCACCTCGAAGGCCTCGACATCCCCCTCGAAGGGTTCGGTCAGCGTGTGCCAGGCCATATCCGTGAATCCGAACGACAACTGCCGCACGTTGGCGTAGGCCGCCAGGTAGTTCTGCGCGGCAACGATGCGCTCGACGATCTCCGCGGGAATCTTCTCGCCGGTCTGGTAGTGCACGGCCCACAGGTCGAGGTACTCCTTCTCGGTGGCCCAGTTCTCCATGATCTGCGACGGAAGCTCCACGAAGTCGCGGTAGACGTTCGTGCCGGTCAGCGACTCGTACTTGCCCTCGCCGAGCATTCCGTGCAGCGAGTGGCCGAACTCGTGGAGGAAGGTCTCGAATTCGTCGAAGGTCAGCAGCGAGGGGGTCGTGGCCGTGGGTTTGGTGAAGTTCATCACCAGCGACACCAGCGGGCGGGTCTCCTCGCCATCCACGACCTTCGCGCCGCGGAACTCGGTCATCCAGGCCCCCGAGCGCTTCGAAGCCCGCGGGAAGAAGTCCAGATAGAGCACTGCCATGAAGCGTCCGTCCCGGTCCGTGACGTCGTAGGCCGTCACGTCGGGATGGTAGACATCGACCTGCGTATTGGGCGTGAAGTTCAGCCCGTAGAGCTTGTTGGCCAGCAGGAAAACCCCTTTCTTGACATTTTCGAGTTCGAGGTAGGGCTTCACCAGCTCGTCGTTCAGCGCATACTTCTCATTTTTGTACTTCTCGCTGTAATAGGCCCAGTCCCAGGGCATCAACTCGCCCTGGAAGCCCAGCGAGGCGGCGTACTCGCCCACCGTGCGGTAATCGGCATCGGCCCACGACTTCGTGGCCGTGAGGAGTTCGTCGAGGAACTGCTCGACGGTCGCTGTGCTCCCGGCCATGCGCTCCTCCAGCACATAGTCGGCATAGCACTTGTACCCCAGCAGGTTGGCGATCTTCAGCCGCGTGTTGACAATCTTCTTCACGATCTCCGTGTTGTCGAACTCCCCGCCCAGAGCGCGCGAGCTGTTCGCCCGCCACAACTGCTCCTTGAGTTTGCGGTTCGTGGAGTAGGTCATGAAGGGAAGGTAGCTCGGGTATTGGAGCGTCACGGTCCACCCCTTCTCCCCGCGGGCGGCGGCCTCGGCGGCCATGCCCTCCTTCACGAATCCCGGCAGCTCGGCCACGACCTTCGGATCGGTGATGCGGAGCGTAAAGGCGTTGGTGGCGGCCAGGGCGTTCTGCCCGAACTGCAGCGTCAGGGCCGAAAGCTCGGAGGTGTACTGCCGGTAGAGCTCCTTGTCGGCCTCGGAGAGCGCCGCGCCGTTGCGTGCGAAGCTCTTGTAGGTCTTTTCGAGCAGCATCCGGTCCTCCTGCTTGAGACGCCCCGGGTGTTCGTAGACAGCCTTCACACGCGCGAAGAGCTCCTCGTTGAGCGAGATGTCGTTGGCCAGTTCGGTCAGTTTGGGCTGCACGCGCAGGGCGATCTCCTGCATCTCGTCCGAGGTGTCGGCCTCCAGCAGGTTGAAGAAGATCCCCTCGATGCGCGACAGAAGGGCGCCGCTGCGTTCGAGGGCGACGATCGTATTGCCGAAGGTCGGCTTTTTGGGATTTGCGACGATCGCCTCGATCTCGGCCCGCGAGCAGGCGATGGCGGCATCGAAGGCCGGTTCGTAGTGTCGGAGTTCGATCTTCGAGAAGGGCGGCGTGGCGTGCGGGGTCTCCCACGCGGCCAGCAGCGGGTTCGAAAGATCCAGTTCGGGCAGTTGGGCCTTGGGAATCGAATTGTCGGCACAGCCTGCCGCCATAGCGGAAATTGCCATGATCAGAATTGCTTTTTTCATATAAGGTGTTGCTTCTTGGTATTTCGGTCTCTCCATTCGGGCGAGGGCGTCACTTCACCGGAACGTCCCGGACGGGCGCTTTTCCGGCGGGGGCAGGCATCGCGGCCAGCGAGTCGGCAGGGGCGGGATCGGTCCAGAGTCCGCGGCTGCGCAGCATGGGGCGCTTGTCGGGATCCTTGCCGCGGAAGTCGCGGTAGAGGGTCATGCCGTCGGCCGAACCGCCCCGGGCCAGCACCTTGCGGCGGAAATCGTCGGCGATGCGCTTGTTGAAGAGGTCGCCGCTCTCGCGGAAGGCCTCGAAAACATCCTTGTCCAGCACCGCGGCCCACGTATAGAAATAGTAGCCGGCCGAATAGCCGCCGTCGAAGATGTGCGAGAAGTAGGGATAGCGGTAACGCGGTTCGATCTGCGGGATGAGGCCGCGCTTGTCGAAGAGCGCCTCGCGTTCGAAGGCCACGGGATCGAACGGCGCGTATTCGGTCATCGAGTGGATGTCCATGTCGGAGAGCGACGCGGCGATGAGTTCCGTGGTCATGAAACCCTGGTTGAAGAGGCGGCTGTTGCGGATCTTGTCGATCAGGTACTGGGGGATCACCTCGTTCGAGCGGTAGTGCACGGCGTACTGTTTCAGCATCTCGGGGTCGAAGGCCCAGTTCTCCATGAGCTGCGAGGGGAGTTCGACGAAATCGCCCTCGACCTCCGCCAGTCCGCGGTAGCGGACGTCGTGGAAGAGGAAGTGCAGGGCGTGTCCGAATTCGTGGAAGAGCGTTTCGGCCTCGTCGAGGGTCAGCAGCGCCGGGGTGTTCGCCGTCGGGCGGGTGAAGTTACAGACGATCGACACCACGGGAGCCACGCGGTTGCCCTCCCCGTCATAGGTCTGCTCGACGTAATTCCCGCACCAGGCGCCCTGGCTCTTGCCGTCGCGGGGGAAGAAGTCGAAATAGAGGATGCCGAGGTGGGACTCGTCGGCATCGAGCACCTCGTAGGCCACGGCTTCGGGATGGTACAGCGGCACGACAACGGGCCGGAAGGTGATGCCGTAGAGTCGGTTGGCCAGGAAGAAGATGCCGGTCTGGACATTCTCCAGCGAGAAATAGGGTCGCAGCATCTCCTCATCGAGGGCATACTTCTGCTTGCGCAGCTTCTCGGCGTAGTACCACCAGTCCCACGAGGCGAACTCCCCGTCGGGGAGATCCTTGCGGAAAAGCGCCTCCATCTCGGCCAGCTCGCCCTTGGCACGGTCGAGCGCCGGGGTCCAGATCTCGTCGAGCAGACCGTAGACGGCATCGGTCGTGCGGGCCATCTCGTCATCGACAACATAAGCCGCATAGGAGGAGTAGCCCAACAGGTGGGCCTTCTCCGTGCGCAGGCGGACGAAGTCGTTGATCAGCTGCTTGTTGTCATACTCGTCTCCGTTGTTGCAGCGGTTCAAGTAGGCCTTGTAGATCTCCTCGCGCAGTTCGCGTTTCGAGGAGTAGGTCAGGAACGGGATCAGGCTCGGTTTCTGCAGCGTGAAGGCATACTTGTCCCGTTTGCCCAGCTGTGCGGCCTTTTCCCGGGCCTGCTCCCGGACATTGGCCGGAAGGCCCTCCAGCTCCCCCGTGGAGAGCATCAGCACGTAGTTGTTGTTCTCCGAACGGATGTTGTTCCCGAACTTCACGGCCGCCAGCGACAGCTCCTCGTTGATCTGCTTCAGGCGGGCCTTCTGTTCGGCGTCGAGCAGCGCCCCGGCCCGCACGAACTTCCGGTAGGTCTTTTCGAGCAGCCGCGTCTGTTCGTCATCGAGGTCGAGCGTCGCACGACGGTCGTAAACCGCCTTGACACGCTCGAAGAGCTTCCCGTTGAGCAGGATCTTGTCGGCATGGGACGCCAGCAGCGGGGCCACCTCAACCTGGATCTTCTCCAGCGCGGGGGTGTTCTCCGCGGCGCAGAGCATGTCGAAGATCAACGCCACCTGGGCGAGCATCTTCCCGGAGTTGTCGTAGGCGAGGATGACGTTTTCGAAGGTTGCCTCGTCGTTGTTCGACGTGATGGCGTCGATTTCGGCGTCGTGAAGCGACATGCCGCGCTCCAGCGCCGGGAGGAAATGTTCGGGTTCGATCCGGTCGAAGGGCGGCACGCCGTAGGGGGTGTTCCACTCGGCGAAAAAGGGATTTTCACCCACACGCTTCTCGGATTTGCAGCAAACGAGTGTCATGGCCAGAAAAAGCGTCGATAAACCGATGATACGTTTCATGAATCGTGTTATTTTATGTAACTTTGCGGGCCACAAGCCCGACATCCGGCGGAAGGTCCCGCCACGGGATCCCGGGAGCGTCCGACAGGCGTCCGCACCCGTTCCGTCCGGCATTCGGCTCAGGCATGACAAAGGTACAATAAAATTCCGTAAATCAAACAAGCGCGTTCCATGCAACTCTTCTATGCTCCGGACCTCGAACCGCCCCTGTACACGCTGGGCGAAGAGGAGTCGAAACACTGCGTCCGCGTGCTGCGGCTCGGGTGCGGCGACACGATCCACCTGACCGACGGCCGGGGGAACCTCTGCCGGGCCGAGATCACCGATGCCGACCCGCGGCGCTGCACGGTGCGGATCGTCGAGACACACCCCGAATTCGAGAAGATGCCCTACCGCCTGGTCATGGCCGTGGCCCCGACAAAGAACCCCGACCGCTTCGAGTGGTTTCTGGAAAAGGCCACCGAGGTGGGCGTCACGCAGATCGTGCCGCTCGAAACGGCGCACAGCGAACGGCGGAGCTTCAAGCCCCTGCGGGGCGAGAAGGTGATCACCGCGGCGATGAAACAGTCGCTGAAGGCCTACCGTCCGGAGCTGGCCGGATTGACGCCGTTCCGCGAGGCCGTATCGGCACCCTTCGAGGGCCGCAGCCTGATCGCCCATTGCGAGCCGCCGCACACGGCAAACGGCAAGGCACTCCTCGCCGCGACACTGCGTCCGGGCGAGGCCGTGCGGATCTTCATCGGACCTGAAGGGGACTTCTCGACGGAAGAGATCGGCTTCGCGCTGTCGCACGGCTTCGAGGAGATCACGCTCGGGCCCCAGCGCCTGCGCACCGAAACGGCCGCCGTCGTGGCCACGGTCATGACCGCCACGGCTAATCTGCTGCCCCGCAACGATTGAGAGCCTCGCAACGAATTCCCTGTCGAAACAACATTTACTCCCGGAAAAATATGCTTTTTCTCTACACGCTTCTGTTCCTGGCCCTCATCGCCGCCGCGATCTTCGCGTCGCCGCTGCGTGCCAAGGTCTGGACAGCCTTCACGCTGACGGCCGCCGGAGCCCTGTGGATCACGGTCCGGGCCCTCGGCGTACTCGCCGGAGGCACCCCCGAGGTGCTGTGGTCGGTGGCCCTCTCCCCGCTCGGCGGCGATTCGGGATCGATGGACCCCCTTTCGGCGCTCTTCGCGGTGCTGATCTCGATCGGCGCCGTGGCCTCGGTGCTCTACTCCCGGGGCTACCTGGCCCACACCCTCGCCACGAAATCCCCGGCCCACGTCTCGCTGCACTACACCTCGCTCACCGTCATGTACTACGCCATGCTGGGCGTGGTCTGCTCCGACGGGGGCTTCTCGTTCCTCTTCTTCTGGGAACTGATGACCGTGGCGTCGTTCCTGCTGATCCTCTACGACGCCCAGCGCCGTGAGGTGAGCCGCGCGGCCCTGGCCTACCTCATCATGATGCACATCGGCTTCGTGCTGCTCGTCGTGGGATTCGTGCGCCTCGACGCCGCCTGCGGCTCGGCGACCTTCGATGCCCTGGGCGACTGTTTCCGCACGCGGAAAGCCCTGCCGCTCTTCCTGGTCTTCCTCGCCGGATTCGGCATGAAGGCCGGCATGTTCCCGATGCACGTCTGGCTCCCCGAGGCGCATCCCGCCGCCCCGTCGCACGTCTCGGCCCTGATGTCGGGCGTGATGATCAAGACGGGCGTCTACGGCATTCTGCGCACCGTGGCGGCACTGGGCGATCAGCCCGTGCTGCACACCGCCGGGGTGATCCTCCTCGCGCTGGGAATCGTCACCGGGCTGTGGGGCGTGATCCTCGCCGCCACGCAGAACGACGTGAAACGCCTGCTGGCCTACTCCTCGATCGAAAACATCGGCGTAATCCTCCTCGCCACAGGCGTCGCAGCCCTCGGAAAAGCTTCCGGCAACCAGATCGTCGCGCTGTGCGGCATGGCCGGAGCGCTGCTCCACACACTCAACCACTCCTTCTTCAAGTCGCTGCTCTTCTTCGGCGCCGGAAACATCCTCTCGCAGACGCACACCACATCGCTCGACGCCCTGGGCGGACTCTCGAAACACATGCCCCTGACCTCGATCCTCTTCCTCACGGGTACGGCGGCCATCTGCGCCCTGCCGCCGCTGAACGGCTTCATCTCCGAACTGCTCATCTACCTCGGGCTCTTCGACGGGATCGCCTCGGGAAGCGGCATCCTCACCTCGGCGGCCGGGCTGGCGGCCCTGGCGCTGATCGGAGGTCTGGTCGTGCTGGCCTTCACGAAGCTCTACGGCACGGTCTTCCTCGGCGCACCCCGCTCGCACGAAGTCGCCGAAGCCTCCGAAGTCGACAGTCTCCGCATCGCCGCCATGGCGCTGCCGCTGGCCGGGATCCTCTTCGTGGGGCTCTTCCCCCGGGCGGCCGTCACGGGGGTGACACACGCCACGGGATTCTTCCTCCGCACCCCGCCCGACGCCGCCGACTGGCTGCTCAGCCCGACCCTCACGGCCGCCGGGCGGGTGGCCTGGCTGCTGATCGTCGTGGCCGCCCTTCTGCTGTGGCTCCGCCGCCGCACGCTGCGCGGCCGCCGCGTGGCCGAAGGCCCGACCTGGGGCTGCGGCTTTACGTCGCCGAACGTGCGGATGCAGTACACCGGCGAATCCTTCTCCGAAGGGCTGCAGTCCATCGCCACTTCGCTGATCCAGAACAGCGGTGAAGGCTCCCCCGTGGGCAAGGGCGAGATCTTCCCCGACGCCCACCGCTTCGACATCGGCCACCGCGACCGTATCGGACGCCTCTTCTCGGCATGGTGGGTCGAACTGCTGCGCCTGATCAACCAGCGCGTGATGCGCCTGCGCACGGGCAAGATCAACCACTACGTGCTCTTCGCCCTGGCCTTCCTCGTCCTGGTATTCCTGCTGTCGATCTGTAACGTCATCTGACCATGGCTCTGCTCAATACACTCCTCATTCTGCTGGCAGCCCTCTGCATCCCGGGGGTGATCAACCGCACGCGGGCCCGGCTCGCCGGACGCCAGGGAATCCGCTTCGCCCAGCACCTCTACGACGTGAGGCTGCTGCTGCGCAAAGGCGCCGTCTACTCCACCACAACCACCGCGCTCTTCCGCACGGCCCCGTCGGTCATCCTGGCCTCCTCGCTCGTGGCCATGCTCTTCATCCCGGTGGGCGACCTGCGGCCCGTCATCTCGTTCGACGGCGACTTGGTGGCCTTCGCCTACCTGCTGGCCGTGGGCCGCGGGGCACTGATCCTCGCGGCGATGGACACCGGCAGTTCGTTCGAGGGAATGGGCGCCAGCCGCGAGGCGCTCTACGGCGCACTGGTCGAACCGGCGCTGATGCTCTCGTTCGGGACCCTGGCGCTGATCTCGGGCCACACCTCCTTCACATCGATCTTCGAGGCCGACGCCACAGGCGATGCGAAACTCATCGTCGTGCTGCTGCTGGCGGCCTACGTGCTGACGAAAATCGTCTTCACGGAGAGCGGCCGCGTACCGGTCGACGACCCCCGCACCCACCTCGAACTGACGATGATCCACGAGGTGATGTGCCTCGACTACTGCGGCGTCGACCTGGCCTGGATCAAGATCTCGACGTGGATCAAAAGCGCCGCGCTGTCGATGCTGGCAGCCGATGCCGTAGCCGCGGCGGTCTGCCCGCGGTGGTGGTTCGCGGCGCCGCTGGCCGTCCTGCTCACGGGGCTCTCGGTCGGGATCGTCGAGTCGACCCAGGCCCGCAACAAACTCGTCCGCAACACCACCTTCATTCTCACCATCACGGCACTGGCCGCCCTGGTCTTCTTCACGGGCTACCTGCTGCAACTTAACATCGGTATCCAATGATTCTGCCGCTGATTCTCCTCTATGTCGTGACGCTCATCTACCTCCCGATCACGGAGCGTTTCCGCAACTTCGCCTCGCTGATCGGCCTGCAGGGGTGGCTGCTGTTCGGTATCGCGCTCGTGCGCCTGCACGCCGCCAACCCCGCCGAACTGGCCTTCGTGGCCCTCGAAACCCTGCTGTTCAAGGGCATTCTGGTTCCGTGGCTGCTCTTCGCCGTGATCCGCCGCACGCGCATCAACCGCGTGAAACGCTCCGGATCCTCGCAGTCGGGATCGCTGCTGCTCTCGCTCGTGGCGCTGGCCGTGAGCGCCTCGCTGACCTACTACATCGCCGATTCGACGGTCGACCTCGTCTTCTTCGGCGTGGCCCTCTACTCGCTGCTGAGCGGCCTGATCCTCATCGTCCTGCGGCGCCGGATCTTCTCCCACATGGTCGGGTTCCTCGTCATCGAAAACGGCGTGTTCCTCTTCTCGACGGCCATCGGCGTGGAGATGCCCCTGTTGATCAACTTCGCCATCCTGCTCGACATCCTCATCTCGGTGCTGATGCTGGGCATCTTCTTCACCAAAATCGACGACAAGCTCCACGCCGACGACGCCGATTCGCTGACCAACGTAAAGGACTGACACCATGATCGCCTACCTCATCGCAAGCATCCTGATCGCTTCGGCGGCCTTCCTGGTCCGCCGCGAGCGGCAGCTTTTCCATATCGGACTGCTCTTCTACGCCGTGCAGGCGGGTTTCGCCGGAGCGATCCTCGTCGGAGGGCTCTACGGCCAGGAATCGACCGGCTGGTTCCGCTTCGACGCCCCGGGCACGCTCTTCTACGTGCTGCTGTGCATCGTCTCGGCCTTCGCCTACTTCCACTCCGAAGCCTACCTGCGCGAGAACGACCTCTCGCAGACCCGGACCTACTCGGCCCTGGTAATGCTGCTGACGGCGGCCATCACGGGGGCCTACTTCGCCTCGAACCTGGCCGTGACGTGGATCTTCCTCGAAGCCACGACGCTCTGCTCGGCGGGGATCATCTACCACCGGCGCACGGCCCAGACCCTCGAAGCGGCCTGGAAATACGTCTTCGTCTGTTCGACGGGCATCGCCATGGCCTACCTGGGGATCCTGCTGCTGGCCGCCGCCACCGAATGCGAATCGCTCGACTACGCGGCCGTCGCCGCAGCCGCCCCGCACGGAAACGCCCTCTACCTGAAGACGGCCTTTCTGCTGATCCTCTGCGGCTACAGCTGCAAGATGGAGCTCTTCCCGCTCCACACCGTGGGCATCGACGCCAATTTCGCGGCCCCGTCACCGGCCTCGGCGCTGATCTCCACGGGACTGGTCAATGCCGGATTCCTGGCCATCTACCGCGTCTACAAGGCACTCGCCGATACGGAGGTCTTCCCCTGGGTGTGCTCCGTGCTGCTGATCGTCGGCCTCCTGTCGCTCGTCATCGGGGCGCTCTTCCTGCGCCGCACGAACAACTACAAGCGGTTCCTCTCCTACTCGACCGTCGAAAACATGGGCATCGCCGCCATCGGTCTCGGCGTGGGCGGTCTCGGCGTCTGGGCCGCGGTCTTCCACGTCGTCTGCCACACCTTCGTCAAAAGCAGCCTCTTCCTGCAGATGGCCGTCGTGCGCCAGGTCTACAACGGCTACCGCATCAACCGCATCGGCGACTACATCCACATCAACCGCGTCGGAGCCATCGGACTGCTCACCGGAATGGTCGTCCTGATGGCCTTCCCGCCCTCGCCGCTCTTCATCTCGGAGCTGCTGATCCTGCGCGAGACGATCGCCGGAAGCCAATGGTGGCTCGTCGCGGGGATGCTGCTGCTGCTCTGCATCGTCATCTACTCGTTCTGCTCGCGCATGATCCGCCTCTGCTACCAGCCCAACCAGGACGAACTCCACCCCTCGAAGGTCGACCGGGCGCTGTCGTGGTCGGCCCTCTCGCTGCTGGTCGCCGCCATGGTGCTGGGGTTCTGGCAGCCGGAATTCCTGCGTGAACTGATCGACCAAATCGCAATGCCATGAACTGCCTCGTAACCGACAATACCGCGGGAGCCATCCGCCTGGAGGAGATTCCCGAAATCGCCTACGCCGACTTCTACGACCTGCTGTGCGGGTGGCTGGAGGAGGAACGCTATCACGTGGCGCACTACTTCGCCCTGCCGTCCGGTGACCGGATGCGCTTCTACTGCCTGGTGCTGGACGACGCCGAGGGGCGTGTGCTCGTCACCTCGCACGCCACGGGCTACTACGACGAAACGGCCCTTCCGTCGCTCACGGCCCGGCACCCGCAGCTGCACCCCTTCGAGCGGGAGATCGCCGAACGCTACGGCGTGCGGTTCGACGGGCAGCCGTGGCCCAAGCCGCTGCGCTTCCCCTTCGACCGCTACGACCGCCGCAGCTCGATCGACAACTACCCCTTCTACACGATGGCCGGAGGATCGCTCCACGAGGTCAACGTGGGCCCGATCCACGCCGGGATCATCGAACCGGGGGCCTTCCGCTTCATCTGCAACGGCGAACAGGTCCTGCACCTCGAAATCGCCTTGGGATACCAACACCGGGGCGTAGAGGCAGCCTTCGCCGCAACGGAAAACAGACTGCGTCAGATGTGCCTGGCCGAGGCCGTGGCCGGAGACAGCGCCGTGGCCCACGCCACGGCCTTCGCCGAAGCGGTCGAGAAGCTCACGGGCCGCGAACGCCCCGCCCAGCTGGACCGTGAACGGGCCGTAGCCCTCGAACTCGAGCGCATGGCCATGCAGATCGCCGATACGGGCGCCCTGTCGATGGATACGGGTTACCAGCTGGGGCAGGTGGCCTGCGAGGCGCTGCGCACGATGACGATCAACACCACGCAGGCGTGGTGCGGCAACCGCTTCGGCAAGGGGCTGATCCGCCCCCACGGCACCAACCACCCGCTGACGGCCGAAAAATCGGCGATGATCCGCAGGAACGTGGCCGAAATCGCCCGGCGTTACGACGAGGTGCGCCGCGACATCGAGTCGTCGCCCTCGTTGCTGGCGCGTTTCGAGCAGTGCGGCGTGGTGCCGCGCGAGGAGATGCGGCGCATCGGCGGTGTGGGCCAGGCGGCGCGCGCCAGCGGCCTGGGGCGCGACATCCGCGCGACACACCCCTGGGGATCGTTCGGCAAATGCCTGCACCACACGCCCGTCATCGAGGAGACGGGCGACGTGATGGCGCGCCTCACGGTCCGCAGCCGCGAGGTGGCCCAGTCGGCCCGCTACATCGACCGCCTGCTGGAGATTTACGAGCACAAATACGGAGATCTCGAAAACCCGTGCGAAGGTCCCGACTACACAACGCGGCTAACCCCCTCGTCGCTCGCATTCGGACTGGTCGAGGGGTGGCGGGGCGAAACCTGCCACGTCGTCGTGACCGATGCGGAGGGGCGCCTCGCGGCGTGCCGCATCAAGGACCCGAGCCTGCACAACTGGCTGGCCCTGGCGCTGGCCGTGCGCGGCGAGGGGATTTCGGATTTCCCGATCTGCAACAAGAGTTTCAACCTCTCCTACTGCGGCCACGACCTCTGATCCGCACCTGCCGGCCCCGAAGCCCCGGTTCCGCCGACCGGGGCTTTTTCATGCCCGCCATCCCGATCGGGGGCCACGGGACATAAAACGGCAAAAAATCCCGGTTTTTCGCGGAAAAATCCCCGCCCGACGGGTCGGAAAGCCCGAACTTTGCAGGCGGAAATTCAAACAAGCACCAACCCATGACACAACCCTACCGACTTCTGGCAGCGCTGCTGCTTTTCGTCCTCCCGACCGCCTGCGGATCGGACGGCGGCGACGAAACCCCCGAACCCTCCGACCCGATCCACACGGTCGTCGTGGCCGCCGACGGCTCGGGCGACTACACCACCGTACAGGAGGCCTTCGACGCCCTTCCGGTGGACAACAAGCCCCACATCGTGCGCCTGCGCCCGGGCACCTATGAGGAGAAGGTGACCCTGACGTCGCGGCACCCCTACGTGACGCTCATCGGCGACGATGCCGCCACGTGCATCATCACCTGGGACGACTATGCGGGCCGCGACAACGGTGCAGGCGGAACCCTCGGCACCGCGGGAAGCCAGACCTTCCTGGTCGAAGCCAACGACTTCACGGCCAGCAACGTCACCATCGCCAACACCTACGTCAACAGCCAGGCCAACATCGCCGCCGACGGCAAGGATTCGCAGGCCGTCGCTGTCCAGGTCAAGGGGGACCGCGCGGCCTTCTACGGATGCCGCATCACGGGCTATCAGGACACGTTCTACGGCCGCGGCACGGGGCGCGTCTACCTGCGCGGCTGCTACGTCGAGGGCAACGTCGACTTCATCTTCGGGTCGTCGACGATCCTGCTGGATCGCTGCACGCTCCACATGAACCGCAACAACAGCGTCGTGACGGCCCCGTCGACACCTGCGGACCACAACTACGGCATCGTCTGCATGGACTGCACGATCTCCTTCCCGTCGTCGGACGAGGTGGATTTCGACGGTTCGAAATTCTCCTACTTCCACCTGGGCCGCCCGTGGAAGGATGCCCCGCGTGCGGTCTTCATCCGTTGCGAGGAGCCTGCGGCGCTGAACCCCGCGGGGTGGACCACGATGTCCTGTGAACCGAAGCTCTTCGCCGAATACCGGTGTACGGGCGAAGGGGCCGCGGCCGACCGCCTCGCACAGCGTGCCAACGGCGGCCGCCAGCTCACCGATGCGGAGGCTGCGGAGTATACCGTAGCGAAGATCTTTGCCAAAGGGAGCGCCACGGAGTACGCCGTCGACTGGCTTCCGGCGGCAACCTTCACCGATCCGGACCGGGAGTAGCGCCGCGCAACCGTTTCGGGACTGGAGATGGCGCCGCGCAACCGCTTCGGGGCCGGGATTCTCTCCGTCGGGAGGAGCTCCGACCTCCGTTTTGCGTAATTCGCGGAAAAGAGTTGTACGAACCGCGGCTTTTCCTTATTTTTGCGGGGATACAAAATCTACGCACATGATTTTTCCGAAAATACGGGTCCTGCGCAGCCACGGACGTCAGGCGATTCCGGACCTCGATGCCGTGGAACTGACTGCGGAGTTCCGGGGACGCCCCGAACTGACCTTCACGGAGGATACCTCCGAAGCGGAACATGCCGCGGCCATCTGCCCCACGGGAGCCTTCACGGCAGAACCGCTGTCGCTCGATCTGGGGCGCTGCCTCTTCTGCGGCGAGTGCGCCCGGGTGGCGCCGCGCAACGTGCGTTTCACGAACGACTACCGCATCGGTTCGCCTACGCGCGAGGGCCTTGTCCTGCACGCCGGGGATACGCACGTGCCCTTCGATCCGGAACGGGTGCGTCCCGCCATCCGGCGCTGCTTCTCCCGGGCGCTGCAACTGCGCGAAGTCTCGGCCGGGGGCGACGCCTCGGTCGAAATGGAACTCAACGCCACGGGGAACGTCAACTTCGACCTCGGACGCTTCGGCATCGGATTCACGGCCTCGCCGCGCCATGCCGACGGCGTGGTCGTCTCGGGCCCGATCTCCGCGAACATGGCCGAGGCGCTGGAAATCTGCTACGACGCGGTCGCCGAACCGAAGATCCTTGTGATGTGCGGTTCGGAGGCTTGCTCGGGAGGGCTCTTCGCCGAGAGCCGGGCCCTCGACCGGCGCTTCCTCGACACCCACACCCCGGACCTCTGGCTCCCCGGCGCCCCGACCCACCCGATGACCTACATCGACGGACTGCTGACCCTGCTGGGCCGCAAAAAACGCGAATAAACCAAAATCCGGAAAACAATGAACCGTCTGCGCACGATATTCGTCTCGTTCTTCAAGATCGGGCTGTTCACCTTCGGCGGGGGCTACGCCATGATCCCCCTGATCGAACGCGAGGTGATCGACAACCGCCAATGGGTCGAGCGCAAGGAGTTCCTCGACCTGCTGACGCTGGCCCAGTCGGTCCCGGGGCCGATTTCGCTCAACACCTCGGTCTTCGTGGGATACAAGGTCCGCGGACTGCGCGGGGCCGCCACCGCATTGTTGGGGGTTGTGCTGCCTTCGTTCGTCATCCTGCTGGCCATCGCGCTCTTCTTCGCCGACGTGCGCCACAACCCGGTGGTCGACGCCGCCTTCAAGGGGATGCGCCCGGCAGTCGTGGCGCTGATCATCGGACCGGTCATCTCGCTGGCCCGCGGCATGCACTGGTCGATGTTTGCAGTCATTGCCGCCTCGGCGCTGACCGTCTGGGGTCTGGGCTGGTCGCCGATCTACATCCTGCTGATCGCGGCGGCCGGCGGCATCGTCTGGGAGCTGTCCGTCGCCCCGCGGATTGCCAAACGCAACAACAAACCGAAAGCATAACCGCCCTGCGACATGATCCTCCTCTGGCAACTCTTCGTCTCGTACCTCAAGATCGGATTCTTCGGATTCGGCGGCGGATACGCCATGCTGTCGCTGATCCAGAACGAGGTGGTCGTGCAGCACCAGTGGCTCACCAACGCGCAGTTCGCCGACATCGTGGCCATCTCGCAGATCACCCCCGGACCGATCGCCATCAACTCGGCAACCTACGTCGGCTATTCGGTGGGGATGCAGACCGGGCATGTCTGGTGCGGCGTGCTGGGATCGGTGATCGCCACCTTCGCGGTGTGCCTTCCGTCGCTGACGCTGATGATTCTCGTGGCGCGCTTCTTCCTGAAGCTGAAGAACAACCGGTGGGTCGAGGGGGCCATGCTGGGGATGCGCCCGGCGGTGATCGGCATGATCGCCGCGGCGGCCCTGCTGCTGATCTTCCCCCACAGCTCGGATCCCGACGAGCAGAACTTCATCGACGCCTGGAGCTGGGTGCTCTTCGGCGGGGTTTTCCTGGGGTCGTGGCGCAAGGTGAACCCGATCCTCCTGATCGTCCTCTCGGCCGTGGCGGGGATCCTCATCTATTACGTCTTCGGGTATTAGCCCCGGACGGAGCGGCGGCCACTACATCACGGCCAGCATGGCTCCGCCGGTCAGCAGGAGCATCAGGAAGGCAATCAGCGAAAGGATGCCGAGCACCGCGACGACCGTTCCGATACAGCCCCAACGTTGTATGCCGTCGGGCAGCGGGTCGGAGATCAGGGCGACGATCAGCCCCACGAGTGGCGTGAAGATCAGACTGATGAGGAACGCCCAGCCGAAGCCGATGCGGCGACGGCTGCCGATAATTCCCACCAGCACCGAGAGCAGGCAGCCGCTCAACACGCCGAACAGGACGGTAAAGATCAAAGTCATACTTCGCAGTTTTTTGAATATTCGACATTTCGGAGTCCTCCACGGCTATGCCTGGCCGAAAAAGAGGTACTGCAGCAGAATCCAGAACAGAAAACGGACAAACGACCCGGCCAGTGCCATGAGGGCGGTCGTGCGCGGCCGCACGCGGTAGAAGCCCAGGGCAATCATGAAGACCACGCCGATCACCGGGACCCAGAAAAAGGGCGCCAGCCACACGCCAAAGCGGTCGACACGTGCTTTCTGACGGGTCAGTGCCTCGGGACGCACCTTGAAGACGCGTTCCAGCCACTCCCATCGGGCGAACCATCCGAGCCAGTAGGAGGTCATGGCCCCGAGCCAGTTTCCCACCGTCGCAAGAAGCAGGCACGCCACGGGATCGGCCCCGGCAGCGAGCATTCCCACCAGCAGCACATCGGAACTCATCGGCAACACCGTTCCGGAAAGGAACGTTCCGATGAAAAGGCCCGGATAGCCCAGATTCAGCAACCACTCCATCGTTTCCGGCCGTTATCGGGTAAAGCGGTAATAGGTGCCGAGGGGCAGCTCCTTCCCGGCGCGGTCCGCAAAGCACAATTCACCCCACTGCTCCTCTCCGGGGGCACCGAAAGCCTGCCGCACGGCCGTGCGGGCCAGCGTGGAGGACAAGCCCATCGAGTAGAGATTCAGCACGAGAAACGCCCCGCGGGGCTCCAGCAGCCGGGCGCAGCAGTCGAGCATCTCGCCGATCTGGTCTTCGAGGACCCACTTCTCGCCGTTGGCTCCGCGTCCGTAGGCCGGAGGATCGAGGATGATCCCGGCATAGCAGCTGCCACGGCGCACCTCGCGGTGCACGAACTTCAGGGCGTCCTCGACGATCCAGCGCACGCCGTCCAGGCCGCTCTGCTCCATGTTCTCGCGGGCCCACGTCACGACCTGCCGGACCGAATCGACGTGCGTCACCTCGGCCCCGGCGGCCCGCGCCGCGAGGGTCGCACCGCCCGTGTAGGCGAAGAGGTTCAGCACCCGCGGCGCCGCGGAGGGGCGGCCGGCCGCAACCGCGGGAGCGTCTCCGGCGAGATTCCGAAGACCGCCCTCCGCGGAGCCGGATACGGCTCGGGCCGCCGGGGCCACACCGCCGAGCCGCCGCACGTTGTCGTAGATAAAGTCCCAGTTGGCGGCCTGTTCGGGAAAGATGCCGACGTGCTTGAACGACGTGAGGGCCAGGCGCATCCGCAACTTCGCCGCCCGGCAGGCATAGGTCACCGACCAGCGGTCGGGCATCTGCGGCGCAAGACGCCACTCGCCTCGTTCGTCGCTACGGGCGTCGCGCAGAAACGACGCATCGGCCATCCGCCGCCACTCCGCTTCGGGGAGTGTCCGCCGCCAGATGGCCTGCGGTTCGGGGCGCCGTGTGACGTAGCGTCCGAAGCGTTCGAGCTTCTCGAAGTCGCCCGTGTCGATCAGTTCGTAATCCGGAAAATCGGGAGTCAGTTGCTGCTGCATGGTATTTCGTGGATTTTATTTGCGTTCATCTGCTGCGGGGGAACTCCGGCGGGGACGTGCGCCTTCCCGACGGGGCTCCTTGACCAGCGACATCTCGCACGCCGCACAGTCGAACACCAGCCGGAAACGCTCCGCGCCGTGCTCGAGATAGAGGTCGCCGCCGAGGCGCGAGCCTTCGCGCAGGCACTCGCCGATCTCGCGGCGGATGCAGTAGGCCGAGCGCATCACGGTGTGCCCCACGGCCGAGGCGGCGCGTTCCAGCGGCGGTTCAATCTCCCGCACCCCATGGTCGCGGTAGAAAGCCTCGGCGAGGCGGTTGGTGACATTCTCCTCGGCGGTCAGACGCTCCGCCGGATAGCGGGCCGCGCGGTTTTCGGGCAGGATGCGGTGCGGCAGGGGACGTGCAAGCCGCGCCTGCAACAAGGCGCCGAGGGCTTCGCGCCGTACCCCGGCGGCCAGCGAAGCCGGAACAAACCATTCGGCGCCCCGCACCTCGACTTCGCGCACCGCAAAGATCGTATCGCCCGACTTCATCGCCTGCGCACGCAGCGCCGCGGCATTGGCTTCGGGGTTTCGGGCCCGGTCGGGCGGCAGGGTGCGCGACGCTGCGGCCGAAAGTCCCTCGCAATCGGTGCAGCGGATCGAAAACACCCCTTCGGAGGCCTCGACCACGGCCCGCACCGGAATCACGCGCCGCATCCGGCTGCGCTCCAATGCCAGGTTGAACCGCCGGTCGTAGTTCCGGAACACCTCCGCTCCGGGAGTGATCCCCTCCATGCGGTTCGGGGTGATACGGCGCCCCTCAACGGCATTGACATTCGTGCCCGTCGCGCCGTGCGGCGTGAGCAGGCAGAGCCCGTCGCCCGGGGCGAGGTCCGCATCGGCATCGAGCGTGAAACTCCCGCCCGCGACCCGCACCACGCGGCCGATCCGCTCGCCGACCGACTTCGGGGTGTCGAACGACGCCACACCGGGATGTTTCCCATCGAAGAAGTATTCGGACTCACCGCGCGTAAAGCTCTTCGCGGGGTCGGGCATAAAGTCCGGAACGCTCTCCCCGACCGATGCACGGCACAGGCCCGGACGTGCGGCCAGCACTTCGTCGAGCGCCCGGCGGTAGTAAGTCACGACGTTGCGGATGTAACCGGTATCCTTAAGGCGCCCTTCGATCTTGAACGACGCCACACCGGCATCGACCAGTTCGCCGAGGCGCTGCGAGAGGTTCAGGTCGCGGACCGACAGGAGGTGTTTTCGCGAAATCAGCGTCCGGCCGCTGCGGTCGGTCAGATCCCACGGCAGGCGGCAGGGCTGGCTGCAGGCCCCGCGATTGCCGCTACGCCCGGACATTGTCCGCGAGAGGAAGCAGCGGCCGCTGTACCCGACGCAGATCGCCCCGTGGACGAAGACCTCGACCTCGGCCGTCGTCGCGGCGCAGATGGCCCGGATCTCGTCGAGCGAGAGCGCCCTTTCGAGAATGACCCGTGAAAAACCCGCTTCGGCCAGGAAGCGCACCCCCTCGGGTGTGCGGTTCGAGACCTGCGTCGAGGCGTGCAGCTCCACGGGAAGGTTCATCCTGCGCAGGGCCATGTCCTGCACGATCAGGGCGTCGACCCCGGCGTCGAGGAGTTCGCGGGCCTGCCGTTCGGCGTCGGCGAGTTCGTCGTCCCAGAGCAGCGTGTTGAGCGTGGCGTGGACCCGCACGCCGAAGCGGTGGGCATACGCCGCGACGCGGGCGATCTCCTCCGCGCCATTCCCGGCGGCCTGACGCGCCCCGAAGCGCGCGCCTCCGATATAGACGGCATCGGCGCCCGCATCCACGGCCACGACGGCCGAGGCATAATCTTTGGCCGGAGCCAACAGTTCGACGGTTCTCACACGGATTGAATTTTGCACAAAAATAAGACAATTTTAGGAATTGTTTTGTAATTTTGTCGCTCGTAACGCGAAAACACAAAAAACATCCGATACCATGCTTACGATCAAGCAAATCCGCGACGACCGCGAGGCCGCGATCCGCAAACTCGCCAAGAAGGGCGTCGACGCCGCCCCCGTCATCGACCAGATCCTCACGCTCGACGACCGCCGCAAGGCCATCCAGCTCGAACTCGACAACACGCTGGCCGCCCAGAACAAGGCCGCCAAGGAGATCGGCGCCCTGATGGGTCAGGGACGCCGCGACGAGGCCGAGGAGCGCAAACACTTCGTGACGGACCTCAAGGAGAAGTCGACACGCCTGCAGGCCGAGTCGAACGACGTGCAGCAGGAACTGCAGGCCGCGCTCGTCACGCTGCCGAACTTCCCGGCCGAGATCGTTCCCGAAGGCAGGACGGCCGAGGACAACCTCGTCGTAAAACTCGTCGAGAGCTACACCACGCTGCCCGAGAACCCGCTGCCCCACTGGGAGCTGGCCAAGAAGTACGACATCATCGACTTCGACCTGGGCGTGAAGCTCACCGGGGCCGGATTCCCCGTCTACAAAGGCAAGGGGGCCCGCCTGCAGCGCGCGCTGATCAACTACTTCCTCGACTGCAACACCCGCGCCGGATACCTGGAGGTCGAACCTCCGGTGATGGTCAACGAGGCGTCGGGATTCGGGACCGGACAGCTCCCCGACAAGGAGGGGCAGATGTACCACGCCACGGTCGACAACTTCTACCTCGTGCCGACGGCCGAGGTGCCCGTGACGAACATCTACCGCGACGTGATCCTCGACGAGAAGGACTTCCCCGTAAAGATGACGGCCTACACGCCGTGCTTCCGCCGCGAGGCCGGCTCCTACGGCAAGGACGTGCGCGGCCTGAACCGTCTGCACCAGTTCGACAAGGTGGAGATCGTGCAGTTGTCGCTGCCCGAGGTTTCCTACGAGGCCCTGGACGGCATGGTGGCCCATGTGGAGACGCTGGTCAAGTCGCTCGGCCTTCCGTACCGCATCCTGCGGCTCTGCGGCGGAGACATGTCCTTCACCTCGGCCCTGACCTACGACTTCGAGGTCTACTCCGAGGCGCAGAAGCGCTGGCTGGAGGTTTCATCGGTCTCGAACTTCGAGTCGTTCCAGGCCAACCGTCTGAAACTCCGCTACCGCGACGCCGAGAAGAAGATCCACCTGGCCCATACGCTCAACGGCTCGTCGCTCGCCCTGCCGCGTATCGTGGCAGCGCTGCTCGAAAACTTCCAGACCCCGGAAGGAATCCGCATTCCCGAGGTGCTGATTCCCTATACGGGTTTTGATATTATCAAATAAGTTTCTATATTTGCACAACACACATTAACCATAAACACGAAAAACAATGGCTTACAAAATCACTGATTCCTGCGTAGCTTGCGGGACCTGCATCGGCGAGTGCCCGGTAGAGGCCATCTCGGCCGGCGACATCTATGTCATCGATCCCGACAAGTGCATCGACTGCGGCACCTGCGCAGGCGTTTGCCCGAGCGAAGCAATCGTTTCGGAGTAACGAACGGCAATAACCGTCAATCACGCCTCGGGATGCTTTCCGGGGCGTGTTTTTTATGCCATGTGCCCATGATGCGGCTACTGTTTTACGTGGGGATACTGCTCCTGACGGCCTGCGGCCCCCGCTCCCGGAGCCTCGAACAAGATCTGGAACAACTCGCGGCAACGCTCCCCGAGGCCCGGATCGGCATTGCCGTCCGCACACCCGACGGGAAGACCATCGCCCGGCAGGACACGCTGCTGCCGCTGTTGAGCGTCTTCAAGTTCCCGCTGGCCCTGGCCGTGCTGGACAAGGCCGCCGCGGAGGGAACTCCGCTCACGACGCCCGTCGAGGTGGGCCCCGAATGGCTCGATCCCGGCACCTACAGCCCGCTGCGCGACTCCCTGCCGGCGACGGGCGGAGGGGTGACGCTCGGCGAGCTGCTGCGATACAGCACGTCGCTGAGCGACAACATCGCCTGCGACCGCCTGCTGGCCTACGTCGGAGGCCCCGACTCCGTGGAGCGCTACGTGCGGGAGAGGGCCGGGATCGAAGGGTTCCGGATCGCCGTCACGGAGCGCACGATGCACCTCGATCCTGCCAACCAGCGGATCAACGTCGCACGCCCTTCGGCCGTCTGCGCACTCTTCGCCCGCTTCCTCGAAGGCGGGCTGCTGACACCGGAGCATGAGGTCCTGCTGCGGCAGTTGCTGGAGGGCGCGACGACCGGCGCGAACAAACTCCGCGCAGGGCTTCCCGAAGGGGTCGTCCTCGGCCACAAGACCGGTTCGTCGGACCGCACGCCGGAGGGGCTCCGCATCGCCGACAACGACGCCGGCTATGTCGTACTGCCCGACGGCCGCCGCTACTGCGTGACGGTGCTGGTCACCGACTCCCCGGCCGACGATGCGGCGAACGCGGCTGTGATTGCGGCCATCTCGAAACGCATTTACGAACATTTCACCGAAAATCAATAACATGAACGACCTCGAAAAGATGCGCTCGGGGCGCTGGCTCCACGCCGTGACGCCCGAAATCGGCGCCGCCCTGCTCCGCGCCGAGGAGCTCTGCTTCCGCCTCAACCAGCTGCCGCCCTCCCGCCGCGAGGAGCGCGAGACGATCATCCGGCAACTCTTCGCCCACGTCGGCGAGGCGCCCTGCCTCCACAGTCCGTTCCACTGCGACTTCGGGGCGCAGATCTCCGTGGGCGACCACTTCGTCGGGAACTTCAACCTCACGATCCTCGACGAGGCGCCCGTGACGATCGGCAGCCACGTCTACATCGGCCCCAACGTGGGGATCTACACCGTGCACCACGCCCTGCTGGCCAACCAGCGCAACGAGGGGATCATGCAGTCGCTGCCCGTCGTGATCGGCGACAACGTCTGGATCGGCGGCAATGCGGTCATCCTGCGCGGGGTGACGATCGGCGAGGGGGCCGTAATCGGTGCCGGGAG
>CALUKL010000117.1 GCA_944321195.1 uncultured Alistipes sp.
TGCTCGCTCGACATCAGTTGCGATGCCCAGTATGTCTTTCATGTGGGAAGCGGATGGCATCTTTACCCTGCTGCCGGTCTGACGGTCAATGACATCGGCCGCTGGGCCGCCGGTCTCAACATCGGAGGAGGATTCGACGTCGAGGTTGCACAGAATTGGGATATTTCCGCCGGATTGAAATGGCAGCCCATGTTCGACGACATTCGTCCGAATCCCGTCGTCATCAGCGTCGGCGCCAGCTACAAGTTCTGACCCAAGAAGGGGGGGGGTGAGAGAGAGTGTGTGTGTGAGTGAGTAAGAGAGAGAAGAGTGAGTGAGTGAGTGAGTGAGGAGAGAGTGTGTGAAAAATCAGGCTCGCTTCCTTTGCCGAGCCGACCGGGTCCCCTCAAAGGGAAGCCCTCCCTGCCCCGAAAACATAAAAAACGTCTTCCGAATGGAAGACGTTTTTTTATGACAGAGAGCAACCAGGAAAGCCCGGAGAAATGCGGCACGCATCCGGATATGGCATCAGGGAACAGGCTCAACGCGCCTCGTTCACGCGGATCATTTCGAAGATCCGGTAGCCGATCGGGGCATACGACCGCCATGCGGAGCGTTTGGCCCGATAGATCCACGGCTGCCCGTCAATATAGAGCGTTACAACGGGCAGATGTGTCTCGTCGAAGAACCCGCAGAGTTGCGAAGCGTCCAAATCGAACGTATAGCGGTGTTTCCAGTCCCGCTTCCCGGGTTCGAGGTAGAGTTTCTCAACCGGGCCCGCCAGCACCACCCCGCCCGAGACAAAACGCACGGAATCCACCTCGTCGGCACGCGCCATCCGGCACGTGAAGTTCAGCGTCGCACGCCCCTCACGGTGCTCCTTGTAGGTGATGTCGAAGGTCAGATCTCCCGCCTCCGGATGTTCGAACAGCGTCACCGGGAAGGTATGGTAGATCACCCCGTCCGCCTCGGCCTTCGAGACGTAGTGCGGACGGATGTTCTGCCCCGCGGCCGTCAGTGTGGCCCCGGCGAACAGCACAGCGGCCGCTCCCCGTAAAAAGCGATCAGTCACCGTAGACAATGATGGTGTAGATCGTATAGACCCCGACGTAGGATTTCGACTGGTAGTCCACGTGGTGGATGCGCGTGATGCCGGCCTCGCGTGCCGCGGTCTGGATGCTCGCATCTCCCATGGCAACCACACCGACATAACCCTTCACCTCGGCCGTCCCGACCTTGCTCGATCCGGCATTGCCCGTCACGGCCAGGCCGTCCTTCACGTCCGTATAGACGCCGCCCACAACCGGAGACTTGACACAACCCGTGCCCAGTACCGCGGCGGCAAAGAATGCGCAGGCAAGAAACTTTTTCATGTTATCTGGTTTTGTAGGCGCAATGGAATTTCCCTTTCGCCAGGTTCAACAGTTTACCCTTGAGCAGCTGCCGCCGCAGGGGCGAGATCCGGTCCGTGAAGACCTTGCCCTCGATGTGGTCATACTCGTGCTGAATGACCCAAGCCTTGAGGCCTGAAAACTCCTCGTCGTGCTCCACGAAGTCCGTATCCTGGTAACGGATCCGGATCGACAGCGAGCGCGGCACATCGGCGTAGATCCCCGGAAACGAAAGGCACCCCTCGTTGTAGGTCTTCGTCTCGGCGGAATATTCATAGATTTCGGCGTTCACGAACGCCCGCTTGTAGTCGGCGCACGACGGGTCCTCCTCGGCCCACGGCGTGCAGTCGACGATGAAGAAGCGCAGGTTCCTGCCCACCTGCGGGGCGGCAAGGCCCACACCTCCGGCTTCCTCCAGGGTGAGGAACATATCCTCCTCGAATTTCTTCACATCGAGGCTCTCGGGCGTCACCGGTGCGCAGGGCTTCCGCAGCACCTCGTCGCCATAGATCACGATCGGATAAATCATCGGTTGAATTCCATGTAACTTTGTAAAATAATCGTAGCGGAAATCTTGTCCACCAACGCCTTGTCGCGGCGGGCCATCCGACCGATGCCGCTTTCGAGCATCGTGCGGTGCGCCAGCACCGAGGTGAAACGCTCATCGTGGAAAACCACCTCCTTGTCGGGCCACCTCTGTTGCAAACGCCTTGCCAGAGGCTCGATGAAACGCCACGTCTCCGACGGCGTGCCGTCCATCCGCAAGGGCTTCCCCAAGACGACGGTCGAGACATCCTCCCGCGCGAAGTAGTCCGCCAGCCAGCGTTCCAGATCCTTCGTCGCAACGGTCTCCAGCCCCCCGGCAATCAACCGCAAGGATCGCTCACCGCGACCCCCGTGCGTTTCGTACCGTAGTCGATGGCCAGAATCCGTCCCATTCCGGAAGAGGTCGTGCGCGGCTACAGGTTCAGTTTGCGGAACAGTTTGCGGTAGGAGCACTCCTCGTCGACCAGACGGTAGAGGTCGTCGATGGCGACGCGTTCCTGCTGCATCGTGTCGCGGTAGCGGACCGTCACGGTGTTGTCTTCAAGCGTCTGGCCGTCGACCGTCACGCAGAACGGCGTGCCGATGGCATCCTGACGGCGGTAGCGCTTGCCCACCGAATCCTTCTCGTCGTAAACCACGTTGAAATCGTACTTCAACAGGTCGACGATCTTCTGTGCGACCTCCGGCATCCCGTCCTTCTTGACCAGCGGCAGCACGGCAACCTTCACCGGAGCCAGCGCGGCAGGGAAACGCAGCACGACACGCGAATCGCCGCCTTCCAGCGGCTCCTCGGTATAGGCCGCCGACATCACCTGCAGGAACATGCGGTCCACGCCGATCGACGTCTCCACCACATAGGGCACGTAGCTCTCGCCCGTCTCCGGATCGAAATACTGCAGTTTCTTGCCCGAAAGGCGCTGGTGGTTCCCCAGGTCGAAATCCGTGCGCGAGTGGATGCCCTCGACCTCCTTGAAGCCGAACGGGAAGTTGTACTCGATGTCGGTGGCGGCGTTGGCGTAGTGGGCCAGCTTCTCGTGGTCGTGGAAGCGGTAGTTGTCGTCCCCGAAGCCCAGGGCGCGGTGCCAGGCCATCCGGGTGTTCTTCCACTCGTTCCACCACGCCATCTCGGTGCCCGGGCGGACGAAGAACTGCATCTCCATCTGCTCGAACTCCCGCATCCGGAAGATGAACTGACGGGCCACGATCTCGTTGCGGAAGGCCTTGCCGATCTGCGCAATACCGAACGGCAGCTTCATGCGGCCCGTCTTCTGGACATTCAGGAAGTTCACGAAGATACCCTGCGCCGTCTCGGGACGCAGGTAGATCGTCGAAGCACCCTCGGCCGTCGAGCCCATCTGCGTCGAGAACATCAGGTTGAACTGGCGCACCTCGGTCCAGTTGCGCGTCCCCGAAATCGGGCAGGCGATCTCGCAGTCGAGGATGATCTGACGCAGCTCCGCAAGGTCGTTGGCATTCATCGCCCCGGCAAAGCGGCGGTGCACCTCGTCGCGTTTTGCAGCCGTCTCGGCCACGCGCGGCGACGTCTCCCGGTATTTCGCCTCGTCGAAGTCCGCTCCAAAGCGCTTGCGGGCCTTCTCGACCTCCTTCTCGATCTTTTCATCCTGCTTGGCCAGCCACTCCTCGATCAGCACGTCCGCACGGTAGCGTTTCTTCGAGTCCCGGTTGTCGATCAGCGGGTCGTTGAACGCCGCCACGTGGCCCGAAGCCTCCCACGTCTTGGGGTGCATGAAGATCGCCGCGTCGAGCCCCACAATATTCTCGTGCAGCTTGACCATCGAGTCCCACCAGTAGCGCTTGATATTGTTCTTCAGCTCCACACCGTTCTGGCCGTAGTCATAGACCGCACCCAGACCGTCGTAGATCTCGCTCGACGGAAATACGAACCCGTACTCCTTGCAGTGAGCGACCAGCTTCTTGAAAAGTTCCTCCTGAGTCATCGTATTCTGTTTTACTGATTTTCCAAAAGGCAAAAATACAAAAAATTAAGAAACCTCGGCCCCCGTACCGATTTTATTTCCACTTTTGCCGATGACGGCAACCCGTTCCGGCCGCGGCAAATCCGAAAACACCGTTTTCTCAAGGTCCCATGATCACCTTTCCCTATTTTTTCGTATCTTCGTTCCGCCAAATCCCAAACATATGCTGCCTATTACGGAACGCAAACAAATCATCGGCCTGATTCAGCGGGAGGTCATTCCCGCCATCGGATGTACCGAACCCATCGCCGTGGCGCTGTGCGTAGCCCGAGCCGCCGAAACCCTGGGTACGGAACCCGAACGGATTTCGGTGCGGCTGAGCGCCAACATCCTCAAGAACGCCATGGGCGTCGGGATCCCCGGCACGGGGATGATCGGACTTCCGATCGCCGTGGCACTCGGGGCAACGATCGGACGCTCGGAGTACCAGCTGGAGGTGCTGCGCGACGTCACACCCGAAGCCGTCGAACACGGTCGGCGGATAATCGACGAAAAACGCATCGCCATCTCCCTGAAGGAGGGTATCACCGAGAAACTCTATATCGAAACGGAGGTCGAGGCCGCCGGACACCGCGCCGTGGCGATTATCGCCGGAGGCCATACGGCATTCGTCTACGTCGAACGCGACGGCGAAGCACTCCTCGACAAACGCAGCGCCTCATCCTCGAAGGAGGAGGATGGTGAAGTGCCCCTGACCCTGCGCCGCGTCTGGGAGTTCGCCATGACCACGCCGCTCGACGAGATCCGCTTCATCCTCGAATCGAAACGGCTGAACAAGGCCGCAGCCGAAACCTCCTTCACCGGGGAATACGGGCACTCCGTGGGCCGCACGCTGCGCTGCGACCGCGAACAGCGGATCATGGGAGACAGCATCCTCACCCGCATCCTCTCCTATACCTCGGCAGCCTGCGACGCCCGCATGGCCGGGGCGATGATCCCCGTGATGAGCAACTCCGGAAGCGGGAACCAGGGTATCGCCGCAACACTTCCCGTCGTGGTCTACGCCGAAGAGACGGGGGCTTCGGAGGAGCAGATGATCCGTGCCCTGACGCTGAGCCACCTGACGGTTGTCTACATCAAGCAGAGCCTCGGACGCCTCTCGGCACTGTGCGGCTGCGTCGTGGCGGCAACGGGGTCGAGTTGCGGCATCGTCTACCTGATGGGCGGCGGTTACGACCAGGCTGCCGCCGCGGTGAAGAACATGATCGCCAACCTTACGGGCATGATCTGCGACGGCGCGAAGCCGAGTTGCGCGATGAAACTCACGAGCGGCGTCTCGACCGCCGTGCTCTCGGCGATGATGGCCATGGACGGACGCTGCGTCTCGCCGGTCGAAGGGATCATCGAGGAGGATGTCGACCACTGCATCCACAACCTCACGAAGATCGGACGTGACGGAATGGACGAAACCGACCGACTCGTACTCCACATCATGACCCAAAAGGGCTGAGAGGTCGAGTAGCCACAAGGGCAATGGGGCCGAAGGGACTGGAGAGATCGGAGAGGTCGGAGAGGTCGAAAAGGCCCGCCGGAATTCCGCCCGACAGAAAAGCACCCCGGCTGCGGATGTCGCGGCCGGGGTGTTCCGTATCGTATCCGTTTCCGGAAGCCGTTACTTCTGGAAGATGGTCTTGACGATGATGTTCGTGGCACCCTGATGGCGGGTCGTATAATCCTTGGCGATCCGGCTGGTCTTCTGCAGGAAAACCTCGTTGTCACGCAGCGGCGTGAACCAGTCGCGCAACTCCTCGTAGTTCGAAACCGAACGGGCCGCCCCCAACGTCACGAGATCCCGGGCCTCCTTGAATTTTTCGTAATTCGGGCCGAAAGCAATCGGCAACCCGAATGTCGCGGCTTCGAGCGTATTGTGGATCCCCACCCCGAAACCGCCGCCGATATAGCTCCACGTTGCGTATCCGTAGACCGAGGAGAGCAATCCCACCGTATCGAGAATCAGCAGCTGGCGCGTTCCGTATCCCGTGCGCGAGGTGCACTGCGTATAGCGCAGGGCTCCGCCGCGGGTCTCCTCGATGAGCCGGGCAATGCGCCCCTCGTCCATTTCGTGCGGCGCGATAACGAACTTCACCCCCGGATTGTCGTTCATCAGCCGGATCAGCAACTCCTCGTCCGGGCCCCAGGTCGAACCCGCCACAAACAGCCGGTCCTCCCCCTTGAAGCGCTCCACAATATCGACGTGCTTCGCCGCCCGGGCAATCTCCGCTACCCGGTCGAAACGGGTATCCCCCGCCACCAGCACATTGTCGAAGCCCAGCGTCGCCAGCAACTTCTTCGACTCCTCGTTCTGGACGAACATCACGTCGAACGACTCCAGCGCCTGGCGCCACATCCCGCCGTAAGGGCGGAAAAAGACCGAATTGCGGCGGAAAATCGCCGACACGACATAGGTCCGGACCTTGCGGCGGCGAAGTTCGCGCAGCAGGTTCAGCCAGTATTCGTATTTGACAAAGACGGCGATCTCGGGGTGCGCCGCATCGAGGAACCGCCGGGCATTGCGCGGCGTGTCGATCGGCAGGTAAAAGATGTAGTCGGCACCCTTGTAATCCTTGCGGATCTCGTATCCCGACGGCGAGAAAAAGGTCAGCAGAATCTTGTATTCGGGATGCAACTTCCGAAGTTGTTCGATGATGGGACGGCCCTGCTCGAACTCCCCGAGCGAGGCTACATGGACCCAGATGATGCGCGCCGCAGGATCGATACGTTCCTGCATCCGCCGGAAAAGATCCTTACGCCCTTCGAGCCACAGTTTGGCTTTCCGATGGCGCGGCGCCACGAGCCGAATGGCCCAGACGTAAAGCATCAGACCGAAATTATAAAACCACATCAGCAGTCTACGGTGTTGAATTTTTCTTTTTATCGGGAGCCCCTCAAAATTTATCGGAAAACCCCTCAAAACCGACTCCGCCCGGAACCCTCTCTCACGCAGTCCATCAGATTCATCCGGGCCTCACGCCCACACAACCCGCCGGATTCACTCCCGGAATTGTTCAGCTTGGCAAAGATAGCATATTTTGACATTTCTGCAAAATTACCAGTTGTATTCCATGGCGTTTTCAATCAGCTCCACCCGGGCCTCCCCATCCGCAGCCATTTCAACGGCCGCCACGTCAAACTGAACCTCTCCCGTCCAGCCAGTCGTCCGAAGATAACAACCCGCCGCCCGCGTCAAAGCCCGGAACTTGCGCCGCGTGGCCGCCGCCTCGGGCGGCGTCAGCGAACCCGACCGCCGGGTCTTGACCTCCACGATGTGCAGCACCTCCCCGTCCGTAGCCACCAGGTCCAACTCGTCCCGCCCCTGCCGCCAGTTCTGCGCCAGAATCGAGTAACCCTTCGCCCGGAGGCACTCCGCCGCCGCGGACTCGCCCGCATGTCCCGTTTCGGCCGTCGTCATCAGTGGAGAATCCGTTGGATGGTGTTGGCTCGCTCCATCGCCGCCTTCAAACCGTCGGCATCGTCGCGTTCGAGCATCTTGCGCAGGATCTGCAGCTGGTGGATGTGCTCGCGCAGCACGTCCAGGACGTTATACTTGTTGCGCAGCAGGATCGGGACCCACGTCGCCGCGGAACTCTTCGCCAAACGCACCGTACTCTCGAAACCGCCGCCCGCCAGATCGAAGATATGCCGCTCCTCCCGCTCCTTTTCGAGCACGGTGAGCGCCAGGGCGAACGACGTGACGTGGGAGATATGCGACACGTAGGCCGTATGCAGGTCGTGCTCCTCGGGATCCATGTAGACGGCCGGGCACCCCAGCGTGCGGAAGATCCGCTCCACGGTGTGCAGGGCGTCGCTGTCGCTGCGCACCGTGTCGCAGAAGACGACGTTGCGGCCCGAAAAGGCCCCGCGCTGGGCAGCCTTCGGCCCGCTGTACTCCGTGCCCCACATCGGGTGCACGGCCACGAAGCGGCCCCGGCGGGCGTGCATCGAGATCACTTCGCACAACTCGCCCTTGATCGATCCCATGTCGATGACGACCTGGCGGTCATTGACCCGGTTGAGGGCCTTGACGGCCAGCAGCGGAATGGCATCCACGGGGGTGGCCAGCACGATGAGGTCCGCTTCGGCGAGCCCCTCCTCGAACCGGACAATCCGGTCGGCCAGTCCCAGACGGAGCGCTTCGGCGGCGTGTTCCTCGGAACTCTCGACCCCGAGGATCTCTTCGGCCAGTTCATGGTCACGCAGGGCCAAGGCGAACGAGCCTCCGATCAGGCCCAGTCCGACGATCATTGCTTTCATTTGCTGTCGAATTTATGGCTTGTCCTCGTATCCGCCGCATTCGCCCCGCCCCACACCCGGCAGACGGGTTCCCGCGCCTTCCAACGGCCGGGCCCGTCGTTCGGAGCCCCACGCCATCCGGCCCGGGAAGTTCCCGGTCCATCCGCAGGATGGCCGCAAATCGGTCGGATACCTATATTTATAATAAAAAAGAGAGGTCATCGCCGGGTTGCACCTCGAAAGTCTCGACCCCTTTCCTGAAGATTCGCATCGGACGCGAGCCAAGCAGCTCCAGGCGCCCTTCGTCATAGCGCAGCATACACCCCTCGCGCAGTCCGACCACCCAGCGCCGCGGATTGGCCTCGATGAACTCCAGGATCCGCTGCTCGCGCGTCTCTCCGGCGTGCCCCGCAGGGTTGGCATCCAGGTAGTGGGGATTGATCTGGAACTTCACGGCCCCGATGGCCCGGAACGACGCGGGTTCGACAATCGGCATGTCGTTCGTCGTCGAAATCGTCGGGCAGCAGACGTTGCTCCCCGCCGACCACCCCACGTAAGGCGTCCCGGCCTTGATTTTCCGCAGAATAGCCTGCATAAGGCCCTGTTGCTGCATCTTCCGCGCCAGGGCAAAGGTATTACCCCCGCCCACGCAGACCGCCTCGGCCGTGCGGATCAGCGCCGCGGGGTCCTTCGCCCGGTGGACGGAGCGGACCCGGATGCCGAGTTCCGAAAACCGGGCCTGAACCTTCCGTTCATACTCCGCGTAGGAGAAGGTCACGGCGGCATAAGGAACGAAGACGACCTCCCGGATCCCCGTAAGGAACCGTCCGATTTCCGGCAGCGGATAGCGCAGGTATTCTTCCCCCGCATTGGTCGAATTCGAGATCAGAAGCAATTTCATAAAACACTGTATTTTAAATCATTAATCGTAATTTTGTGCTAAATATCGAAAAAGTTGTGAATAAAAAATCACGGTCTTTTGTCAAAAGTAATAAAAAAAGTGTTACTTTTGCGCAAAATTACTCTGGAAATATACTGAACTGTTTCCAAATAATTGTTTAACTAAAAACTTAAGATTATGTCAGAAGTTCAATCAAAAGTTGTCGAGATCATCGTTGACAAACTGGGTGTCAAGGAGTCGGAAGTAGTACCCGAAGCCAGCTTCACCAACCACCTGGGCGCAGACTCGCTCGACACCGTAGAGCTGATCATGGAGTTCGAGAAGGCTTTCGATATCCAGATCCCGGATGAGGACGCTGAGAAGATCGCTACCGTAGGTGATGCTATCAACTACATCGAGGCGCACAAGAAATAATTTTTTTATCCGTATTTTCATTCACGGCAATTTAAGTCTTAAATTTATGGCAGAAAGAAGAGTAGTTGTTACGGGCATCGGTACGATCAACCCGATTGGTAATAATATTGAGGAATATTTTTCGAATCTGGAAAAGGGAGTCAGTGGTGCCGCACCCATTACTCATTTCAACGCCGAGAAATTCAAGACCCAGTTCGCTTGTGAAGTAAAAAATTACGACCCGAGCCAGTACTTCGATCGCAAGGAGGTCCGAAAATACGACCTCTTCACCCAGTATGCCCTCATCGCCGCCACACAGGCCGTCGAGGACTCGGCGCTCGACCTCGAAAAGGTCGACAAGGAACAGGTGGGTGTGATCTGGAGCTCGGGCATCGGAGGTATCAAATCCTTCTTCGATGAATGTCTGGGCTGGGCCGCTGGGGATGGAACCCCGCGGTTTAGCCCCTTTTTCATCCCCCGCATGATCTCCGACATCGCTGCAGGGTTCATCTCCATGAAGTATGGCTTCATGGGCCCCAACTACTGCACCGTCTCCGCCTGCGCTTCGTCGAACCACGGCATGATCGCCGCATTCGACGCAATCCGCTACGGAAAGGCCGATGTCATGGTAGCCGGAGGTTCCGAAGCTGCCGTCAATGAACCCGCCGTCGGCGGTTTCAACTCCATGCAGGCGCTCTCCACCCGCAACAGCGATCCCCAGCACGCCTCGCGTCCCTTCGATGCCGATCGCGACGGATTCGTGATCGGAGAAGGAGCCGGAGCCCTGGTCCTCGAAGAGTACGAGCACGCCAAGGCCCGCGGTGCCAAGATCTATTGCGAAATCATCGGCGGTGCGGCTTCCGCCGACGCCTACCACTTCACGGCCCCCCATCCCGAAGGGAAGGGTGCCATCAAGGCCATGCGCGACGCCATCAAGGATGCCGGAATCCGTCCCGAAGAGATCGACTACGTCAACGTACACGGAACGTCGACCCCTGCCGGTGACCTCCCCGAACTGAAGGCCGTCGCCGAAGTCCTCGGAGGACACGTCTACGATGTCAATATCTCGTCGACGAAATCCATGACGGGACACCTCCTGGGTGCCGCCGGCGCCGTCGAGGCCCTGGCCTGCATCTTCGCCATGACCCACGGAATCGTCCCGCCTACGATCAACTGCGAAAACCTCGATCCCGCCATCGATCCGAAACTCAACCTCACGCTCAACACGCCTCAGAAACGAGATGTGAAGTGCTGTCTGAGCAATACGTTCGGATTCGGAGGACACAACTCGACGGTCATTTTCCGCAAACTGTAATATCCCGTAACGTCCGCACGCCGTGATCGATTTCATCCTGCGTCCGCTGCGGCGGAATTTCGGACGTGACCGTGCGTATTACAGAATGGTCGACGACCTGTTCGGGTTCATCCCCCACAACGTCGAGATCTACAAGCTGGCTTTGATTCACAAGTCAGCTTCTTTGATTTTGGAGGACGGACGGCCCATCAACAACGAACGACTCGAATACCTCGGCGATGCCGTCATCGAGGCCGTCACCTCCGATTACCTCTTCATCGAATTCCCCGACCGCGACGAAGGGTTCATGACACAGCTGCGGTCGAAAATCGTCTCGCGACAATCCCTCAACGCCCTGGCCGTCGAACTCGGACTCGACCGATACGTGGTCTCGAACGGCGGGGCCGGAATCGCTCAGAAACATATCTTCGGAGACGCCTTCGAAGCCATGATGGGCGCCGTCTATCTGGATCAGGGCTACGATTTCGTCAACCGGCTGCTGATCAACCGGATCTATTACCGCCACCTGAACATGGAGAAACTGACCGAATCGGAGACCGATTTCAAGAGCCGGTTGATCGAATGGAGTCAGAAAAACCACCACCGGATCTCCTTCCGCACCGAAACAGAAAAAGGCTCGGCAGCCAATCACCCGCTATTTTACAGCACGGTGATGATCGACGACATGGAGGTCGGACACGGATCCGGAGGCTCGAAAAAGGAGGCGGAACAACACGCCGCATTCTCCGTATCGCAATACCTGACTGACGAACAGTGCGCTACGCTGCTGGACAAGGTCGACCGCCTGTCGCGCTGACCGTCGGGCCGAACACAGCAACCATGGAGAACATTCGCAACAAAATGGCTTCCCGGGGCGTCGAAGCGCTCGATGACCGGGAGTTACTGGCCCTGCTCATCGAGGATAAGGCTTTGGCCGAGCTCCTGCTGACCACTTACGGAGGGTCGTTGGCCCGGCTCGCCGGCGAAGCCGAAGCCCGGCTGCGCATGGTCGGGGGACTGGGGCTGAAAAGGGCCCGGATGCTGCGGCTCGCCGCGGAGTTCGGACGCAGAGTCGCGGTGTCCGGAGCCGAAGATGCGGACTTCATCGCCACGAGCGACGATGTCGTGCGCCTGTTCCGTCCGCAGCTCGAACGCCTGCCCCATGAAGAGTGCTGGGCGGTGTACCTCACCTCCTCGAACCGCATCATCGAACGCCAGCGCGTAAGCCAGGGCGGAGTGACGGGAACGGTGGTCGACCACCGGCTGATCGTCAAACGCGCGCTGGAGCTGCTCGCCACACAGATTATCCTGATCCACAACCACCCCTCGGGAACCCCCGAGGCAAGTCCACAGGACAAGGCCCTGACCGATCGGATAGCCCGGGCCGCCGCGCTGTTCGACATCCGGCTGCTGGACCACCTCATCATTGCCCGTGACGGGGATTTCTCGTTCCGGCGCGAAGGGTTGATCAACTAACCGGAGTAACCGGAGTAACCGGAGGAGGAGGACAAGAGATCCGCATCCGCCTTAAATCGGGCGGGGCCGGGCGAGCGGGGAAGGGTATTTTTCCAAAAAACGGCGGAAAGGCCGGCAAAACAAGGCGGTTCGCGCAAAACTGGCGGCCGGGAACAAACGGGATTTCCAAAAACGGCGGAAAGGTCGGCAAAACAAAGCGACATCTACAAAAAAGATCGGGTGGCGAGGAGAAAAATTCTCCCTCCGCCCGATTTCGGTGTTCGGCACCCTTCGATCGACAATCGACAGGGACGAATCCTCGAAAAAAATGTCGCATCGGTATCCAAATCGTATAAAGATCTGATTTTTTCCGTATTTTCGCAATATGAAAGACCCGAAAAATCGAAAATGGAAGGTCCTCACGAGCGAGTATCTCTTCCGCAAACCGTGGTTCACCGTGCGGCACGAAAGTCTCGAACTCCCCGACGGCCGGCGTGTCCCCGACTACTACGTCCTCGAATACCCCGACTGGATCAACGTCACGGCCATCACCCGCGACGGACACTTCGTACTGATCGACCAGTACCGGCACGGTCTCGGCGAAACCTGCTACGAAATCCCGGCCGGAGTCTCCGAACCGACCGACAACTCGATGCTGGCCGCGGCACAGCGCGAACTGGCCGAAGAGACCGGCTACGGAGGCGGGGAATGGCAACTGCTTACGGTCGTGGCGCCCAATCCGGCCACGCAGACCAACCTTACCCACTGCTTCCTCGCAACGGGAGTCGAGCGCATCTCGGAACAGCACCTCGATCCGACCGAGGACCTGCGCGTCCACCTCATGACGCGCCGTGAGGTGCTCGAACTGCTCCGCACGAACCGCATCCGCCAGGCTCTGATGGCCGCTCCGCTGTGGCGTTACTTCGCCGAGTATCCCGAACCGGAGGATACCCGTCCCGGGCGATGATCCCCGCAACAAGCGAATCCCACACCCCCAAGACTTCTCCTCAAAATACGCATCCCATGCCGAACAAGATCTACGACTCGATCCGCACCGTCTACTTCTCACCGACCGGCACCTCGAAGAAGATTGCCGAAGCCATAACCCGGGGAATTGCGGCCCCCGCAAACGGGAGCACGGTCTTCACACTCCCGGGCTCCGCCTCCCGCCTCGCCGCGCAGACCATCGATTTGACGCACCTCTCCGAACCCGCAGCGGTCGAGCTCCCCGCCGAAACCGTCACCGTAATCGCCGCTCCCGTTTACGGGGGCCGCATCGCTCCGGTGGCCGTAAAAAGGCTGGCCGGGATTCGCGGATCGGGAGGTCCGGCCGTCGTGGTCGCCCTCTACGGAAACCGGGCCTTCGAACACGCCGTCGCGGAACTGGCCGCACTGGCGGCACATCAGGGATTCGTTCCCGTTGCCGCCGCGGCATTCGTCGGCGAGCACTCTTACTCGACCCCCGCGACACCGATCGCCGCCGGGCGTCCCGATGCGCAGGACCTGGCTGCGGCCGAGGCGTTCGGACAGGAGGTCCGGCAAAAACTCGAATCCGGAGATGCCGCCCCGGTCGATGCGTCGCAACTCAAGGACCGCCGGGCCCCAAGTCTGTCGACCCTGCGGTTCATCCGCTTTGTCCTCGGGTACCGCCGCCAGCAGAGACGCAATCCGGTGGTCTATCTGCCCGAATGTGATGCCGAACGATGCACGCAATGCGGGCGTTGTGCGGCAATCTGCCCCGTCGGGGCCATTTCGCGCGGAGACGAGACCCGCACCGATCCGGCACGCTGCATCCGCTGCTGTGCCTGCGTCAAGGGGTGCCCGACCGGAGCCCGCACCTTCCATACGCCCTTCGCCGAGGCGTTGTCCCGCAACTTCTTCCGCCGCAAGAAACCCGTCACCCTCCTGTGATCGAAAGACTTCCGACACCCGCTCCTCACGAACTCGATGCCCTCACCGCCCTTTGGGAACGGTCGGTACGCGCCACACACCGGTTTCTCAAACCCGGGGACATCGGCTTCTTTCGACGCATCGTACGCGAGGAGGCCCTCGCGGCCGTGGAGCTCTTCGTCGTCCGCAACGCTGCGGGAGAGTTCGCAGCCTTCGCGGGGGTGGCGGGCGAACAACTCGAAATGCTTTTCGTCGACCCCGCCGAACGCGGAAAGGGAATCGGCCGCGAACTGGTCCGGCACGTCGTACGGCAGTGCGGAGTCCGACAGGTCGACGTCAACGAACAGAATGCCCAGGCGGTGGGATTTTACGAACGGATGGGATTCCGCACCTTCGGGCGCGACCCCCTCGATCCGTCGGGCAAGCCCTACCCCATCCTGCATCTCAGGCTGGAACCATCCGCCCCGCCCCATACGGAAAAGGCGGGCGCCTTCTGACGGACGCTCGCCTTTCCCGTACCCGACGCAAACGGATCACTCCATGCAGCCCGCGACCGACAGCGGCTCGTCACCCACCTCGACCGTCACCTCCGAAAGTTCTCCCCGCGCATTCTCATAGCGGAACGTATAGCTCCCATGCTTCTCCAGCAGGATGCGGAAACCGTCGTTCATGTCCTGTTCGGGAGCGGCCGTACGGCCCCCGCCCACCTGTTCCGCACCGCGGAAAACATCGACGTTCACAGCAACACGCCCCGCCGAGGTCCCCTCGACCGATGCCGTGCGGTACATCGTAAAGCGAACCGGGACGTGCGTTCCTCCAGCCAGCAGCGCCTCGGTGTGTGCGGCTCCGAATTCCCGGTAGCGGCGCGTGACATCCACGCCGTGGACGCTGCGCGACGTTTCACTCCACACCATCGGGAACCAGTCGCCCGTCGGCCGGAACGACACGGCATAAATCGCATGGGAACGCTCCCCCACCGTGGCCTGCCCCGCATCGGCCAGGAACCACGCACGGTCGAAATCCGTAAAGTAATACTCCGTAAAGTGCCAGCCGCCGTCGAACCACACCTCCGTCCAGCTGTGGTTGCCGCGGTCGTCGTGCCACGCCGGGGTCCCGACGAACCGCGCCGGGATCCCCACCGACCGCAGGGCATCGACCAGCAGCACCGAAAGTCCCGTACAGGAGGCCATGTGTTGGCGCATCGACTCTGCGGGACTCTGGTTGGTCTTCTCGCGCTGCGTGTTGTACTCCACGCCGACCCGCTCGACGATGGCGCGGTTCACCGCCTCGGCCGCTTCGCGCAGCGTCCGGCATCCGGCCACACAGGGCGCAAAGCGTTCGTAAAAGTCCGCCCGCCACGAGTCGCGCACCTCGTCGACCACGGCATAGGGCAGCACCTCGTTCAGAAAGATCGAATCCGGCAGTGTCCTGCTCCACGGGAATTGCGCCCGAGCCCGGCAGGCACAGGAGACGTTCTCGCGCAGCAGGTCGAGCCGCATCGTATCGCGGTCGCCGCACGGCATCCAGGCAATCAGCCAGGCCATCGCTTCGCGTTCGGCGCGCGGCGTTTCACGCAGCAGCTGCCGCAGGCTGTCGGCTCGCGGGCTCCCGGAAAGGGCCGCATCGAGCAACGGATCGTAACATGCGGGGATGCCGCTCCCGTAACGGCTGCCGCCGCAGGCGCAGAGGCCCACACTCAGCAAAAGGATCAACCATCGTATCATCGGTATCATCGTTCGAGTTCCTTGAGAATCTGTCGTACCAGCGCCTCGTCGGCACACGGAACCGCGTATTCGGGGATCCCCGCCACACCGCCCATCGAGACCCGCGGATTGCGGAAGCGCATCCGGCTCTCGCGCCAGCCCCGGGCGCTGAAGTGCAGGGCATCGACCCCCGCCGCGGCCAGCAGACGGGCATTCGAGGCGTTCACGCCGCTGCCCGCCATGATCTCGAGGCGCCCGGCCGACCGGGCGACCAGTTCGCGGAGCGTCGCAAGCCCCTCCACGGCGGTGTTGCAGCCGCCCGAGGTGAGGATCCGGCGGCAGCCGCACGCCACGACGGCTTCGAGTGCCTCGAACGGGTCGCGCGTCATGTCAAAGGCCCGGTGGAAGGTCACCTCCAGGCCGTCGGCCGCCGCAACGAGCGCCGCGGTACGCACCCGGTCGACCTCGCCGTCGGGGGTCAGCACACCCAGGACCACCCCGTCGGCCCCGCACGCCCGGGCAAAGCGGATCTCCTCGGCCATCTGCTCCAACTCGGAGTCGGTATAGCAGAAATCGCCGCCCCGCGGGCGGATCATCACCTGGAGCCGGATGCCCGGGACCTCACGCGCCCGGCGGATCGCGGCAGCCGAAGGCGTCGTCCCGCCCTCCCAGGGCGAAGCGCACAATTCAACCCGTGTCACCCCGGCCCGGGAAGCCACCAGACACGAATCGACGGAATAGGCACAAAGTTCGGTTGTCATATAAGCGATTTTTACAGCAGGTATCGGGGAAACGGGCTGCCGCACGACATTTCGCCTCGCCCCCACACGGCATCACCGGTTCACGCCGCGCAGCACCACCGTCACCGACATCGGACCATGGGCCCCGAAAACCAGCGCCTGCTCAATATCAGCCGTCTTCGACGGTCCCGACATGAAGCATCCGTATCCGAAATCGTCCACCTCGGGGCGCACGACGGCTTCGTGCATCGTATCCACCAGGGCATCCTGCGGGATGACAATCATCAGGGCCGTAGCGCCGAAACAGAGCGCCTTGTGACGAATATCCTGTGCGATCCACACCGCACCGTTCTCCGCCACGCCGAACGAGCCCCGGACCACCCCCAGGTCCACATCCACCAACTCCCGCGGATCCTCCACCGCATCGGGATCAATCGTCGCCAACGTCACCTCGGGCAGCGCCGAGGCAATCCGCCGCGCCTCCGGATAACACCGGCGGATCACCCCGTCGAGGGTCTCCCCCGGCAGCATCCGCACGGCACGCCCCCCGGCCGCCTCCAGCCGTTCGGCAAACACCGCCTCGCGCGCCTCGAAACGCTGGGGAACAAAATCCATCTCCGGATACGGCGACTCGGGCATCCCGTCCGCCGCAAGACGTTTCAATATCTCTTCCTTGCTGTTCATCTTACTTCCTTTCCTCTTTTTTCCATCCGGCATTGAAACTCCGCGGCGCAAAGGGCGGCATGGCCCGCCCCGGAGCACTCCACGGATTCAGGCCGTTTTCGAGCATCCACCGAGGCAGTTTCCCGGCCGCACGCCCCAGTGCAATCGCCCCGTAAAAGCGGTGCGGACCGCCCATCACGAAATCCATCCCCTTCACCATCAGTTTCTTCTTCCGATCGGCCAGCCCCAGTTCATCGAGCTGCTGCCGCCACTGGTAGATCTGCTCCCCGAGGTCGATCTTCGCCGGGCAGACCCCCGAGCATGAATAACAGAGCGAGCAGGCCGACACATTGCCGTGGTGGTGCTTCGCAGAACGAAGCATCCCGAGGTTGATCCCCAGCGGCCCGGGAATGAAATAGCTGTAGGAGTAGCCGCCCGAACGCCGGTAGACCGGGCAGGTGTTCATGCAGGCCCCACAGCGCAGGCACTTGAGCATGTTGCGGTGCCGGGCGTCGGCCAGCCACTCCGAACGCCCGTTGTCGACCAGAATCACATGGATCTCCCGCCCCGGAGCCGGACGACGGTAGAGCGACGTGTAGGTCGTGACGGCCTGGCCCGTTCCCGAACGCGCCAGCAACCGCGTGAAGACCCCCAGGGCCTTCATGTCGGGAATCACCTTCTCGATCCCGAGGATGGCGATATGCAGGTCGGCGAACGACGTCCCCAGATCGGCATTGCCCTCGTTCGTGCAGACGGCCAGCGCCCCGGTCGAAGCCACGGCGAAGTTGACCCCCGTCATCGAAATATCCGCATCCAGGAATTTCGGACGAAGGGCCCGCCGGGCGGCATGGGTCAGGTAGGTGGGATCGCTGTTGCCCGCCTCGGTCCCCAGCTCCCGCTCGAACAGCGCCCCGACCTCCTCGCGGCGCACGGCAATCGCCGGCAGCACGATGTGGCTCGGCGGCAGGTGCAACAGCTGCATGATCCGCTCCCCGAGGTCGCTCTCCACCGCCTCGACACCCCGCGCCTCCAGGTAGGGCGTCAACCCGCACTCCTCCGAAAGCATCGACTTGCTCTTGACAAGCCGCCGCCCGCCGTGTGCGCGGATCAGACCCCAGACCGTCTCGTTCAGCTCCGCGGCATCCGACGCCCAATGGACCGTCATGCCGTTGGCCGTGGCGTTGCGCTCGAACTCGCAAAGGTAATCCCCCAGATGGCTCAGCGTATGGAGCTTGAGCTCCGACGACAGGCGCCGCAGCGACTCCCACTCGGGGACCGTCGCCATCATCCGGTCCCGTTTCTCCCGGACGGCATACAGCGCCCGGTCGTGCCACGCCAGACGCTCGGCGTCGGCGACAAAGCGTTTTGCAGATTGGGAATGCGTACTCATGGCCTCGAATTCAAGATTTCAACCAGATGGATCGTCCGGATCGGAAGACCTTCCCGCGTGATGATCCCCTGCATGTGCATCAGGCACGACGAATCGGCTCCGGTAATGTACTCGGCTCCGGTGGCAAGATGGCGTTCGACCTTCGCCCGTCCCATGGCCACCGACACGGCGTTCTCCTCCACGGAGAACATCCCGCCGAACCCGCAGCACTCGTCACGCCGTTCGGGTTCGACAACCTCGACCCCCTCGACCAGCGACAGCAGGTCGCGCAACTTCGAACGGGGAGGCTCCTGCAGCTCGCTCGGCGACGAAAGGCCCATCTTCCGGACCCCGTGGCAGGAGTTGTGCAGGCTCACCCGGTGCGGGAACCGGGCGTCGAGATGCGTCGGTTTCACAACGTCGTGGAGAAATTCGCAGATCTCCCAGATCCGCGCATCCAGACACGCATGTTCCCGGTAATCGGGCAGCAGCCGCGGGTAACCCTCCCGCACGAAAACCGCACAGCTCGCCGACGGCCCCACCACGTAGTCGTATCCGGCAAAGAGCCGCTCCATGCGTTCGGCCAGCTCCCGGGCATCCTTCTCGAAACCCGCATTGGCCATCGGCTGGCCGCAGCAGGTCTGATCCAGCGGGTAATCGACCTCGCAGCCCACATGCCGCAACAACTCATACGAAGCACGCCCCACGTCGGGATAGAGCGCATTGATATAACAGGGAATGAACAATCCGACTTTCATCCGTATTTCCGTTTGCCGGGCCCGCAACGCACGGACCCGCTTCAAAGATAATCCTTTTCCGCGTTCGCTGTTCCGTGTCCCGGACTTTTTTCCTCGAAAAACACACCAAACGCCCCCAAAATGCAAAAAAAAGAGCCCCGCATTGCGGGACTCTCCCAAACCGGTTACCGACCGATCATTTGATCTCGATCTGGCGGGCAGCCGAAGCGGTCTCCATCACCTTCTTCTTCGGAATGTCGATGCTCATCACACCATGCTCCACTTTTGCGGAGATCTTCTCCCGCTCGACATTGTCCGGAAGCAGCAGACTCTGCTGGAACTGCGTGTAGGAAAACTCCCGACGCAGATAGGTGCCCTTGTGCTTCTTGTCCTCCTCCTTCTCCTCGTTGTGCTTCTCCATCGAGATGATCAGCTCGTTGTCCTCGTTGATATGAACCTTGAAATCCTCCTTGGTCATACCCGGAGCTGCGACTTCGATCTTGTACTCGTCGTCGTTCTCAAGGATGTTTACGGCCGGAGCCGTCGTGTTGCGCCGCTCCATCAACCAGTCGTTGTTCAGAAAATCGTTGAAAATGCTCGGCAGCCAGTTTTGATTCCGTCTTACAGGTACCATAGTTGTGTCCTCCTTGTTTATTTTGGTTTAACATTCGTTCTTGCGTCCCCGCCTCTTCCGAAGCGGTTTCAACCCCCAATGGAACAAAACCTGTGCCACAGCATGAAATCGGAAATTTTGTCACCATTTGTCACAAATCCCGACATTTCGGGACAGGTTGTGACAAAAAGTCAGCCATCCATGCAGGCAAGACGACATCCGGCGATCTTTTCGTACCTTTGTGCCGTGGATCGGTCCGCCCGGCAGCCGGAGCGGAACCTTCCCGGAATGCCGAACCTGCAGACTCCGCCCATGGAACAGACCCTTTTTCGGTCGGCAACCCCTGCCGACGTCCCGCGCATCCTGCAAATCATCCGCCAGGCCCAGCGCCGCATGGCCGCCGCCGGAAGCCTCCAGTGGCAGGACGGATACCCCGCCCCCGGGAATATCGACGACGATCTGAAACACCGATACGGCCATGTGATCACCCGGGAGGGAGCGTCCGGGGGGCTGACGGTCATCGCCTACGGTGCGATTGTCTTCGACGGGGAACCGGCCTACGAGGCCCTCGACGGAGCGTGGCTCACCCGGGGCGACTATGTGGTCGTGCACCGGCTGGCCGTGGCCGACGAAGCACTGGGAAGCGGAATCGGGAGGGAATTCCTGAAACAGACGGAACAACTCGCCCGCGAACGCGGGATCCGGGCCTTCCGCATCGACACCAATTTCGACAACCGGCGCATGTTGCGGATCCTCACCCAAACGGGATTCGTGCGCTGCGGGAAGGTCGTATACCGCAGCGGCGAACGCGAAGCCTTCGAGAAGGTTCTCTGACTCCCGGAAGGCTCCGCAGAAACAGAACGGCACAAAAAATCGGGACCGAAGCGAATGTTCGATCCCGAATCCTTTGCTCAAATGGACATGTACACTCCGTTACACAGTCTTTTCCTCATGTCGGGCGGTTTGCCGCTGCGTCTCGATCTCCTTAAAAAACTCCTCCAGGGAAATCCCGTAATAATCGCATAAATCGGCCAAAGTCGTCAAGGATATACTGTGGCGGCCGCTTTCGATCCGCCCAATATTCAGATCGGTGTCGAAACGGACATTCTCCTGGGTCAAACCCCGGGTCCGACGGATTGACTTCAACCGCTCGATCACCTGCTCCACCAAAATGTCATTACGCCGCTGTCGTTTCATAATACAAAGAAGCGGATTTCTGCACTCAAAAGTTACTACACACTTGTCATACGGTTCGGAATCCGCTATTTCCGGATGCCGGGCGGGGGCTCGAACCGACACTGCCAGATCCGCCCTACTATCGAAGAAAGAGCCGCTTCCGGAGTTCCGGCACACGCCCGACAAGGCAAATTGCGAACTGCGGCAAAGGTAAACTTTTTCCAATTTGCATCTGCCGGGCCGCGACCTGTCTTTGATGCTGTCAAAGATACGGAATTAACGACAAAAACAGGCGGGAGGAGACGAAAATCGGCCTGTAAGGCGGATTCAGGGTGGAGGCGGTCGGTCGAAGGATGGGTTAAGGGCGGAAAAAATCGACATTTTTCATCGAAGGATTTGCAGATTCATTTTTTTTGTTTACCTTTGCACCACGATAGAACCGAAGAGGTTATCGTCGGATGGTGCCATAGCTCAGTTGGTAGAGCAAAGGACTGAAAATCCTTGTGTCCCCGGTTCGATTCCTGGTGGTACCACGAAGAAAATCAACCACTTACAGCAATGTAGGTGGTTTTCTTATTGTCTTGTTCCGTAGCGGTTTTATGCACATTTAAACAGGTTGTTTAAACCGTTGTTTAAACCATGAGTGCCACAATTGAGGTCGTTTGCTACAAATCCAAAGTATTGGCAAACAATGAATCACCGCTAATGTTACGAATCACGAAAGACCGTAAGTTAAAATATTCCAGCATCGGTATTTCAGTCAATCCCGCATTGTGGGATTTCGAGAAAAACAGACCGCGTAGAAATTGCCCGAATCGCTTGCATATAGAACGCCTTATTGCAGATAAAATAGAAGCCTATCGTGCAAAGATGATTGAATTGCAGGCCGAGAAAAAGGAGTTTACCGCGACATCGTTACATGAAAGAGTTGCAGACAAGACTACGAAACGCACCGTTGGCGAGGTGTTCCTATCACAAATTGAGAACTTAAAGCAAACGGGGCGAACGGGCTATGCGCTATCGCACAGAGAGGTCTACAACTCTTTGCTGAAATTCAACGGACATCTGAACATCTACTTTTCAGACATCGACACGGTTTGGTTGAAACGCATCCGCAGAGGCACGGAATCGTCTACAACGATAGGAAATTAAATCGAGAATCCGCCAACCATTGCCAGTTTTTGCGCCGGTTCAGGTCCGTTTCACGGCGGAGCAGCATCAACGACACCTACGTGCGTTCAAATAAAAGACGGATTTTCCCATCAATACAAACTCAAAAAACGAGGCCCGCTCATAACATGAGCGGGCCTCATCGCATTACGACTTTCCCAATCAGAAAAGCGCTCCGTGGAAAGCGGCAGGTGCGTCACCGTCAACCAAAACGACCTGGCCCATGGAATAGGAACCGTAAGTAACCGGCGACCAGTCGATCTTGAAGGTTTTACCCGACCAGAACAGCGGCAAGGCCGTATAAGCACTCGCAAAGAGAGCCCCGTTGCCGTAGGCATCGTCATCGAACGACATCCCGGTAACCGTAAACTGATCCTCCGCTTCGTTGAACGACAGGGAGTAGGTAACCCAGCCCTGATAACCGCTGCAATAGTATACCATCATCATGCGCGGAGCTCCTCCATCCGTCATGTAAAACTCCAGATCCAACTCCTGCAACTGCAAACTGTATCTCTGGGCAATCGACGTATAGGCCTGGACGAACAGATAGGCAAACTCATTCTCCGAAGCGGAATACGACGGATACATGTCCAACATCGAGGCCAGAACGGTATAAGTCTTATTCGGGCCCAGCATGTAATGGAGCGGAATAACCGGATCGGCCTGCGCATCGACAGTCTGCGGAGTCCCCGCAACCTCGGCCTCGAATGCCGACGCCGAAGCATCCCAGGCAAAACCGGTCAACGTCTCCCCGGCAACCTCGATCGGCTCCAGCAGGCTGATGTTCCCCTCCAGGTCGGTCAGCGTATAACCCGAAGACTGGATCACATTCCCCTCCGGATCCACATACGAAATGTCGATCGACCGTGCATTGAGAATCAGGCTCACCTTCGTATCGCCGACCATGAAGTAGCAATACTCGCCCGAACGGTAACGCTGCGCATTGGTGAGCACATCCATCAAACCGCCCGATTTCACCGAAGCGGACTCTTCGGCCGTGGCCTGCCGCAGCGTCGCCGCAACCCGGTTGACACGGCCCGTCAGCGAGAAGACGCCATCCGTGAAGGTCTCGACCTCGAACTCGAAATCCGTCTGAAGACCCATGTTTCCCGAACCGTGGCTGATGCCGTCGTCCGGATCGTTGATCACGGCCAGATACGAATAGGTGTCGAACGACAGCGTCGGGCGCTGCAGCGAACGAATATTGTAGGTCGAAGTCTTGGGAACCCCGTTCCACTGCGGATAATAGAGGTTGTCCGTATACATCGTCACCATGTTGTCATCGGTGAACTCCATGTAGAAACGGTAGTTGCCCTCGCTGGTCATCACGTCGAAAATCCAGCCGTTCTCGGCAGCGGCAAGCTCCGAAATGTAACCCTTGATCACCGCATCGACCCGCGCATCGGCACTGCCGTCCATCGTCACCGTCGACTCGCACGACGTCAGGAACGACAGGCCGAAGAGTAATGCTATTATGCTGATAGTTTTTTTCATGTTCTGTTGTTTTTTGAATGGAACTTACTCCGTCGGCGGCGTCGCTACAACCGTGGCAACGGCCTCCTGGACATAACTTTCAAGACCGCGCTCGCCCGTCACCTCATTGTCCAGGAACTGAATGCCCCAGGAGTTGAGCAGATAGGTCTCCACGATCGACAGCTTCTGCTGGAGGGCATTGTAGGCGTCGGTCTCTTCGGACTCCTGGGCGACAGGAAGCACCGTCTCGTCGAACCACTGCTTGCCGTAGACCAGAATCATCGAGAGAACCTCCACGAAATCCTCGTCCTTGCTGCTCATGGCATAGTTGCTGACAAAACCGCGGGCATAGGATTCCGGATTATAATCCTGAGACTGGTTCCGGTCGTACTCCTTCCATCCCGTCGCGCTGTAAAAGCCCGCACTGATGTCCTGATACGTCTTGTCGAACATCACCGTCTGGTGCAGAATATGGGCAAACTCGTGCAGAATGGTATGCAGGGCCTGCTTCAAACCCGCCTCGTCGGTCGGATCGAAATTGTTGGCATTGAGCAGCAGGATCTTGCGGGCGCCCTCGGCCTGGCCCAGCTTGATCGAACCGTTCTGGTATTCGGGGCTGCCGACCAGCACCACCTTCTTCGGAGACATCCGCTTGATGAAGTCCACGCCCGCGGCCTGGACATAGGGCTTGAACCACACGTCGCGGATCGCCGCCATCATGGGTTTCACGGCATCGTACTCCACGGGCACCAGCCGCGAGGCAAGCGTCGTGTACATCTGGGCTGCATCCCAGCGATAAACCACTTCG